>JAHCAT010000012.1 GCA_019634735.1 Lysobacterales bacterium | reverse complement strand
ACTCGGGGCTCGGGACTCGGGACTCGGGACTCGGGAGCAGGCGCGAGGCGCCATGGATCGTAGCGCGCTGTCGCAAGATCGCGCCGGCCCCGGACTGCTCGCCGCAGCACCCCACTTCTCCTCTCCCCCGCCTGCGGGGGAGAGGCCGGGAGAGAGGGCCCGCCCTTGCCCCAGCCCCCCCGAAGCGCTGCAATGGCATCCGACCGAAGCAGGAACCCCCATGTCCGACACCCTGTTCAGCAAGATCATCCGCCGCGAGATCCCCGCCGACATCGTCTTCGAAGACGACGAGGTGCTGGCCTTCCGCGACATCAACCCCCAGGCCCCCACCCACGTCCTGTTCATCCCCAAGCGCGCCATCGCCACCCTCGACGACGCCACCGACGACGACCAGGCCCTGCTCGGCCGGCTGATGCTGGCCGCCGCCCGCTGGGCCCGCGAGCAAGGCTTCGCCGAGCGCGGCTACCGCGTCGTCATGAACTGCCGCGACGACGGCGGCCAGAGCGTCCACCACATCCACCTGCACCTGCTGGCGGGGCGGCGGATGACGTGGCCGCCGGGGTGACAGGGCAGTCCAGCCTGGGGCAGTCCGCCACGTCGGGCAAGCCGCTGCTTTGCGTGGGTCTGCAGCGCCCGCCTGCAGACCCACGCTCGGGGGCATCGCCCAGGACTAGTTTTGCCTGGCCTCGATGGTGCAGGACACCATCACGCCATTGATGTAGGTGCAGCTGATGTACAGCCAGCCCCCGTTGCCACCGCTCGAACTGACCGGAATTCCCCGGTTCGAAAGCTCATTGCCCGTCCGCTCGCCGTGACTGGTGGTTCCGGGCGGGTAGCCGAGTGCGGCGCCGTTGCCGAAGAGGGAAGGGATCCTGTTGCCCACCCCGTCAAAGGCCCCGTCGAAGATCACTTCCCCGCTCTTGGTGACCTGAACGCGCACGCAGTAGCCGGCGGAATCGCACAGGTTGATCGTCCAGATGCCGCCGGTGGGGTTCCAGTTGATGCTCGCTCCTATCAACACCTGCAATCCAAGCCCCGTGATTCGATGCACGATGCCGAACATGGCGTCGGCCAGACGTGGGGACAGGGCCTGCCGAGTCCACGATTCCGACGAAATGATGTCCCTTATCCGCTGCACGAAGTTGTTGTGGTGGAACATGCTGGGTCCGTAGAACCCGATATCGAACGGCTGGAAGGAATTGCCGGTGTTCGGATCGACACCAATGCGGTCGATTGGAACGGTGATGGAAAAGTTGGAAAACAGCCCCGGGTCCAGGTCGTAGTATTGCTGCAGCGCCTCATAGAGCTGCTGATAGACGGGGGACACCGGCACTTCCTGCACATCTGCGATGCGGACGATGTTCCCGTCCTGGTTCCTGGGAATCAGGGGGGTGCCGGATACCAGATACTCCCGAATGAACCGACGCTGGAAGTCCACCACCAGACGAATGCCGTCGCCGGTCATACCGACAAGATCCCGGATCTGAGCGTCGGAGCAGCCGGGGCAGTCCATCAAGACCCGCGGAGCGCTTCCGCGGACATCGGCCGAGAACAGGATCGCGAGAAGAATCGCTGCCAGTCGCGCATACATGTTCGAACCCTCCATTCCATTGAATCGCGGAAAACAGCCATCAGCACCTGCCTGTCGACCACGGCAGCCTCCTGCGCAGGTGCTGTGTATCATGGTGTAAACAGGGCAACCTGTAGTCAATAGGAAAAATCGGATTTCCGCGTCGGAAGCGGTCGTCCGTGACATCGTTCGCGAACCAGGTGCGGTTTTCGGCGCATTGCGAGCGATCCAAGGCCTCGGGCAACCCGGCGCGAGGCGTTGTCGCTGCGTCATGAAATGCTGTCTGGACAGGGCCTGCGGCGCAGTCCCTGCCGAGACTAGGCTTAGCCGATCAGGTACACCATCGGACTGTCGTCCATCACGACCTCGAGGGATCAGGCGTGTCGATCTTCACGCCCCGCGGGCGCGGACTGGTAGGACATGAAGGTGCTTATGCGGCCAAACGTGATTCCCATGGTGACGCAGGAGTCCTTCGGACCACTGGAATCGATCGGCTGGCCGATCGGAAGGGCTTGCCTGGCATGCCGTGCCGCTGGCTAGTGCGGCGCCCTGCCAGGCAGCGCGTTTTGCACAGCGGTGGCGCCTTCGACTAGGGCACTCGCCGATGCCGCGAGGCGTCCGGCCAGCGTGTTCAAGGTAGGGGTCGGATCCGAACGGTGCTTGCTGAGCATGGTGTACCGGTAAAGGAAAACACCTCCGTAGGTACACAGGTCCTTGGACGCGTCTCCCGGATCGCCGGCCACCCACCAGCCGGGAAGCGGAGACGCCTGGAACAGATCAAGGCAGAGCCTGCGGAAGGCGGCCAGCGTGTCCGCTCCGGGGCGTTCAGGTCTGAGCAGCTCGACGAAGCTCCGGTACTGGTTCCCCTGGATCTGCACGCCGAAGCCGTAGCGGGGCAGGGCGCGCGCGCCGGGCAGTTTCGGCCCGTCGGATATCGCCAGCACGAAGCCGACCAGGCCGTTGCCATTGGTCAGGCCGTCGTAGACGAGCAGTTCGCCGACCCTCAGGTCGCTCGCCTTGCTGCCAGGGCCAACCAGACCGTGGAAGCCACGAGCGCGCAGCCCTTCGGTCAGGTTGCGCGCCAGCCATGTCGCCTTGCGTTTCTGGAGCAGGTCGGCGATTCGAAGTTCGCGCAGCAGCGGGCGGTCGTCGATCCACGGGTCCGCCTCGCTGGTGACGCCCAGAACGGACAGGGACCGGATGAAACTCGCGTAGTCTTCGACAAGATGCCGCTCGTATCCGTCAGCGAGGGTGGTCGCGGCCTGCGCAAGTCGTTCGGCCATCTCGCCATAGGAGACGACCGGCCAGGTGGCGGTTGCGGGCGCGTCGCCGGGGGACAGCGTGAGCAGCAGGAAGTGGGGCTCGGGATAGGTCTCCTTTGCGTCCCGGACCAGCGTCTCGTAGCGCTCGAGCTGTTCGGTGTATGGCACCGACTTCACCTTGTTCTCGACGATCAGCGTCGAGCCGTTCGCCAGGTGGATCACCAGATCCAGGTTGCGCTCCTCGCGCCGGATGCCCTTCTCGCCAAGGACCCAGTCGCGGTGCTCCGGTGCTGTTCCCAGGATCCGACCCACCCAGTCGGGACGCTGGCCGAACAGCCACGCCAGGAAATTGCTGTGGAACAATTCCCGGGAGGCCAGCGAGAGCTGGAACAGCGGGGACTGTCTGAGCAGGTCGATATCGGTCTGGGACATCAGGTGAGCCTGTACGAGTGTGTGCGGTCAAACTGGACCGGTGCGGCCTGCGGGAGAAACCGGGGCCTCCAGCTCCGCCCTCAGGGCGAAAGTGCCGAGACACCCTCATCGGTGATGCGATAGCGCACGCTCAGCTCTCCGGACGGGCAGCACTGCGCGTCATCGGGGTTTCGGTAGCGAGCATCGACGACGAGCAGCGCCGGGCTTTGCAGGCGCAGGGTCAGATAGGCCTGCGGATCCTCCGTCTGGATCAGCCCGAGCAGTCGGTCGCGCCGGAAAACGAAGACCGAGGTGCCCCAGAAGCGGCAGGAGCCGACCTGCGCGTCGGCGGCGGGCACGACACGGGTATCGCCTTCGACCAGAGCCGGATCGGTAAGCAGCCAGCCGCGGCCGGTGAGCGCCTGCTCGGCCAGCGTTTCAGGCGGCCGGGCGTCTCCTGCGCACAGCGGCTCGTCGCGCGAGTCGTAGTCCTGGGCGCGCGGTTCGGGTACCAGTCCGTCGACCTGGACCAGGGCGAGCGGTTGGGCCTGCGCAAGGGTGGCTGTGAGCAGCAGGGCAGGGATCAGGGACAGGCGCATGGCGGGGTTCTCCGGGCAGGTGCTCGATCAGGGACGAGTACAACGGTCGTATTGCGTGCGGCAGCGGAAGGTCGCTTAAGGAGGCCTCAGGTCTGACCGGTGCGCGCCACGCAGTGCGCCCGCGTGGCCGCCAATCCTTCGCAATACGGCAGCGCCTCTCATCCTCACGCCACTACCGGATACAGAATCTCTCCATGATCCTCGCCCGGATGGGCGATCATCAGCTCCAGCAGCAGGGGCAGCAGGGTGGCGAGGATGGCGACGCCGTCGCGGACCTGCTGGCGGTTGACGGCGCCGTTCCAGGTGGCGCCGCCGTGGACGAGCTGGTTGCGCAGGACGTAGAGGCGGTCGAAGACGATCGACAGCACGCGCACGGTGTCCTTGTCCATCAGCGCGCGCAGTGCGACCTTGCGGCTGGCCTCGAAACCCTCTCGCCAGGACTCGTTGCGGTCCCAGTTCTGCTGGGCGGTCCAGAACGGCTGGTAGACATACTTGTTGTCGATCAGGGTGCGGATCGGGCCGCTGAACTGGACGAACAGCGCCTGGTGGATCCGGCCGCTGGCGTCCAGGGCAACCAGTCGGGCCAGGAAGTCGCGCAGGCGCGCGCGCTCGGTCTCGCCCAGGCCGATTTCCCGCGCGTAGGCGGCATTGAGCGCGATCCACAGGAACACGAAGCGCGCATCCGCATCGTCGGTCTCGGCATCGGCACGGCCCAGCCAGCTCAGCGCGCGGTGCACGCGCACCCGCCAGGCGTCCGGCGTGTCGGCGACCGGAAGCGCCTTGAAGTCGTTGCGTAGTTCGGCATGGGTGGGCATGGCATCACGCCTGACCGTCAGGGGCCTGCCATCCTCGCACTTCCCGTGCCTCTCGGCCGCATGGGCTTGTCCGGCGTGGTGCGGATTCCATCACTTCGGCGTCCAGTGTCGCACCAGCCGCACCATGGCCCGCGAGTCCAGCTCACAGTAGCGCTCGAGCTGGTCACGCAGTTCCGCGCGCCGCTCGGGCGGTGTTCCGGGGTCGATGGCCTCCTGGTAGGCGAGCTGGGCGGCCTGGCCATCGGCCACCGCCAGGTCACCGTAATCGAGGTCGGGCGCGACGGTGGGCAGCACCGCCTTGATCGACCAGGAGCCGCGCTGGTCGGGGTGGTAGTAGTGCTCGCGATAGATGGGCAGCAGGTCGATCATGCGATCGGCCGCCGCCTCCAGCTCGGTGGCGCGGTGCGGAAAGTCGGCCGCGAGCCGACCCAGCACGCCCGCCTCGAAGCCCCGGTTCCAGACCAGGATCGGCCCGACCTTGCCCACGGCGGCAAGTACGGCCTCGACGAAATCCGCCATCGGCGCCGCGCCGCTGAGGTCGAGAAACCCGGTGTGTTGCAGGCTGCCGTCCGCGGCCTCGGTGTGGCAGGAGAACTGGAACGGCAGTGCCTGGAACGGCCGGGTGCCGAGCCAGCGCGGGATGATGAAGCTGACCGTCTCGAAGTCCAGGTAATGGCGCGGGTAGGGCAGGGAGGCCAGCAGGTCCGGCAGCGCGCCGGAGGTCCAGGGCGTTCCGGTCCGGCTGGCCAGGGCTATGCGCCGATGCAGTTCGCCGTCCAGCAGCGTGTCCGGAACCTGTGTCAGGTCGCTGTAGCCGAGCGCGGCGAGACGCTCCAGCAACTTGCCCGCGCGCGGCAGGACGGTGATCGGGAAGACCGGCGGCGCCGGCTCCTGGCTGGCGCAGTGGTCCAGGAACGGGCAGTCGTAGGGGCTGGCACAGTGTGCGCCGGTGCGAATGGCCGGCTCGTCGGCGCCAATCACCTGCTTCAAGGTGGCGACGACCTCGGGCACTTGCGGGACGAGCGCTTCGACCTGGGCCGTAATGTCGGTGACGGCAAGCAGCCCCCGGTAGTCGCCTTCGCTGCGGTAGACGAAGCGGCTGTCGACATGGCCGATCGCCACCGAGCGCACCGGCCGGCCGGCACCGCGCGCCACCCAGGTCTGGACGGCGCAATCCCACAGATACGGCGCCTTCACCCCGGTGGTCGATTTCACCTCGACCAGTCGATCGCCGTCCGGACCCCGTTCCAGCGCATCCACGCGCACGCGCACACCTTCATGCTCAAAGGCCGGCTCGAACAGCCGCGGCACCTCGCTGGCCGGACGGGCAAGCGCCGCCGCCGTCTGCGCCAGCGCCTGGGCGGCGTCCC
Organism: Lysobacterales bacterium; assembly: GCA_019634735.1. Classification (NCBI taxonomy): domain Bacteria; kingdom Pseudomonadati; phylum Pseudomonadota; class Gammaproteobacteria; order Lysobacterales; species Lysobacterales bacterium. The sequence goes on along the minus strand of JAHCAT010000012.1, from coordinate 139,785 downwards.
GGTGGCCGGCGTCGATCAGCAGCCCGCCGCCCAGCAAGGATTGCGCGAGCTCGCCGAAGCGGCTGCCGGCGTCTAGCTTCGCTTGTGCCTGCGGCGACCAGGCCAGGCTGGATCGCCGGTGCACCTCCAGCCAGAGACGGCGGTGGCACTGGCGGCCGGATTGGACGCGCGACTTGGAGAGGTAATGGCCAGCGCTCACGACTTCCCTTCCTTGCAGACGAGGCGCACCATCCGATCGGTGAACCCGCGCGAGGCGCCGTCAGCACAGAAGCCAGCGCCCAGAACGGCCTCGAATGCCTGGCGCCAGGAGATTCCCTTGGGATGCCTGGGATCGTCCGTTTGGTTGGGACGCTTCGGATCATCAGTGTATCTATCCGGAACGCGCACGACCCCTCCGGGCCCGGGTCGTCCGAGGATCGCAAAGCGTGCGTCGAAGCCCAGGAGCGACTCCAGGATGTACTGCTGCAACCCCAGTTGCGACATCTTGAAGGGCGAGTCGACCGCATTGCCGTCTTTGCCCGATGCCAGGGGGGGCATGGTGTAGGTCGAGGTCTTGGAGTCCAGCTTGATCTCGATGCACACCGCGGCGCGCCGGCCGGTATGGATGACCAGATCCGCCTTGGCGTTGAAGGCCCACTTGAGGCGGCAGGCGGTTTCAGCCAGGGTCTTGTCCGACCTTGCAAGCTGGCCAAGCGCGACGGCGCTCCAGCGCGCTGGGCTCTGCAGCTGATCCACCGACTGTCTGCCGGCTACGAAGACCCTGTTGAAACGCTCGACAAAGGCAGTGTCGATTGGCTCTACCAGAGCCGGACCACTTGGACTTGGCGTAGCCCTTGCCCGCCGGTAACGCCGGTCCACCCCGGATTCCAGCTTGTCCAGCGCCTTGTTGACGCCAGCCACCACACCGTCCTCACAATCCGATCGCAGGAACGCCAGCATGGCATTGAAGTACCGCGTATTGCGGTCCACGAGGTTGGCCATATGCGGCATCCGGCGCGCCTGCTCCCACAGGTCGCGGACGTGGGCATACTCGAAATAGATGTGCGGATAGCCGTCCTCGCAGTTGACGCCTGGCGCCACCAGTTGCAGAAACCTCGACATGGCCGCCGGCTCGGCCATCAGGTGGTGGTACAGCACGGCTGCGTAGTTGCGTTCCTCGCGATTGAAGTCGACGTAGTCGTCTTCGACCCGCAACAGTGTGCCGAGGTCCTCGATCATGAAATTCCTCCCTTTGCACTGATTTCCATCCCTGCCGCACTGTACCCCGGCAGCAGCGGCATGGCTCGATATCGGATCGCCGCATAGGGACACCTGATTCACCCTGCAGTCTCACCGAAGACCACCAGCAGAAAGCCTGCGCAGGCGGCAGAGGAATGGCGCGATAGACGCAGGTGCTGCCTCAGGCGTAAGGCGAATCCCGCTGCGCTGCGCACGCCTCGAAGGCGCTCGCGCAATACGGACAACAGTTCCCCATCGTCCTGGCAACGCGCGCCCAGCACTGCCTCGACCGCGCCTGGACTGAGCAGCAGCACGCTGTCGCCGGGTGCCAGAGTGCGACGCAGACGCTGCACGGCCAGCAGGTCGGCATCGCCATCGGCGCTGAGCGCCACCGCGGGGTGGCGCAGGGCAGCGGGCAGGACGTCTGGCGAAAGGCCACCGCCGGCGGCGCCATCGCCAGAGGCGCCATGCAGTGCTCGCAGGTCCTGCGCGCTGCCGAGCAGGGCAGGCTCGCCGCCCGCCGGCCACAGCACCGCGCGCCCGGTCCCGATCGCCAGCACCTGCAACGACGCCCCGCGCAGATGCGCCAGCACCAGGCTGGCACCGGCGCCGCGGCCGTGCGGACGGCGGCCCAGGCGGCGCTGCAGTTCGCGCTGCACCTCGGCGATCAGGCGATGGCCGGGCCGGCCATCGCTGCGCAGTTCGGGGCGTTCGACCAGCAGGCGGCGCAGGGCATCGAGCACGATGCGGCTGGCCGCCGGCGCGGCGGCGTGGCCGGGCAGGCCGGTGGCCAGGGCGAGCACGGTATCGGCCGCGACCAGCTCCACCTCGCGCAGGCCCAGGCGCGCGTGCTGCCAGACCCGGCCGGCAAGCAGCAGGGCATCGCGCTGCCGGGCCTCGCCGTTGCGCCACTGGCCGGCGTGCAGGGTGTAGCGGCAGGCGGCCAGCGCGGGACGCAAGCGCCGGTCCGACACCCCCCGTGCGCGCGCCGGCGCCGGCGCGTCCTCCGGAAGAGGCTGCACCAGCTAGATCCGCCAGCTCTCCCGGCCACCCGGCCCTGCCAGGGCGCCGGTCAGCACCCGCCGGTCCCGCGACAGACGCAGCACCAGTTCGCTGTGGTCGGCGCGCCGGCGCAGCAACCAGCGGCCGTCGGGATGCCGCAGGCCGGTCATGCGCACCAGGCGCCAGCGTCCTCCGCCGGCGGCCGCACGATCCCAGCGCAGGTAGGCCACCACGCAGCGGCGGCCGTGCACCGCCACGTCGACCGGGCGGCGCAAACGATGCTCCAGTTGCCCGGCGCTGCCCACCTCCAGCCAGCCGCGCGTCCAGCGCATGGCATCAGCCCTGCGCCAGGAAGCCGATGCCCGGCGCCGCCGCGCCCGGCTTCAGGCGCAGCTCGGCCTCGAGCAGGTCGAGCAGGCGCGTGGCGGTGGCCGGTTCGCCGGTCACTGCGAGTTGGCGCAGCACGTTGGCGACATCGCCGGGCGTCAGCCGGTCCAGGGCGTCGAGCCGCCGCAGCGCTGCCGCATCGAGGTCTTCCGCAGCACCGCCGGCGTCCGCCAATACGTTGGTTAGCAGCCGCCGCCGCTGGCCCCGGTCCAGGAAGCCGAAGCGGACCTTGAAATCGAAACGCCGCAGCGACGCCGGGTCCAGCCGTTCGACCAGGTTGGTGCTGGCCACGAACACGCCTTCGAAGGCTTCCATCTGGGTCAGCAGTTCGTTGACGCCGGTCACCTCCCAGCTCGTCCGCGCCTGGCTGCGGTCCTGCAGGAAGCCGTCGGCCTCGTCGATCAGCAGCAGCGCGCCCTCGTCGCGCGCCTGCTCGAAGGCCCGGGCCAGGTTGGCCTCGGTGCCGCCCACCCACAGGCTGAGCAGGTCGGAACCGCGCCGCACCAGCAGGGGACGATCCAGCACCTGCGCCAGGTGGTGGCCCAGTGCGCTCTTGCCGGTGCCTGGCGGCCCGTACAGGCACAGCCGGGCCGCGCGGCCGGCGCGCAGGCCCTCGACCAGGGCGCCCAGGTCGCGGTCGGTGTTGAGCACGCCGGGGTCGTAGTGGCCGGGCAGGGTGGGCGAGGCGGTCTTCGGCCGATGGCCCAGCGCCTTCAGGCTGCCCTCCAGCACACAGCGGGCCTCGGCCTCGCGCTGCCCGGGCTGTCGGCTGCCGAGCACACGAACCACCTTGGCGGCGCGACCGACCAGACCCGGCGGCAGCGGATCGAGCTGGGCCAGTCGGTCCAGCGCCGGCGGTGGCAGCAGGTCGTGGCCGAAGTGCCGGCCCAGCACCCGGCGGCGCACGCTGCGCACCGGCTGCCTGAATTCCACCACCAGGTCGAAGCGGCGCAGGAAGGCCGGGTCGATCGCATGGATGCTGTTGCACACCCATACGGTCGGCACCGGGTTGCTCTCCAGGGTGTGGTTCACCCAGCCCTTGGCGATGCTGTCCGGATCGCGGCGGGTGCCGAAGAAACGACCCGTGCCGCCCCCGTCGATGCAGCCGAACACGTCTTCGACCTCGTCGAACAGCAGCAGGTGGCGCGGCCGCGGCGCCAGCAGATCCTGGGACAGCGCATAGCTGCGGAAGCGCCGGTCGCCACTGACCGCCGATCCGTCCTCGTGCTCGGTCGGCACCTCGTGCAGGGTCAGCGCCAGGCCGGCGGCCAGCGCGCGCACGAACTCGGTCTTGCCGGTGCCGGGGTCCCCGTGCAGCAGCAGGTTGGTGCCGCGCCGGCGCGGCCGGAAGGCGCGCTGCAGGTAGCGCTGGATCAGGCCGGCCTCGGGCACGTGGGCGAAATCGGCCAGGTCCAGGCTGGCGGGCGGCGCCGGCTTCACCAGGCGGGCCAGCATCCGCCGCGTGTCCAGCCGTGGCGTCATCAGCCACTGCACCTGCAGCGTGTCCATCTCCAGCGGCTGGCTGTGGTGGTCGTAGCCGCCGCGATTGACCAGCCCGCTGCGCACCAGGGTCGAGCCCGGTGCCAGCGCCCGGGCAATGGCCGCGCTGGAATGGCCCAGTGCCGTCGCCAGCCAGCGGTTGGCCTGGCCGGGCCCGGGCCGGCCGCAGTCGAACAGCGCGGTGAACCAGCGGCTGTGGTTGACCAGCACGGCCATGTGCAACAGCGCGCGTTCGCAGGGCGAAAGACCCAGCAGCTCGCCGATCCGCGCGACATTGCCGTCCAGTGGCCGCAGCGGCGGCACCGGCGCCGCGGTCAGCGTGTCCAGGCGGGTTCGCGTCCACTGCGCCAGCAGGGCAGGGGTGAGCGCCTCGTCCGGGTCGTTCAGGCCCAGGCCGAACAGGGGCAGCAGGTCGGAATCGGCCAGGCAGCCGCTGTGCACCAGCCGGGCGTGCAGGCGTTCGCCCTCGACGATGCGCAGGGCGAGCAGCCCCGCGGCCCGGTCCATCGGCGAATCGAAGGCCGCGGCGAACAGGCGCGCCGGCCTGGGCGGCGATTCCCTGTGCCAGTGCGGCAGGCGGGAGCGGGATCGGGTTCGGTGAGTGCGGGCCATGGCGTTCCTCCTGGTCCGCCATTAGGCGCCCCCCATGCGACACCCCGTGTCGCATGGCGCTGGCGCCCGCCCTGTGCCGCCGGCTACAGTGGCCTCACCCTCGCACCCCGCACCGGAGCCGGCATGACCCAGCTCGTCAAGCGTCACCTGGCCATGCTGCGCGCGATTCCGCGTGCCCCCCGCAAGGTGACCGCCGCCGAGGTGCACCAGGCGCTGGAGGGCTTTGGATACAAGGTCACCCGGCGCAGCGTCGAACGCGACCTGCACACACTGGAAGAGGCATTCAAGCTGGAGCGCGACGAACGCAGCCGACCCATCGGCTGGCGGTGGCCCGTCGACGCACCCGGCATCAACGCGCCCGGCATGGACCTGGCCGAGGCCCTGGCCCTGGACCTGCTGGGCCGCCATCTGCAGGCCCTGGTGCCCGCGCCCCTGCTGGCCAGCCTGCAGCCGCGCCTGGCCGAGGCCCGCGCCCTGCTCGATCTGCACCGCGCCACCCCGGGCAGCCGCTGGCGCGAACGCATCGCCGTCATCGACGCCGGCCCGCCCCTGCAGCCGCCGGTGGTGGACGCCGGCGTGGTCGCCACCGTCCACGACGCCCTGCTGCATGGCCGCCAGCTCGAACTGGACTACCACAAGGTCGACGCCGCCCAGCCCCAGCGCTACCTCGCCCATCCCGTCGCCCTGGTCCACCAGGGCCCGGTCGGTTACCTGGTGGCCATGCTGTGGAACTACGACACCCTGGTCCACCTGGCCCTGCACCGCATGCGCGCCGCCACCGCGCTGGACGAAGAGGCCCGGCAGCCGAAGGACTTCGATCTGCAGCGCTACCTGCGCGAGGAAGCCGCCTTCGACCTGCCCGCCGAACGCCGCATCCGCCTGGAACTGCGCGTCGACGACTGGCTGCGCCGCCACCTGGACGAACGCCGCCTGGCTGACGACCAGCGCATCACCCCCGGCCCCGGCGACGGCCGCTGGACCGTGCGCGCCACCGTCCAGGACAGCGAGCGGCTGTTCTGGTGGCTGTGCAGTCAGGGGGGGAAGGTGGAGGTGGTGAGGCCGGTGGGGTTGAGGCGGAGGTTGGAAGCCGAGAACGATCTGACAGCGAGCTTGTATTGACCGTCTTCCTGAATTGCCTCGTGCTCTGTTACTTCCCTGCTGTACGTGTCGCGGCACTTTGCGCAATGAAGCCGTACCCTAGTCAACGGAAATCGCAAACATTTGTAAGCTCATTGTCTGGTCTATTGGTGTCGCTCATAATGCGTTTGACAGCACCCGCTGGGAAAAATTAGATCATTAAGTCCACATCGCTGATGAATTGGCGCAGCGATTCGACAACTTGATCCCGTGACTACCTTTACATCCAACATGGAACACCCAGAATGCTTGGGCTAACGCTACGAGAAGAATTCCGGGGCAAGCGCCTCAAGGGCACGGCCATCGAGCTGTCCAACGATCAGCACACGGGCGCGACCCAGATCGCAGCCAAGCAGTTTCTGGAGATCACCTATCCCACGCACGACCTGCTGAAAGGCATCGAGGCCGTCGGCCCCAGCCAGGGTCGCCCCGTGGTCGTGATCGGCGAACGCGGCCTCGGTAAATCGCACTTGATGGCCGCGCTCTACCACGCGGTAACCGACCCATTCTCAACCCGCTCCTGGCTCAATGCATGGGCCATCACGCTCGCTGATCCCAGCATCGGCAAGATCGCGCTGCGCGACGGGATGCACGTCATCGGCGAAAGCCTGCATCGCCACCGCTACAAATTCCTGTGGGATGTCCTGTTCGAGAACCATCCGCACGGCACCTTCATCAAGGGCAAGTGGGACGGCCAAGGCGCGTCCAAGACCGAAATCCCGTCTGACAAGCTCATCATCGAGTTGCTGGAGAACAAGCCGACGATGCTGCTGCTGGACGAGTTCCAGACGTGGTACGACGGCCTGACCAACACCAAGCAGTACCCTTGGAAGAACTGGGCGTTCAACTTTATCCAGATTCTTTCGGAGATCGCCAAGGAGCGCCCCGACCTGCTGGTGCTGGTGATCTCGGTGCGCAACGGCGGCAGCGACGCCTACCAGCAGGTGCATCGCGTCAACCCGGTCGCCATCGACTTCAAGGCGGGGGGCAGCGCCGAGCGCATCCAGCTGGATCGCCGCCGGATGCTGTTGCACCGCCTGTTCGACAACCGCCTGCAGATCGCCAGCGGCACCATCGAATCGCTGGTCGCGCAGCACGTCGCCGAATCCTTCCGCTTGCTCGACGTGCCGTCCGCCGAGCAGGAACGCAAGCGCCGGGAGTTCACTGAATCGTGGCCCTACGCGCCGCACCTGCTGCGCCTGCTCGAAGAACAGGTGCTCATCGCCACCGACGCGCAGGAAACGCGCGACCTGATCCGCATCCTCGCCAACCTCTACAAGAGCCGTGGCGAGGCTGTGCCCGTGCTCACCGCCGCCGACTTCCGGCTGGACGACGACACCTCGGGCATCGGCGCGTTGCTCGAAGCCGTCGCCAACCAGCACCACCGCACGCTGCGCGAGAAGGCGCAGCAGAACATCATCTCGGTGCAGGAGGCGCGACACGACCACGCCAGTGTTGCGCCACACCTGCAGGAAATCATCGGCGCACTGTGGCTGCGCTCGATTGCCGTAGGCAACCTCGCCGGAGCCGATCCCGCCACGCTGCAACTGGACATCACCCGTGGCAAGCCGGTGGACGACAACGCCTTCCAGGTCGAGCTGGCAACCATCGTCGAGAACAGCTTCAACATCCATCAGGACGGCACCAAGCTGCTGTTCCGCGAGGAAGAGAACCCGCGCGCCAAGCTCATGGCCTACGCGCGCAACGACAAGCTGTTCGCCGACGGCGCGGATCAGGCGCAGCTCGCCAAGCAGGTGCGCTACGTCATCGGCGGCAGCGACGAGGTCGCCAAGACCTTCCGCGTGATCGCCCTGCCCAAGTCGTGGGTCAACGATCCGTGGACGGCGCTTGATGAAGCCGAGCAGCCCGACAAATGGGATGACCGTCTGCCCATCCTCGTACTGCCAGAGGAAGCCGACAAGCTCGACGCCACGCTGGGCCGCTGGCTCAAAGACCAGTTGCAGAAGCGCCGCAACACCGTGCGCTTCCTGCTACCGCGCGCGGGCAGTACCAACGCCTTCATGGATCGCGACCTGCTCATCCTTGCCCGCGCCGAAATGAAGGCGCAGGAGTGGGGCGGCCAGAACCCCGAATACAGGAAGCTGCACAAGGAATTCGAGAACACCCTGCGCGACAACCTTAAGAAGCGCTTCGACCGCTTCGCCGTGATGCAACACTGGAATTTCGCCGACCCCGCGCAGTGCAAATTTAGTGTCGAGCGTCTCGACAAGCAGGGCTCGCAGATTCCCGAAGCCATCGAGGAGGCGCTGACCGGCGACCTGTTCGTGCCGGAGGACTTCGAGGATCTGGTGCTCGAATACGCCAGCAACAACGAATCGGTCGGCAAGCTGCTGCGCGAGCTGCAGGAGCCGCGTCCGGCCGGGCAGGACTGCATCCCTTGGCTGGGCGAAACGGCGATGAAGGAACGCCTCCTGCGCCTGTGCGCCAAGGGCAAGGTGGCCATCAACGTGCGCGGCATGGAGTTTCTGCAAACGAACCCGGGCGAGGACGAGGACAGCGCGTGGCGGCGTCTGCGCCCCAAACTCTCGCTCACGGGCCGTCATCTTGATGACGTATTCGTGCTGCTGCCGTCGGCGGTCCCTGCCACGGCCGGGACCGCTCCGTCGATACTCCCAGCGGCCCCGGGCGGGGGGCTCTGGAACGGTGGTGGCGCACCCCCAACGGGTGTTTCCAGTCCTGCGGATGTGGCAACGCCGATTCCCGCCACCGCCCCGGACGCGATCTTCAGCGGCGACGGCGGCACCACCAAGCCGCGCACGCCTCTGTCGAACCCCGCCACGTCGCCGCTCAACCTGATCGGCAAGATCGAAGGCTGGGGAATTGGCCCGGCCACCAAGGTCGCGGAGGTGTCCATCAAGGTATCCGCGGCCACCGGGGCGCAGCTCAAGGAACTGCTCAAGAAGCTCCCCGAAGGGATGACCTTCGAGCTGAATCTTGAAAAGGAGGACGATTGATGGCCCTGACTGCCAGCGCCTTGCAGGCCCTGACCCAAGGCTCCGACGCCGATGCTTGGCGCGTCATCGTCGATCAGGCTATTGAGATCGCCAAAAAGCCGCTGGCCGCAGGCAATGCGGCCAGCGAGGTCGTGCGGCGCGACCGCGAAATCGGCGCACTGGATCTGTTCCTCTCCTCCAGCGGCTGGGACTTGTGGCCAGCCTTCGGCGACAGCGTGGAACGTACCTCGGAACGCTTGATGCGCTGGTGGGCCGAACCCTTCAGCGCCAAGGCGGTGCTGATCCTCGACGGCCTTTCCCTGCGCGAGCTACCGTGGCTGTTGCAGGGCGCGAAGGAGCGCGGCTTCACCACGCACGAGGTCGCTGCCTGCGCGTCCGAACTGCCCGGCGAAACCGATGAATTCGCCCGCGCGCTCGGCTTTGCCAGCCGCAGCAAACTCCAGAACAACGGTGGTGGTCTCGCGCACAAGCTGCAAGCCGCCAACACCGAAACCCTGGACTTGCCGTGGAAGGACTGCGAAGCGCTGATCAACAGCGCGCCTAACCAGATTTTCTGGCACCACTGGCCCGACGCCAAGCTCCACGACGGCTCCGGCGCAGGCCAGGGGCTGGAGCCGCTGACCAAGGACGTGGCCGAGCAGTTGTCCAGCGATGACTTCTGGGCCTTCGTCGAGCGCCTCGCTACCGGGCGGCGGCTGGTCATCACCTCCGATCACGGCTACGCGGCCACCGGCTACTTCCCTGACGCCGACGGCGACGTCGGCCAGTTTCTCAAGCAGACGTTTGGAAGCTCGCGCAGCAAGGCGGGAACTGGCGACACCGGCCCCTTCGTGCCACCCGTGGCATTGCAGATAAACAGCCCTCACGGCGCGCACTTGTTGGCCCTGGGCCGTAGGAAATGGCGGAGCCAGGGCGGCTACCCGACGCTCACGCATGGTGGCCTGTCACTGCTGGAAGTGCTGTCGCCTTTCGTGGAACTAACTCGATGAAGAGCGAGTTTCTGGAAAGCGAACTGGAGTTGTATGTTCAAAGGCTCCTTGTTCATGAGTTCTACAGCAGCGGCAACCGATACCGGATGCTGAAGATTTCACCTTCTGAGGAGCGACTGAAGGGCTACGACGCAATGATCGTCGGTTTGACGCCTTTCTATTGTCAATTCAAGACCTCCGACTTTGTACGCCGAGGTAATCTGCGTAAGAGCAGGGATGCCTTCTGCAAATCCAGGAAGTGGCCGACATCGCCCTTCTACTCGTTTGCGTTGAGAGTTCCGAACGATTCGAGCGATAAGAAGAATCCGAAAGTCTGGCAGCACAATGTGCTTCATGCATTGTGGAAGTCGAATCCCACAGCAGTGGCCTATGTCGCCCCAGCATTCCATACCAAAACCGAAATGGAGTTGTTGGAGCCGCCCCAGTTCTACGCGGGCTGCATATGGCACGACCATCATTACCATTGCTCGAACATTTCAATCAGGAAAGTTGCAGTAAACGGTCGCGACAGATGCCGGCTTCCGTTTTTCGATCGGCTGATTTCAATACCGCCGCACATGCCGGTAAAGCACTTGAAACATAGCTATGCGTTCACTTCACATCGCGACATTACTTTCCACAGTGACCCGGAGTCAGTGGAGAATGGAAGGCCGTTCGGCGAAGCCCTGGAGCTGTTTGTCAAATCGTCATCGGAGAGTAAGGGGCTAGCAGGGCAACGCGAAGTAGAGGTAGGTCGTATTCGATCCATGCTTGGAGACCTTGGGAGAGACGCTAATTTTCTGAACTCCTTTCTCGCGTTTGGCCTCTTTCAAGCCGGATTGAACGCAGGAGACGTTGGGGCGAAAGCAACAAGATCTTGGAAGACGGCGACTTGGTTGCAGCAACACATTGCCCTTTCTGCATCTCTGCAATCTTATTTCGGAATCTCCACGCTCGGCCTGTTGGAGGTAGAGGAGAAGTAATGGCCACCAAGAAAGAACTACTCCAACAAGAAGTCGCCAAAGCCGTTGGCGCAGGCAAGGCGGTCGCGCTCGAGACGGTCGACTTCAACGACCCGAGCCGTCCCAAGACCTGTCTCGAGGTGGACTTCCCGATCCTGCCGGTCAATCAGGTGGCGATCATTGAAGGCAATGCGGGCAAGCCGATCTACCAGATGTCGAAGTGGTGGGCGCGACGGCGTTCCAGCGTGTTTCGCTCGATGCTGATCGCAGCGGCCACCAAAGCGCCGGACGACCCGTCGCACGCGGCCAAACTGGTGTGGGACAACTACTACGCCAACCACCAGAAGAAAGGTGCGTTCAAACACCTGAAGGTGGCGGACATCTTCATGGGCGGCGGTACCACGCTGGTCGAAGGCTCGCGCCTCGGGATGCAGATGGTCGGCAACGACCTCAACCCGGTCGCGTGGTTCGTGGTCAAGCAGGAACTGGCCAATGTCGATCTGGAGCAAGTGAAAAAGCTGCTCGCCGACATCGAGGCAGAAGTGAAGCCGCAGATCATGCCGTACTACTACTGCGATGGCCCGCAGGGTGAGAAAGGCAAGTGGACGCACCTGCCCAGCAACAAGGCGATGCCTGCCGACTTCGACGCGCTCACCATCCCGCGTGACGAGCGCAAGGACTACCGCTACGAAGGCCCGGAGATCATCTACACCTTCTGGGCCAAGCACGGGCCCTGCCAAGTTACGGGCTGCGGCCACCGCACGCCGATCATGACCAGTCCGGTAATGGCGGTGAAAACGCTCACCGTCAAGCATTGGGTGCATACCTGCGGCAAGTGTGGCGAGAGTTTCGACGTGGAGGAAGAAGCCGCGCGCATGGCACCCGATGCGCCGTTCTACGTCGCGCCCTCCGAAGCGCCGTACTCCGTGCTCGACCGTAGGAAAGGCGTGATCTGCCCGCACTGCGGCCATTCCGCGATGGTGAATTTGGGCAAGGGCAAGAACAAAAAGGTGGAGCTGAGCCTGCTGGTGCATCCGCAATGGCTGGCGGGCGAGGCGAAGCAGGATGCCAACGGCCAGCCTTACGGCGGCTCGGCGCAGGACGACGTGGCGGCGACCACGCGCTGGGATTCGGCGCGCGCGGCAAAGATTCGCCTGCTGGAAGTGCGCGGCATGGAAACCGTCATCGAAATTGATAGGAACGGGCTGGAGAAAGAGAAGAAGATCATCCCAAAGCTCGTAACGTGCCCAGAGACTGGCGTCGCGTTTGGATCCGGTGATGGAACGGTTCCGAAGAAGTCGCACTACACATGTATGGCCCCGACCTGCGGCACGGTGCAGGATGTGCTGACCACCATTAAGGCCACGGGCAAGACCGGGCCGATGGCCGCCTACGCGGTCCAGGGCTACGCGCCGAAGCGCGATGACGCAGGCAAACCCTACAGCGGGCGCTTCTTCGCTTCCTACGATGTGGGGCACGCACGGCAGTACGACGCCGCGTTCGCCGAATGGGAAGCGCGCAAGGACGCCGACCTAAAGGACTTCTGGCCTCGAAGCGCAATTCCTATCGGCGCAGAAATTGGGCCGCACGATGTGGAGGGACATCACCATTCACACTGGTGGACGATGTTCAACCCACGCCAGTTGCTTGTTCACGCCCAATTGCTGAAATCCATTGTCAACGTCGGGAGTTACGATTGGAGCGTGCGCGAGTATGTGCTCGCGGCATTCCAGCAGTATCTTCGGAACCAGTGCATGTTCAGCTTCTGGAATTCTCAGCGAGATACGCCTGAGCCAGCATTTGCAGACAAAGGATTCCAGCCCAAACATCTGGTGATTGAAAACTGCGTGTTTCCGAAGCTCGGGCGTGGCAACTGGACATCCAGTGTGGAAGGCATTGTTGAAGGACGAACATGGGCGCAGCGCCCTTGGGAAGTCGTTAGTGCAGAGGGATTGAAGCGAAAGGATGCTGCACTGACAGGAATTATCGCTGGCAAGAGCGAGAAAGTGTTTCTGGCCGATCCGGTGGCAGAGTCCGAAGTGTTTTGCGGCTCATCCACGGAGCTGACGCAGCTTTCCGATGGTAGTTTCGATCTGGTCATCACCGATCCTCCGTTTGGCGACCTAATTCAGTATTCGGAGCTCGCCGACTTTTTCTATGTTTGGCTTCGTCTCGTTCTGAACGGGAAGTATCCAGACATATTTGGCGGCGAATATTCGCCCAAGTCTCTTGAGGCCGTGGCCAACAAGTTCCGTGAGCCGGAGGACCCCAATGGCTTCTACAAGAGGCTACTGTCCCAGTGCTGGCGCGAGGCACACCGCTTGCTCAAACCGAGTGGAATACTGGCCTTCACCTTTCATCATAAAGAGGATGAGCCGTGGGTGGCGGTCCTGGAATCCCTGTTCGACGCGGGCTATTACCTAGAAGCGACGTATCCTATTCGGTCTGATGAAACCAAAGGCGAAAAGGCAGAATTTGGCTCTCAAAAGATTGAGTACGACATCATCCACGTCTGCCGCAAGCGCACCGAGGAACCCAAGCCGGTGAGCTGGGGCCGGATGCGTCGCGAGGTGATGGCCGACGTGCGCCAGTTGCAGGCGATGCTGGAGAACCACGCCAAGGAAGGTCTGCCTGCAGCCGACATCCAGGTGATCCGGCGCGGCAAGGCGCTGGAGTACTTTTCGCGCCACTACGGCAAGGTGTACGTGGACGAAGGCCGCACGATTTCCGTGCGCGACGCGTTGGTGGGCATCAACCAGCTCATCGACGAGGATGCCGACAAGGGCAAGGAAGCGCCGCCGGTCAACGCCGAGCCGATCACGCGCCAGTTCCTGCGCACCTTCGGCAACGCGCCTGAGCTGAAGCGCGATCAGTTGCAGAAGTTCCTGAAGGGCTCGATCACCACGCCGGACGAGTTCGTGCAGCGCGGCTGGTGCGCGGAGAAGAACAAGGTGTTCACCCGCATCAATCCGCTGGACTTTGCCCGCGAGTGGTCGGGCAAGCATCGCCGCAATCTCAAGTCGGATCTGGATCAGGCGCTGGTGCTGATCGGCGCGTGCTTCGACGGCAGCGGCATCAATGCCTCGGACACGCTGAAGAACGAGAACTTCAAGCCGCACGTCGCGCTGAAGCCGCTGCTGGAATGGCTGCACCGCAACGGCCCGGATCAGACCACCCGCAACGCAGCCTCGCGCGCGGTGTCCATCCACAACGCATGGCACGCGAGCCAGGCACCCCAGCCCGCGCAGGGATCCTTGTTCGATGACGATGGGGAGTACGAACAATGAGACAACTGCGCGACCCGGTCTGGCAGGTGCGCGGCACCAGTTGGGTGTGGGACGAAGAGGCCCGCAACCAGATCTGCGCAGCCAGCGAGGTCTGGAGCCTGCGCCAGTTCCTCCGTGCGAAGGGAAGCTGGCCGGACGACCTGCCCAGCAATGGCGGCAGGACGTTGGTGGTGGCTGGGCTGGATGGCAGCCTCGATCTGCTGACACCGGGCGATGCCGAAGCGTGGCTGGGCGATGCGATCAAGCCCGCCATCCTGTCCTTTCAGGACGAATGGGGAAGCGATGGCGCGCTGGTCTTCTGGCTGCCCGGCGGCCACAGCCGCGTCAGGGCGAATACCGCCACCGATGAGGTGGGTTGGCTATGCCACGCGCCCCACGGGCATCAGATCGACCTCGGCCGCATCTTGTGGGGCCAAGCCAACGAGTACCCGCAGGAGATTCTGCTGCGCGACGGCGGTAGGCCCGCTGGCTTGTTCCATCTGCGGATTACTTGAGGGCGGCTGAGTGACGGCAGAAATTGAGTTCCAACCTGGCGAACGCATCACTCACCACGAGTACGGACAGGGTGTCGTCCTCGACCTGGCGCGTGACGGCTATTTGCGCGCGTTCTTCGGCGTCGGCGAACGCCGGGTGCCGGTGGCGTCGCTGCGGCGCGAGCTCACTCGCACCGAGCGCATCCTGCGCGCCGTGGATGGCGGCGCGGAGCGGTCGCGCAAGGCGTGGCTGTCCTACGAGGCGTACGCGCTGCCGGTGATGGAAAGCGCCTCGGCGCTGACCTCGGCCAAGATCGACCTGCTGCCGCATCAGGTGGTGCTGACGCACCGCATCGCCACCGCCTCACCCCGGCGCTACCTGATCGCCGACGAGGTGGGCTTGGGTAAGACCATCGAAACCGCGCTGATCCTGCGCGAGCTGGCCAGTCGGGGCGAATTGACCCGTGCCCTGATGGTGGTGCCTGCGGGCCTCGTGAACAACTGGCACCGCGAGCTGAACGAGGTGTTCAACCTCGACTTCGAGGTGTTCGGCTCCGAAGGCGACATCACCGACCGCAAGACCAACGCTTTCGCCAAGCACGATCGGCTGATCGCCAGCATCGACACACTGAAGCGCCCGGCGCGCATCAAGCGCCTGCTGGATGCGCCGCGCTGGGATCTGGTGGTGTTCGATGAAGCGCATCACCTCACCGCCTACAAGACCGGTGGCAAGGTGCGCAAGACCGAGAACTACAAGCTGGCGGAGGCGCTGAAGGATCACTCGCGTGACCTCGTGCTGCTGTCGGCCACGCCACACCAGGGCAATCACTTCCAGTTCTGGATGCTGGCGCAACTGCTGAACCCGACACTGTTCCGAAGCCCCGAGGAGATGTTGGAGGAGCGGCACCGGCTCAACACGGTGATGTTCCGCCGCACCAAAGCCGACGCCTGTCAGCCCGATGGCTCGCCGCTGTTCGCACGGCGCTGGGTTCACACCGAATCCTTCGTGCTGAGCCAGGCCGAGCGGCTGTTCTACGAGAAGCTGCGCGAGTACTTGGAGGACGGCTTCGACCTTGCGCGCCGCCAAGGCAACCAGGGGCGTGCGCTGGGCTTCCTGATGGCCATCTTCCAGAAGATCGCGGCATCGAGCTTTGCTGCCGTGCGCCGCACACTCAAGCGCCGCCTGCTGATGCTGACGCTGCACGAGGCGTTTCTGCGCGACAAGGAACTGGACATCGAAGGCCGCGAGCGCCTGACCGAGGAGGCGCGCGAGCTGATCCACGAGGAGTTCGGACTGCGGCGCGACAGCATCGGGCGCAGTGAGGTGGACCGCGTGCTGGCCGATCTGAAGTACCGGCTGGTCAAGAAGCTGGACGAAGAGGCGCTGGAAATGGCCTCTGACCCTTACGCCAGCGAATATTCGTCCTCGCACGCCGAGGAAGCCGCGTCTGCGGTAGTGGATCTGCATTTGCCGGAGGAGCGCCTGCGCATCGGCGACCTGCTGCGGGTGTTCCCGGCAGAGCGCGAAACCAAGATGCAAAAGCTGCTCGACGGCTTGGGCACGCTGTGGCGTCAGAACGCCAACGAGAAGATCGTGATCTTCGCTACCTACCTCGGCACGGTGGACATGATCGCCCGCGAGATCGAGCAGACCTTCCCCGGTCAAGGCGTTGCTGTGCTACGGGGTGGCGACCACGGCGCGAAGGTGGCGGCGGAGCGGCGCTTCCGCCTGAAGGACGGCCCGCGCGTGCTGGTCTGCACGGCGGCGGGGCGCGAAGGCATCAACCTGCAGTTCGCGCGCGTCTTGTTCAATTTCGACCTGCCGTGGAATCCGATGGACATGGAGCAGCGCATCGGGCGCATTCATCGCTACGGCCAGAGCCATACCGCGCAGGTATACAACCTCGTTCTTTCGGACACCATCGAAGGCCGCATCTTCCTGCTGCTCGACGAGAAGCTGACCGAGATCGCGCGCACGGTCGGCAAGGTGGATGAGCAGGGCAATGTGGCCGAAGACCTGCGTGCGCAGATTCTGGGCCAGTTGTCGGAACGCTTGAATTACGACCGCCTGTATCAGGAGGCGCTGTCCGACCCGGAGCTGAAGCGCACGCAGGTGGAGCTGGAGGCGGCGCTGTCGAACTCCCGCGAGGCGCGGCAGGTGGTATTCGACCTGTTCCAAGACCTCGACGGATTCAGTCTCGACGACTACAAGCCCTTTTCGGACGTGTCGTCCAGTCTGGATCGATTGGTGCGTTTCCTCTCGGCGGCGGTCGCGGATCGCCAACAGAAGCTGGTCAAGGTGGACGATGCCACCTACGACCTCGTCACCGTCGAAGGCACGCGCCGCGCCCGCTTCACCCTGAGCCGCGAAGCTGCCACCAATCAGGACGATCTGCAGCTGATGGGCTTGGATCACCCCTTGGTGCAGGACGAATTAGGCCGCTGGCGCAGCTTGCCGCCGGAGGAAGTCGGCATCGCCGTGTCCGGCGACGTCGACGAGCCGGTACTGCTGTCGCTGTGGATGGTTGAAGCATCCGCTGGCAAGGGCGAGCGCCGCGTGGTGGTGCAGCCCATCGCTGTCAAGCAGGACGGCACGCGCGTTCCAGCGGTCGAGCGCCTGTGCGAGAAGTTCCTCCAAGCACCGCCCACTACACCGCTGTTCCGGCCCGAGCAACGGAACGATCTGTTCACCCACGCCGTTGAGCCGACCCTGCAGAGGGAACTGAGGCACAAAGGAGCCGCGAATGGCGATGGCGGCTATTCAGCGGAGCTGATCGGGTACGTCGAGATCTTGAGTAGGGCTGCCTGAAGCGGTCGCGCGACAAAGGTTTGAAGAGGGCAAGACAGAGAACTCGGCACGCATAGAAAACCACAAGTACATCATCGAAGAGGCCTTCAAGGGGGGGGGCGTCTAGGTCGTCCCGGACTGACAGGAAATCCTGGGCGATTCAATGATGCCGTATGCCTATTCTGCAAAAAGTTGCGCGACGTTCTCATACTTGCGTTGTTCGAGAATGGTTAGAACCCTTCGTACGGGCCTAATCTTGACTGCCTCGAAAACATCTTCATCCTCTTCGTTACCATAGGCGTCACAAGAGAATTCCGGTGAGTTTTCCAGCGTCGCATACACGCCAAGGAGGGAAGTATCCGCAAAGACAAGCCAGTGAGCGGGGGCTAGTGTTTCGTTGATCCAAGTTTCCAGCGCCGCGAAAAGGGTTGCCGTCTTCTCCTTTAGCGGCGCAGTGGTCGCGGCGGTCTCTCCGGCTTGTTGGTTAGGGTTGGCCGCTGGTGCATGCGGTCGCTTAACAATACTCCATGTTTCCCAGGCCGAGTGCCGCTGGTAGCGTGTTCGGTGAACCTCTACTTGCACGCTTCCAAGACCAACAACTATCAATATTTGCTTGGTCACACCGACCAAGGAATATATTAGACTTTGGCACTGATAATCGTAGAAGCTTGGCTGGAGAGCGAGCTTGGTCCGGTTGTCATCCAGCCAGTACATGAATGCCATTTGAAATTCATTCATAGAATATCTCCGCATTATGGAGAGCTGGTGGGGGCAACTCAGTCTTCGGAGGAGCGAACACATTCCGACGACTCACCGTCTTGGGCTGCCTGCAACTCTCAGCCCACCAGCGGGTTTGGCAACTACGCGGGAAGGTTCGCAGACTAGCGGAGGCAGCGAAGACTGTCTCCAGACCTTGGCGCAGTTGCACTTGGGGGGGGGGCGGCGCTGACGAGGCAGTGCAGCGTGTCCTGCGCGAGCAGGCAAGACTGGATGGAATCGGTTCCAGCGCCCTTCGCGCGCGCCGGCCGGGGGAATCCGCTAGGAGCGAGATACCGGATAGCGTGGCAGGCGCAGGCGCAGGCGAAGGAGAAGGTGGAACAAAGAGCTTTTGAAGGCCCTCCTCACCCCCCAAACCCATCCCCAAACACCCCATCCCCCCGCAGCCGCAGGACGTGCACGCGGTAGTTGCCCTGGTTGTTGGCGACCCAGCCGGCCAGGACCAGGCGGCCGTCGGGCTGGATGGCGATGTCGCTGGCGAGGTTCTCGGTCTCGCCGCCGACGCAGATCGGGGTGCAACTGTTGTGCGTGACGGTGCCGCCGTTGCCGAAGGCGGGGTCGGGTTCGCCGTCGGGCAGCAGGCGGGCGACGGCGGCGTCGTTGTTGCCGGGGGCGGCTTCGGCGAGACCGGCGAGGACGATGCGGCCCTGGGCGTCGCGGGCCATGGCGACGGCGGAGTCGGTGAAGGCGCCGCCGCGGTCGAAGGGCACCAGGACGGCGGGCCAGGCGGGGTCGGGGCTGCCGTCGGGCAGCACGCGCAGGCAGGCCATGTCGGTGTTGGCGGGGCCGTTGACCTCGGCGAAGCCGCAGGCCAGCACGGCGCCATCGGGCAGCTCCACCACGTCGAACACGCGGTCGGCGCTGTTGCCGCCGACGGCGAAGTCGAAGGACATCACACCGCCGGTGCCGAAGCCGGTGTCGAGCGAGCCGTTGGCGTTCAGGCGCGCCAGGGCGAAGTCGCCGCCGTTGCCGCCCCCCGGCGGCACGCTGGCGCCGGCCACCAGGATGCGGCCGTCGGCGAGCGGCAGGACGGTGGAAGGACGGGCGTTGAAGCCCGGGCCGAAGTCGATGACGGCGCGGCCGTCGCCGTCGAAGCCGGTGTCGCGCTGGCCGTTGGCGTTGAGCCGGGCGACGCCGAACGTGCTGCGGCCGTCGGCCAGCTCGACCACCCCGGCCAGCAGGATCTTGCCGTCGGGCTGCAGGGCGATGCCGGTGCCCTGGTCGTTGCGACGGCCGAGCGGACCCAGGTTGAATGGCACCAGCACCTTGCCGGCGGTGCCGAACGTGTTGTCGGCCTGGCCGGCGGCGGTCAGCCGCACCACGGCCAGGTCGTCCTCGTCGGCCGCGGCGCCGGCGGCGTGGCCGAACAGCAGGATGCGGCCGTCGGGCTGCACGGCCAGGTCGATCAGCACGTCCTCGCCATTGCTGTCCGGGCGGTCGAAGCCGATCGTCCGCGCGCCGCCGCTGGCCCAGGCGGTGTCCAGGCTGCCGTTGCCGTTCAGCCGCAACACGCCGAAGTCGGTATCGCCGTTGCCGTTGATCACCGGCGCCGCGACCAGCATCCGGCCATCGGCCAGCAGCGCCACCCGGACCAGGCCCGCGGTGCTGATGAAAAGCCCACCGGGAAAGCCGTGCACGACCTTCCCGCCGTTGCCGAAGCCGGGGTCCAGGGCGCCATCGCGGCCCAGGGCGGGGCCGGCGGCCAGGGCGGCCAGCAGGCCGGCAAGCAGGCAGGGCAGGGCGGACAGGCGGAGGGTCGGGGGCATGGCGGGGGTTCCGGCGGGGCGATGGGTCTGGAATCGTCGAACGGCATCGACGGGGGCCACGGTTAGGCGGCGTGGCGTGGAGCGGGGGTAGGACCCAGTTCGGTTCTTCCCTTGACGGGGCCTGGACATGGGGTGGATACGGCTTATGCATAAGTCATAACGCTTGATATGACTTATGCGTAGGACTAGTCTCTCGGCATGGCCCGTTCCCCTCCAGTCCGCAGCTATTCCCGTTACAGCCTGCAGGCCTTGCGCCTGCTGGGTGACTTGCTGCGCGCCGCACGCATCGAGAAGGGGCTCGGGGTACAGGCGCTGGCCGAGCGCGCCGGCATCTCGCGCGACCTGCTGTACCGCATCGAGAAGGGCGACCCGCGCTGCGGGATCGGCGTGGTGTTCGAACTGGCCGCCATCCTGGACGTGCCGCTGTTCGAACCCGGCCTGGACGCGCTGCGGCAGCGCGGCCGTGAGGTCCAGGCTCGGCTGGTCCTGCTGCCCAGGGCCGTGCATGCCGGGCGCGGCGAGGTGAAGGATGACTTCTGAGCGCGACACGCCGCGCGAGGCCTACGTGTGGACCTGGCTGCCGGACCGCCCGGACCCCGTGGTGGCCGGGCGCCTGTCCGCCACCGGCCTCGGCCTGCAGTTCAACTATGGCCGAAGCTGGCTGGAGCGTGCGGACCGCGTGCCGCTCTACCTGCCCGAACTGCCATTGCAGGCCGGACTGCTGCCGCTGGCCGGCGGCCTGGCCATGCCCGGCTGCCTGCGCGATGCGGCGCCGGATGCCTGGGGACGCCGGGTCATCCTCAACCGCCTGCTGGGTCGCGCCGGGCGCGACGCGGATACCGCCGTGCTGGACGAGCTGGGCTACCTGCTCGCGTCGGGATCCGACCGGATCGGCGCGCTGGATTTCCAGGCCTCGGCCACGGAGTACGTGCCGCGCGAGGACGAGGGTTCGTCGCTGGAGGCGCTGCTGGACAGCGCGGCGCGCGTCGAGCGTGGCGAGCCGCTGCCGCCGGCCCTGGCCCTGGCCTTGCAGCACGGCACCTCGATCGGTGGCGCGCGGCCCAAGGCCACGCTGGCGGGGGAAGGCCGCCGCTGGATCGCCAAGTTCTCCAGCAGCGGCGACGTGCAGCCGATGGTGAAGCTGGAGTTCGTGGCCATGCGCCTGGCCGCGCTGGCCGGGCTCGAGGTCGCGCCGGTGCGGCTGGTGCAGGCCGCCGGCAAGGAAGTCCTGCTGGTCGAGCGCTTCGACCGGGTCCGCCACGCTGACGGCCGCTGGCGGCGCCGGGGCATGGTGTCGGCGCTGACCCTGCTGGCGCTGGACGAGATGCTGGCCGCCTACGCCAGCTACGAGGACCTGGCCGAGATCGTGCGCCACCGCTTCGAGCAGCCGCGCGAAAGCCTGCGCGAACTGTTCGGCCGGCTGGTGTTCAACATCCTGTGCGGCAACACCGACGACCACGTGCGCAACCATGCCGCGTTCTGGGATGGCGCCCGCCTCTCGCTCACGCCCGCCTACGACATCTGTCCGCAGGCGCGCACCGGGCAGGAGGCCACCCAGGCCATGAAGATCCTGGGCGAGCAGCGCTTCAGCCGCCTGGACCTGTGCGAGGCGGCGGCGGCACGTTTCCAGTTGTCGACGGCGCAGGCGCGCGGGCTCATCGACGCGCAACTGCAGCAGATCCATGTCCACTGGCGGGCGGTCTGCGACGAGGCCGGCCTGGGGGCGGCGGAGCGCAACGCGCTGTGGGGGCGGCAGTTCCTCAATCCATTCGCCTTGCAGGGCTACCCGGCGACCTGAGGTTCCCTGCCCTTGCGGTGCCGCGTTGCGCGCTGCCCGGCGATGCGGAGGGCGTACGAAGCCGGGCTGGCCGGGTTCGGTGCGCGGGGACCGGATGCTCCAGGCACGGTGCTGCCCGCGAACGCGCCGCGCACCCCCTCACCAATGCCCGGTCTGCGACCCCGCCTGGCTGTTTCGCCAGTCAGGGGGGCGTTGGCGAGGAGATCGCCGCCAGGAGCCGGCCCCCGATCGTTCGACGGAATCGACAGGAACGCCTGACGTGTCGATCCGGACGCGAAAAATCGACACATCCCGGCGATATGTCGATGAAGGCGACACGTGCGACGACCCGGCTGCTTCCGGCGCCTGGGCAAACGGGTGCACGCAGCCGACCGTTCGAACTTAGGTCTCAACAGGTTTGACGCCGACGCGCAGGAACTCATTCAAACGCAGAGCGATGCGCGCTCTGCGTTCGCGCAGAAAGTCGTCGTATGAGTCGACCGAAAGGAGTTCGGCCTCAATGGGTATGCACTGCGCGTCGAAAGCGCTCTTTCCATTCTTTTCTATAAAGGCATGAAGGTAGGTGTCAGGGGCCTTGTCGCTAATTTGGCGATTGGTCCTGCCGGAAATGAAGGATAGGTTTGAAATATCGTCTGCGGCCCGTGCTGGGCGGTTGGCCGACCTTAGTATCGCTTTGGGGAAAATGTGATGAAACTGGAGTCGATGGTGTGCGCCCCTGTGGTCAAGAGATATTCGGAGGTTTGATCTCCAATCCCTGGCGCCAGCATCAGAGAACGCCAAGAACATGGTCTTGAAAAGTGCGCTACGTTGATTGCGTCCTTCAAGCTCTTCCGGTGCGATGTCGAGCCGACCGACCTGAAGTCGCAATCTATCTACCAATCCTGCCGTACCGCCGCCCTGCCGAAGCGAGGCGAGGTCTTGGTCCAAGAGGGTTTCGCTTGAGCCGCGCGAATAGCGGCCCTTTGCATTTGCGACCAGTGTCCAAAACCGTAACTCTTCCGCTTCCTTCGGAGACAAATGGTAATCACGCTTATGTCCGAAGTATGCCAAGGTGATGAGAATGAACGGGGAGGACAGCAAAGTCGGACTCGCAACCCCAACGTTGCTGCGCATGAAGTTGAGGGCGAAATCCATGCCTTTTCGGCTTTCCATCCACGCTGACTGGAGTACATCAATACTCAAGTTTCCGACAGTTAGAAAACGTGACTGCCCCGTCGCGAAGGCAACCATGTTCTTGAGGAAGATGCCCAAATCAAGTGCAAACCCAAGGTTTGCACATTCAGTTCGGTAGGATTGAAACATTGAAAGTGAGTTGCGCCATTTTGCGGTAATCTGCGCAAGGGCGAGGTCAGAGCTCCTCAGCTTGGCGCCCAGAGAATTTACCCTAACGAAAATCTCGGTGACCTCGTCGTAACTGAGCGAGCTTTCCAGAACGTCCATGCGATACACGTACTTTCTGATATCTCGCAATCGGGCGAGTCTCTGACTGTACTTCTCCATTCGCGGGTCATCCATACTGGTGATACCCGCCTTCTTCAAGAACTCTTTGTCGCTGGAATTCCTAAATACGTCTGAAACCTTGACCCATTGAGGCAATTGCTCAAGCTTTTTTGTCGCAACGACAAAGGTCATTTTATTGAAACGAGCCATCAGCTCGTCTTCAGAAGAGTCGACGTTGTCGCCCTCATCCGTGCTGCCGTCTTCATCGACATCCGAGTCTTCATTTACTTCTGTAACGAACGCCAGCTGCTCGGGATGTTCTAGATTGAAGAGCAACTCAATAGGCTTTTGACGGCCGCGAACTTGGACAGGGGCCCCACGCACTACGGCCGAAAGAGAAGTCAAGCGTTGCTGGCCATCGAGAAGCAACTGAGTTGACTGGTAGGGATTGGGTTGCTGCGAAACTGCAAAATCCTGCAACGGTACAGCCTCGTGAGTCTGCCAAAGTAGAATTGCGCCAGACGGATAGCCTCGATATAGAGAGTCCATCAAGTCGCGGACTCTGGGCGAGCGCCATACGTAGCCACGCTGCATCTCGGGCAACCGCAAACTCCCGCGTTCAATCATATTCACCAGTTCGTCAACCGTTGCTTCCGCCTTTGCCACTTACATTCTCCATCGCTTTGGGTGATGCGCCGAGGAGAAGGGAGCGCCTCCCGTTCCCTAAAGGCAGCAAGGGTCCGCACAGGACTTGCTACACCGCCGCCAGGCTCCTGCCCAGCAGGCGCTGCGCGGTCTCGACGATCCTTCGCCGCTGCAGCAGCATCTGCCAGCCGCGGCCGCCGAGCTGGCGCCACAGGGCGGCGCTGCGCAGGGCGGCCAGCAGGTTGGCGCGGATGCGCTCGACGTTGGCGGCTTCCTTCAGCACCAGCGGGTTGCCGGGCACGCGGATGCGCGGGGTGAGGGTGGACAGGGTGGCCAGGTAGGCGCCGGCCAGGGTCTCGATGGCCTCGGGGCTGTCGGCCTGGTCGATGGCGATGCGTTCGGCGGCGGCTTCCAGGCGCTGGCGCAGGTCCTGCTGCATGCGCGGCTCGCGGCTGTAGCGGCGTTCCAGGTTGACCACGGTGGCGGCGACGCGGACCAGCTCGGGGTCGCGCTGTTCGCCGCGGATCTGGGCGATCAGCACGCGCAGGCCGGTGCGCACGCCGGCCAGGCCGCCGTAGATGGCGTCCGGGCTGTCGGCGGAAAGGCGCAGCACGCTGGCCAGGCTGGCGGCCTGGGCGGCGGGGTCGCAGCGGCCCTCGCGGGCCACCGACAGGGCCAGGTGCACGGCCTGCACCAGGCCGGCCAGGGCCAGCACCTGGGCTTCGCTGCGGTCGAGCGCGCTCATGCCGCCTGCGCCAGGCCGCCGTAGGCGGCGTCGGTGGCCTCGATCACGGCGCCGCCCAGGCAGACCTCGCCCTGGTAGAACACCACGGACTGGCCGGGGGTGACGGCGCGCTGCGGCTGCTCGAAGCGCACGCCGAGGGTGCCGTCGCCGTGGACCTGCACCTGGCAGGCCTGGTCGGCCTGGCGGTAGCGGGTGCGGGCGGTGCAGGCAAACGCCGCGGCGGGCGCGGCGCCGGCCACCCAGCTCGCCTGGCTGGCGCTCAGGGTGTGGCTGTACAGCAGGGGGCTGTCGCCCTGGTCCACCCACAGGATCTGCCGGTCGCTGTCCTTGCCGACCACGAACCAGGGCGCGCCGCTGCCGCCGGCGCGGCCGCCGACGCCCAGGCCCTGGCGCTGGCCCAGGGTGAAGAAGTGCACGCCCGGGTGATCGCCCAGGACGACGCCGTCGACGCTGCGGATCTGGCCGGGCTGCGGCGGCACGAAGCGCGCCAGGAAACCGCGGAAGTCGCGTTCGCCAATGAAGCAGATGCCGGTGGAGTCCTTCTTGGCGGCGGTGGCCAGGCCGGCCTCGCGGGCCAGGGCGCGCACCTGGGGCTTTTCGAGCTCGCCCAGCGGAAACTCGGTGGCGGCCAGTTGCGCCTGGCCCAGGGCGTGCAGGAAATAGGTCTGGTCCTTGGCCGTGTCGGCGGCGCGCAGCAGGCGCCAGTCGCCGTCCGGGCCGCGGCCGGTGCGCGCGTAGTGGCCGGTGGCGATGGTGTCGGCGCCCAGGTCCTGGGCGTGCTCCAGGAAGGTGCGGAACTTGATCTCGCGGTTGCACAGCACGTCCGGGTTGGGCGTGCGGCCGGCGCGGTGTTCGGCCAGGAAGTGCTCGAACACGCCGTCCCAGTACTCGGCGGCGAAGTTGCGGGTGTGCAGGTCGATGCCCAGGGCGGCGCAGACGGCGGCGGCGTCGGCGGCGTCGGCCTCGGCCGGGCAGGTGCCGCTGGCGTCGTCCTCTTCCCAGTTCTTCATGAACAGGCCGGCGACGCGGCGGCCGTCGCGCACCAGGCGCAGGGCGGCCACCGAGGAGTCCACGCCCCCGGACACGCCCACCATCACCAGGCCGTCGCGCGCCGCCATCTCAGCCGCCCACGCAGGCCAGCAGGGACAGCGGTGCGCGCTGGCCGGCCAGGTGATCGTCCAGGCTGCGCTGCACCAGGGGGCTGCGCAGGGCGTGGCCGGTGGCCAGCTCGTCGGGGCGCAGCCACAGGGCGCGGACGATGCCGGCGTCCAGCGGCCGGTCCGGCTCGTGCGCCAGCGGCCGGGCGGCGAAGGTGAAGCGCAGCACCGGCTTGCGGTCGGGCGGGTCGGGCCAGTGGTAGACGGCGACCAGGTGGCTGGGCTCGACGCGCCAGCCGGTTTCTTCCAGGGTCTCGCGCACGGCGGCGTCGATCAGCGACTCGCCGGGCTCCAGGTGACCGGCCGGCTGGTTGACCACCAGGCGGCCGCGCACGCGCTCCTCCACGAACAGGAAGCGGTCGCCGTCCGGCACCACCGTGGCGACGGTGATCCGGGGCAGGGCGGCGGCGGGGGCGCGCAGGGCGCTGGCGATCAGGGCGGTTTCCACGGGGCGATGGTACCGAATCGCTACCGGCGGGGGCATGACCGGGCTGCGGCGGGCGCGTTCGGCAGCGCGGCCGTGGCGCATCTCGCTCTGCAGGGAGAACCCTCTCCCCCGGCCCCTCCCCCGCCTCGCGGGGGAGGGGAGAAGTGCGGCGCCGCGGCGAGCAGCCGCTGCTCCTGGCCGCAGCGCGCGCAATGCGCCCAGCGCCCGCTGCAAGCCCCTCTCCCCCGGCGAGAGGAATTGGGGAAAGCGCGCAATGCGTCCAGCGCCAGATGCAAAGCCCCTCTCCCCCGGGGAGAGACACCCGTCCAGGCCGCAGCGCGCAATGCGTCCAGCGCCCGATGCAAGCACCTCTCCCCCGGGGAGAGGGGTTGGGGAGAGGGGCCCCAGGCCCCAGGACACCATCCGGAAACGCCAGGAAGGGTTGGGGAGAGGGGCCCCAGGCCCCAGGACACCATCCGGAAACGCCAGGAAGGGTTGGGGAGAGGGGCCCCAGGCCCCAGGACACCATCCGGAAACGCCAGGAAGGGTTGGGGAGAGGGGCCCAAGGCCCCAGAACACCATCCAGAAACGCCAAGAGGTATTGGGTAGAAGGTCCCCAGCCCCCAGAACACTCCCCGGGCCGCGCCCCCCGCCTGAAGCCGGAAAGGCCAAGGCCCTAGAATGCGCGGTCTGCCCACCCCGATTCGCCCATGGCCAACGAACCCCGCCGCGACCACGACACCGGTACCGCCGTCGAGACCGCCCCGCCCGAGGTGGCGCGGCCGCCGATGTACCAGGTGCTGCTGCTGAATGACGATTTCACGCCGATGGACTTCGTGGTCAGCGTGCTGCAGATGTTCTTCGCGATGAACCGCGAGCGCGCCACCCAGGTGATGCTGCACGTCCACACCCGCGGCCGCGGCGTGTGCGGGATCTTCACCCGCGAGGTGGCGGAAACCAAGGTCACCCAGGTCAACGAGTTCGCGCGCAAGCACCAGCATCCGCTGTTGTGCACCATGGAGAAGGTCAGCGACGGCGGTTGAGCGGTGAATGCCGGGGTTCGCGGCCTGGCTCCGGTTGTGCGACAACGGCAAGTGTCGGGGTTTGTGCCCTGACTTCGGCTTTGCGGTCATGCCTGGGGCCTGTTGTGCCGGCACGCGTTCACGGCCGGCTGCATGGTGATCGTCGGGTACCTGTCACCTGCCGGCACATCGTCGACCCTGCCCAGGTACGGCCTCGGTCGGATCGTGACTTGCCGGGGCGAGTCCGCGGATGGGTGGTCCCGTTGCCGATCGTCACGCGACCGTCACCCGCCAGCGCGCCGCCGGGCTTCCCCAATCCGCCGGCGCGACCGCCGTCACGGTCATCCTGCACCGCAGCCCAATGGCCGCGGCCGGAAGACCGCAGAAGTCGCCGGCATGGATTGAAATTCCGCCGCGACGGGCGCATAAGGGGTCCAACACTTCGCCGGGCTCGGATGCCCGGGGCGCCAGCGGGCGCAGCGGGGTGGCCACGGGCATCAAGGAGCCCCCATGTTCAGCAAAGACCTCGAGCTCACCATCGGCCAGTGCTACAAGGACGCGCGCGAGCAGCGTCACGAGTTCATGACCGTAGAGCACCTGCTGCTGGCGCTGACCGACAACACCTCGGCGGCCTCGGTGCTGCGTGCCTGCGGCGCCGACCTCAAGCGCCTGGCCGCCGACCTGCGCGGGGTCATCGGCGAGACCGTGCCGGTGCTGCCCGAGGGCGACACCCGCGACACCCAGCCGACCCTGGGCTTCCAGCGCGTGCTGCAGCGGGCCGTCTACCACGTGCAGTCCTCGGGTCGGAAGGAAGTGACCGGCGCCAACGTGCTGGTCGCGGTGTTCGGCGAGAAGGACTCGCACGCCGTGTACTTCCTCAACCAGCAGGACGTCAGCCGGCTGGACGTCGTCAACTACATGTCGCACGGCGTCGCCAAGCTCGGCCACGAATCGTCCGAGCCGGCCGAGCCGCGCCAGGAAGGCGAGGCCCAGGGCGAGGACGCCAAGCGCGAGGCGCTGAGCGAATACGCGGCCAACCTCAACGAGCTGGCCCGCGAGGGCCGCATCGACCCGCTGATCGGCCGTGCCGCCGAGTTGGAGCGCACCATCCAGGTGCTGTGCCGCCGGCGCAAGAACAACCCGCTGTACGTCGGCGAGGCCGGCGTCGGCAAGACCGCGCTGGCCGAGGGCCTGGCGCTGCGCATCGTCGCCGGCGAAGTGCCCGAGGTGCTGCGCGACGCCACCATCTACTCGCTGGACATGGGCGCCCTGGTCGCCGGCACCAAGTACCGCGGCGACTTCGAGAAGCGCCTGAAGGCGGTGCTGGCCGAGCTGCGCAACAAGCCCGGCGCGATCCTGTTCATCGACGAGATCCACACCGTGATCGGCGCCGGCTCGGCGTCGGGCGGCACCATGGACGCCTCCAACCTGATCAAGCCGGTGCTGGCCAACGGCGAGCTGCGCTGCATCGGCTCGACCACCTTCCAGGAGTACCGCACCATCTTCGAGAAGGACCGCGCGCTGGCGCGGCGCTTCCAGAAGATCGACGTGGTCGAGCCCTCGGTGGCCGAGGCGGTGGAGATCCTGCGCGGCCTGAAGATCAAGTTCGAGGAGCACCACCAGGTGGAGTACTCGGCCGACGCCCTGCAGGCGGCGGTCGACCTGTCGGTGCGCCACATCGGCGACCGCCTGCTGCCGGACAAGGCGATCGACGTGATCGACGAGGCCGGCGCCCGCCAGCGCCTGCTGCCCGAGGACCAGCGCAAGAACACCGTCGACGTCGCCGAGATCGAATACGTCGTGGCGCGCATGGCGCGCATCCCGGAGAAGCAGGTCTCGGCCTCCGACCGCGACGTGCTGCGCAACCTCGAGCGCAACCTGAAGATGGTGGTGTTCGGCCAGGACCAGGCGATCGACACGCTGGCCTCGGCGATCAAGATGGCGCGCTCCGGCCTGGGCAACCCGACCAAGCCGATCGGCTGCTTCCTGTTCGCCGGCCCGACCGGCGTCGGCAAGACCGAGGTCACCCGGCAGCTGGCCATGCAGCTCGGCATCGAGCTGATCCGCTTCGACATGTCCGAGTACATGGAGCCGCATTCGGTGTCGCGCCTGATCGGCGCGCCGCCGGGCTATGTCGGCTACGACCAGGGCGGCCAGCTCACCGAGGCGGTGACCAAGCATCCGCACGCGGTGCTGCTGCTCGACGAGATCGAGAAGGCGCACCCGGACGTCTACAACATCCTGCTGCAGATCATGGACCGCGGCGCGCTGACCGACAGCAACGGCCGCGAGGCCAACTTCCGCAACGTCGTGCTGGTGATGACCACCAATGCCGGCGCGGCGCTGGCGGCACGGCGCGGCATCGGCTTCGTGCAGCAGGACCACGCCAGCGACGCCATGGAGGTGATCAAGCGCAGCTTCACGCCGGAGTTCCGCAACCGCCTGGATGCCGTCATCCAGTTCGGCGCGCTGGACTTCGAGCACATCCTGCGCGTGGTCGACAAGTTCATCATCGAGCTGGACGCCCAGCTCGCCGAGCGCCACGTGGTGCTGACGGTGTCGCCGGAGGCGCGCCGCTGGCTGGCCGAGCACGGCTTCGACCCACAGATGGGCGCCCGCCCGATGGCGCGCATCATCCAGGAGCACATCAAGCGCGCCCTGGCCGACGAGCTGCTGTTCGGCGCCCTGGTCGAGGGTGGCAAGGTCGGCGTCGACGTCGTCGACGGCCAGATCAAGGTCACCGCCGAACGCGCCGACCGCCCCGAACCCGTCGACGCCTGACGCCCGCCGATCTCCGCCCCGGCCGCCAGCGCGGCCGGGGCGCTCGGCGTAACCAGACCGGAAAGCCACACTTCTCCCCTCCCCCGCCTGCGGGGGAGGGGCTGGGGGAGAGGGCCGCTGCCTACAGCGCGACACGAGCCCCGTCGGCGACAAGCCAGCCTTTGGCTGCTCAATCCGTGATCGCGCCGATCGTCTTCGGCGCGAATCGTGCCCGCGCGAAATCGGAATTCTCCGACCCGCGACCGCGCACTAGCCCGATTTCTCCGCTGCGCAGGAACACCTACGGTTTTCGCTGTCGTGGTGCGCCGCCGTGCGGGGCGCTCTTCCCAGTCGATTCCTTCAGCGAAACGCCACCGTGGCCGACTCCCGCCCGCCCGCCTCGCCGCGCGACCGCGCCAGGGCCCTGCGTGCGGCCCAGACCTGCGCCGAGGAGCGACTTTGGTACCACCTGCGTGCCGGACGCCTCGGCGGACTGAAGTTCAAGCGCCAGGTGCCGATCGGCCCCTTCATCGTCGATTTCGCCTGCCATGCCCATCGCCTGGTCGTCGAACTGGATGGCGGCCAGCATGCCGAACCGGCGCACCAGGTCCGCGATCGAAAGCGCACGGCACTCATCGAGCGCCAGGGCTGGCGGGTGCTGCGCTTCTGGAACCACGACGTTCTCGCATCGACCGAGGCCGTGCTGGAAGCCATCCTGATCGCAGTGGCGGGCCGGCCCTCTCCCCTGGCCCCTCCCCCGCAGGCGGGGGAGGGGAGAAGTGCGGGGCCGTCGCACCGTCGAACCGCCAGCAGCGACGCGCAATCGCGCTGAAAGCGGGTTGCCGGGGCAGCGGTGGCGGGCCGGCCTTCTCCCCCGGCCCCTCCCCCGCAGGCGGGGGAGGGGAGAAGTGCGGCGCCGTCGCCGTATCGGACCGGAAGAAGCGACGCGCGCTCGTGCTGACAGCAGGCGGGCGCGGGGGGCTGGCTCAGTGCGGGCGTGGCCGCGGATGCGGGCGGAGCGGGCGGTGCGGCCAGGGGCCGTACCAGGGCGACCACCAGGGGTAGGGCGCGACGTACACCGGCTCGTAGTCGATGCGGGGCGGCCACAGGTAGATCACCTCGGCGTCGACCACCGGCATCGCGTAGTCGTATTCGCCGACCCGGCGCGAAACGCGCTCGCCGCGAACGGTGCCGAGCACGGTCAGCTCGCGGCCGGCCTGGAACACCTGCGGGTCGTAGAAGCCGGCGCGGCAGGCCAGGAATCGGCCGTGCTGGCTGTCGACCTGGCGCGGCCGGGCGCGCGCGTCCAGGGGGCGCGACAGCAGCTGGAAGCAGGAGCGGTTGGCGGTGGTCTCGACCTCGATGACCTCGCCGCCCCAGCGCACGCGGTCGCCGGTGCGTGCCTGCGCGCCGGTGCCATCGGCCGTGGCGGCCGACACCGGGGCGTCGAGCGGCGCCGGGATGCTGGCGCAGCCGGCCAGCAGCACAGGGGCGAGCAGGGCGGGGAGGCGAGGTAGGCGGGTCATGACGGCACTCCTGGCAGACGGTCCGTCGTGCCGGTCGCGTGGCCAGGATCCGGGCCGGGGCACGCGGGCACGTCGGTCTGCGGCCAACATAGCGCCGTTGCGCGTGGTCCGGACATGAACGAAGGGCCGGCGTTCAGTGTCCAGGCGGGTGTTCCGCTGCGACGATAGACGCCGATCGCCAGAGCCGCAGCAACAGTGCGGTTGTTGCGACGGCCCTCCACTTTACAAGGCTGCCCGACAGCGCGACGGCATCGGCCCGACAGCGCGAAGGCTTCCCACGTGCTTGCTGCCCGACAGCGCGAAGGCATCCGACGTGCTTGCTGTCCGACAGCGCGAAGGCATCCGACGTGCTTGCTGTCCGACAGCGCGAAGGCATCCCGCGTACCTGCTGTCCTATAGCGCGACAGCCCCCGCACATTTGCTGTCCGACAGCGCGACGGCGCCGCACTTCTCCCCTCCCCCGCCTGCGGGGGAGGGGCTGGGGGAGAGGGCCGGCGCTGGCCATGAACCTCATCGTTGCCGGTCCAGGCGCGCGCGCTGCCTGATCGCAGCGGCGCCCCCATCACCCTGCCCCCGGGGACAGGGGCAGGGCATGCCGTTGAATCTGCGTGCGACCACGCCGCCAGCGCGCGGCCGTCGCCTCCTCAGTCGCCGTCGTAGCCGTCGGAGAACAGCGAGCTGGGCCGGATCCGCAGGCGGAACTGCGGCGTGGTGCCCGGCGTCTTGTTGTAGACCGCCAGGCCCAGCCAGTCCGAGCTGGTTCCGTCGAACTGGTAGCGCATGCTCTCGATGCCGCCGGCGCCGGCGGCATCGGCGACCGCCACGGACTGTGCCCGGGAACGCGCCCAGGTCGCACTGTTGGCGGGGTCGGACCGGTACATGGCCAGCCCCAGGTCGCCGCCGCCGGACACCGGCAGCAGCTTCACCCGGCGCAGCGAGTCGGCGCTGATGCCGAGGTCGACCACGAACAGCGAGGTGTTGGCGTCCATGGTGTACGGCCCGTACAGGCCGCCGCTGCTGGCGCCGATGCTGACGAAGTTGGCGGCGTTGACGCTGTGGCCGCCGCTGCCGCTGAACCGGAAAACCCGGTAGTGCTCGCGCTTGCTGGCCGGCCAGTGGTTGCCGTCGACCATGATGAAATCGACCCCGGCGCCGCCGAAGGTCGACGCGGCCAGGCGCAGGCGGTTGTAGGTGTCGTTGGTCTCCGGACCCAGGAACCAGGAACTGTCGTACAGCTCCAGGTCGTAGTCACCGGTCGCCGGGCGCAGCGACACGCCGCGCCAGTAGATGGTGTTGCCGCTGTATTCCTGCGCCGGCCGGATGTCGAAGAAGCGCCCCTGCGGCCTGGGCTGCGCCCCGAAGTTCCACCAGGTGCCGCGCGGCAGCAGGTAGCCGTCCAGGCGGGCGGCGGCGGCGAACGGCGTGGCGCCGCCGGTCCAGGTGCCGAACTGGCTGACCCGGAACTCGTAGGTCTCGGTCGCCGGCGCGGTGAAGTCGACGATCTCGAAGGCGTTGTTGAAACTCGTCGAGCTGGCCACCAGGGTGGTGCCGTCGGCACGGTAGGCGCGCAGGTCGAGGTCGGCCGGCAGGCGGTCGTTGGAATACACGCCGCCGCTGAGCGTGACGTTGGACAGCCAGGCGATCGCGAAGCGGACGCGCTGGCCGGCGCGCGCGTAGACGTTGTAGCTGCGCGGGAAGCTGGTGGCGTCGACGCCCTGGAACCACCACGGCCCGACCTCGGTCGCGAACGTCGAGGCGGTCGCCGACACCGCACGGGTCTCGGCCGGCGCGTGGATGGCGCCGACCAGCATCAGCGCCCGGGTGGCCACCGGCGAACCGGCGAGCTGGGCATCGGCCTCCATCAGGTTGGCGGCGATGCCGGCGATCGCCGGCGAGGCGAAGCTGGTGCCGTTCCATGCCCCGCTCAGCGGCGAGGTGCTGCTGGTGGTGCGCGCCAGGCTGGTGATCGCCACCGCGCCGGCGGCGATCTCCGGTTTCTGGTGGCTGCCGCCGGCGTCGCCGGTCGGCCAGCCGTTGGCCGAGCAGCGGTAGCGCACGTCGTTCGGCCACTGGATGGTGCCGCCGTCGTCGAAGCCGCCGACGGTCAGCGTGTTGAAGCCGCGCCCGGGGCTCTCGACGCCGAACACCGTGTTGACGTTGCCGGCGCTCTGCCCGCAATTGACGTCGCCGTGGTTGCCGGCGGCATGCACGTTCAGGCGGAAGCTGTAGCGGCCGATGTGGTCCAGCCGGCGGTCGAAGGCGTTGAAGTTGCTGTTGCCCTGCTCCTTGAAGCCCCAGCTGTGGTTGAGCACCTGGGCGCGCGCCGCCGCCCAGTCGGTGGCGGTCTCCAGCACGCCGGCGACGTTGTACTGGCCGTCGGCGCTGATCAGGGTGGCGGCCGGGGCCATGCCCCGGTGGGTGCTGTGCGAGCTGCGGATGACGCCGGCCACGCCCATCGAATGGTTGTCCTCGGCGACGGTGGCGTCGCGGGTCTGGGCGACCGGCAGGAACGGGTTCTGGCTGTAGACGCGGGCGCCCTCGACCACCGCCACGGTGACGCCGGTGCCGTCGTAGCCGACCGCGTTCAGCGGCACGGCGTTGTGGGCGGCGCGCGCCACGTTGAGGCTGGGGCCGGCATTCGGCGTCTCAGGCTCGATCACGCCGACGCCGGGCCAGCGCGCCACGGTCTCGACCTGGACGCGGCTGGCCTCGGCGACGATCGACGGCACCAGGTCGCTGGCGTGGATGACGGTCCAGCCGGCATCGACCAGGCGCTGCACCAGGTCGGCGCGTTGCGGCGCCATCGCCGCGCGCAACGCCCCGATGCGTTCCTGGTTGGCGGCCTCGACGGTGGCCAGGGCCTGCAGCGCCTCGGCCTTGCGCTGCGTTTCGGTCTCGACGTCGAGGACCTGGTCGGCGGGCTTGACGGTGTCGACGCTGGCCGGCGCCGGGGCGCCGGCTGCGGCGCGTTCCAGCTCGGCCTGGATGCGGCGCGCGGAGGCGACGGGTTCCGGCAGGTGCTCGATCTTGCCGTCGTCGCCGACCCGGACGGCCGCCAGTTCGGGGCCGGCATCCAGGCCGGTGTCTTGCGCCTGATCGATGCCGCCCGTGGGGCCGCCGCCATCGTCGGGCGGGGTGAAGTCGTACCAGAGGTCGACCACCAGGCGGTCCTGCGGCGCCAGCGCCTGCAGGCGCTCGACCAGGGCCGGGCTCTGGGCGCCATGGGCGAACCGCCACAGGGCTTCGGCCTGGCGGCGCACGGCATCGGCATCGACCGGCTGGCCGGCCAGGAAGCTGCGGCCGACGATCTCGCCGCTGTCCAGGTCGAGGGCCTTGATCGAGGTGAGGACCCGGCCGTCGGCCAGGCGTTCGTCGCCGCGCGTGACCTCGGCCAGGCGCGACGGGGCGGTGCCCAGGGCGGCGGCCAGCCGGTCGGCGTCGGACGGTAGCGCGGCCGGCGTGCCGGCCGGCGGGCCGGCCGCGAACGCGGCGGCCCCGGCCGCCAGCGCGGCCAGACAGAAGAGCATGGCGGTGGGCAATGGTGGACGGTGCATGGGTGAACCTCCCTCGGGTACTCGCGTTGAAGACCGGCGGCGGCCAGCCTTCGGCAGGACACTTGCGGCCCTGTCACAGGGGAGTACGGCGTTTCGCGGCGGGATAGGACAGGGGACCAGGGACCGGGGACTGGGGGCGAGTGGACCGTGGCGTGAAACGCGGTAGGCGGGAGGCAGCGCGTGGCGTGCGCGGA
Source organism: Lysobacterales bacterium (assembly GCA_019634735.1). NCBI lineage: Bacteria > Pseudomonadati > Pseudomonadota > Gammaproteobacteria > Lysobacterales > Lysobacterales bacterium. Next base: position 104,665 of record JAHCAT010000012.1, on the reverse strand, counting down.
ACAGGGCTGGGTTCAGCGGCTGGACGGTCGGGCCAGGAGACGGCGCAGTCGGGCCAGGCGCAGGCGCCACCACAGCGCGGCCAGGGTGCCGAGGCCGGGCAGGGGCTGGTCGTTGCCGCCGTAGCGGGCCTGCTGGCAGCGCAGGGCGGGGGCGCGCAGGTCGTCGATGAGGTCGGGGTAGCGGTGGCTGGCCCGGTCCAGCAGGCTGGACAGGGGCTCGGCGGCGGAGGCCGGCACGCCGGCGCCGGCCAGCAGGCGGCGGTGGGCGGCCAGCCAGCGGCCGGCCGGATCCAGGGCACGTCGTGGCCGCGCTGCCGGTGCCCGGCGCAGCAGCCACAGGGCGGCCGACACCAGGCCGAGGGCCAGCGCGGCGAGCAGCGCCAGGCGCAGCAGCCCGCGGCTGTCGTTCGGCAGCCAGCGCGACAGGCTTTCGAACACGGCGGTGCGCGATTCGCTGCGGAAGTTGACGACCCAGTCGGTCCAGCGCAGGTCGAGGTAGTCCCAGCGGTCGCGCAGCCAGCGGCCCACGCCGCTGCGACCGAAGCTGTCGGCCAGGCCCGCCAGCGCGTCGCCGCCGCGCTCGATGCGCTCGGGCGCGACCATGCCGGTCGGGTCGGCGCGCAGCCAGCCGCGCCCCTCGATCCACAGCTCGACCCAGGCGTGGGCATCGGACCTGCGCACCACCAGGTGGCCGCCGACCGCGTTGTAGTAGCCGCCGTGGTAGCCCAGCACCACCCGCGCCGGCACGCCGCCGGCGCGAAGGAGGGTGGCGTACGCCGAAGCGTAGTGCTCGCAGTAGCCGACCCGGGTATCGAACAGGAAATCGTCGACGGCATTGAGGCCCAGCGGCGGCGGCTCCAGGCTGTAGGCGAAATCGTGCGCGAACAGGTCGAGCAGGGCGCTGGCATAGCGCGCGGGGTCGGCATGGCGCTCGCGCAGCTCGCGGGCCAGCGCGAGGCTGCGCGGATTGCGGTTGGCCGGCAGCGCCAGCGCCAGCGCCCGGGCCTGCGGCGCCAGGCCGAACGGTTCCAGCACCAGGTCGGGATCGGACAGCACCTGGTAGCGCAGTACCCGGTTGCGTCGCGACAGCGGCAGGCTGTGGTCCAGGGCCAGGCGCAGGCCCTGCGGCGCCGCCACCGGACGTTCCAGCACCGGCAGCCAGGGCGCCGCGTCCGGCTCCAGGGTGATTTCGTGGCGGATGCCGCGTTCCAGCGCCGCCGGCAGGTCTTCCATGCGGGTGTCGACCCAGTCCGGCCGGGTCCAGGCGCGGCCGTCGCTGGCCCACAGGGTCAGGCCGCGGAAGTAGCGCAGGGCCACCGGCGGCAGATCGCCCTCGAAGCGCACCCGCAGCGCCGGTCGGTCGTCCTGGGCGAGCTGACCGATCTGCCCGGGCTCCATGCGGTCGCTCAGGCCCATGCCGCCGCGCGGCATGGCCGCGGCGTTGCCCCAGAGCGGCGAGGTGATGCGCGGGAAGGCCACGAACATGACCAGGGCCAGCGGCAGGGCCGCCGCCAGCAGCAGCCCGGAGCGACCCAGGGCCGGCATCACCGCCACCGGCCCGGGGCGGTGCGCCTGCTCCAGGCTGGCCAGGGTGGCCAGGGCCAGCAGCACGCCCGGCGCGCCGGCCAGCATCGCCCACAGCTGGGTCTGGAACAGGAACTGCGCCATCACCAGGAACGAGGCGAAGGTGGCGATCGAGCGGGCATCGCGGGCGCGCTCGGTCTCGTAGAGCTTGGACACCAGCATGGCCGCCAGGAAGCCGGCGCCCTGGGTGCCGCTGATCGTGCCGATGCTGGTCCAGGCGGCGGCGAACAGCAGCAGCATCAGGCCATTGCGGAACCACCACGGCCACGGCCGCGGCCAGCGTTCGCGCTGCAGCCAGCGCAGCGCCAGCAGGCCCAGCAGCAGCACCAGCAGCGGCCGCGGCAGCCAGCTGGCGTGCGGCAGCAGGGCGGCCAGCACGGTCAGGCTGCACAGGGCGAACTGCCGGCGGTCGAGCAGGGGCGTGGTCATGGCAGCAGGGCCAGCGCGGTCAGCGCCAGGCGTCGCTGCGCCAGGCCGCTGCCGGGCGGCAGGCTCTGGCCGGGCAGGTCGAGCGCGTAGGGCCGATCCTGGGCATGCGCCTGCAGGACCCAGGCCGCGAGCCGGGCGATGCCGTGCTCGCGCGCCAGCCCGGCGACCTGGGCGGTCGACAGGCGCAGCACCGGGGCCTCGCGTTCGCTGCGCGTCTCGGCGACCAGCAGCCGGTCGTGCCGTGCGCTGACCTTCCAGGCGACGTCGCGCGGGCTGTCGCCGCGCTGGAACTCGCGCAGGGCATGCCAGTCGTCCTCGCCGCGCGACGGCCGGGCACGGCCCCCGGCATCGGCGGCGCTGGCAGGCAGGGCGGGTGCCGGCGATTCCGGTGCCGGGTAGACCACGGCGACGGCGTCGACATCCAGCACGCACCAGGCGGTGAACAGGCCCAGCGGGTAGCCGGTGGCCAGGCGGATGCGACCCAGCCGGCGCTGGCCGCGGTGCGTCGCTGGCCAGTGCCATGCGAAGGCGACCGAGGAAGCGCCGGCTGGCTGATCGCTGCTGCGCCGGTCGGCGTGGCGCAGTTGCAGCGCGCCGCGCACGCGGCCGCCGGGGTGGCCGACTTCCAGCCGGCAGGCCTGGTCCTGCCCGGCCCAGGCCTCGCCGGCCTCGAACGACAGCACCTTCAGGCCGGACAGGAAGTTCACCGCCGACACCGCGCTGGCCATGGCCGTCGCGCCCAGCATCAGGGCGAGCAGGATGGCGGCGTTGTTGTTGTAGTTGAGCGCGCCGATCAGCAGGAAGAACAGGGCGGCGCCGTAGACCAGGCCGAAGCGGCTGGGCAGGATGTAGATGCGCCGGCGCGGCAGCGCCAGCGGCAGCGGCCCGGTGGGCGGCGTGGGCAGCCAGCGGGCCAGGCGGGCGCGCAGGGTCGCGGTCATCGCCGAGGGCACGGATTCCGGACGCGGCCGGGCGGCGGTCGCGGTGCGGGGGACCCGGTCGGAAGGCGTGGGAGGAAGCATCGGACCGGCCGGCTGCCGGACCCGGATCGCGCCACCTGCCGGCCGGCAACCGGACAAGGGATCACGACACGGCGACCAGGCGGCGCCACGCTGCCTCAGGGAATCGCCGTCGCGGACAGCAGTTGCCGCGCCAGCGCCGTGCCGTCGAGCAGCGACTGCGGCTGCGGATGCAGGCGATGGCGCGCCAGCGGCACGAACACCGTCTGCACGTCGTCGGGCAGCACGTGGTCGCGGCCGGCGAGCAGTGCCCAGGCGCGCGCCGCGGCGATCAGCGCCAGGCCGGCGCGCGGCGACAGACCCAGGCGGATGTCGGCATGGTGGCGGCTGGCCTGCAGCAGGGCCTGGACATAGGCGACCAGCGCCGGCCGCACGGTGACGTCCCGTACCGCGGCCATCGCCGCCAGCACCTGGACGGGCGTCAGCACCGGCCGCGCGGTCGGCATCGCCGCCAGGTCGCCATGGCCGGACAGCAGCCGCTGCTCGGTGTCGACGTCGGGATAGCCCAGGCTCAGGCAGAACATGAAGCGGTCGAGCTGCGACTCGGGCAGCGGATAGGTGCCGACCAGGTCCAGCGGGTTCTGGGTGGCCAGCACGAAGAACGGTGTCGGCAGTTCCCGGCGCACGCCGTCGATCGACACCTGGTGCTCGGCCATCGCTTCCAGCAGGGCGCTCTGCGATTTCGGCGGCGCCCGGTTCAGCTCGTCGACCAGCAGCACCTGGGAGAACACCGGCCCGGGGTGGAAGCGGAAGCCGCCTGCGCCTTCGCCGCGCTCGAACACCGAGACGCCGATGATGTCGGCCGGCAGCAGGTCGCTGGTGCCCTGCACGCGCTGGAACTCCAGCCCCAGGGTCTGCGCCAGGGCGTGCGCCAGGGTGGTCTTGCCGACGCCCGGGATGTCCTGGATCAGCAGATGGCCGCCGGCCAGCAGGCAGGCGAGGGCCAGGCGCACTTCGGTGGCCTTGCCCAGCACGACCTGGTCGATTTCGGCCAGCACAGCCTGCAGCGGGCGGCTGCCGCCTGCACGCAGCGTTGGGTTGGGCACCGCGGACATGCATTCTCCAGTGGCGATCGGCCCGATCTTAGCGCGTCCGCCCCGGCGCGCCCGTGAGGGAATCGTCGGTGCGGGTCGGCAGGCGGGGCACGGCTCTTCGCAGGTCCTGATCGGCATCCTTTCCCGGCCATGCGCCAGGGCCAGCTTCGGCCGCCCTGGTGGAGCGCGTCACCGGCTCGGCAACGATGCCGATCATGGCAAGCCCCGGCCCTCTCCCCCGCCCCTCCCCCGCACGGCGGGGGAGGGGAGAAGTGCGGTGCCGTCGCACTGGCGACACGCCGTCTGCCAGCGGGCTGAGACACGACGTTGACCAAGTCTCCCTGAGGGAGAGCGGCGCAGATCGCGCTCCGCATCCCGCATCCCGCTTCCCAAGGCCCGAAGCCGAAGCCCGAAGCCGAAGCCGAAGCCGAAGCCGAAGCCGAAGCCCGAAGCCGAAGCCCGAAGCCGAAGCCGAAGCCCGAAGCCGAAGCCCGAAGCCGAAGCCGAAGCCGAAGCCGAAGCCGAAGCCGAAGCCGAAGCCGAAGCCCGGGTCCCGGGTCCCGGGTCGCGGGTCCCGATTCAGAAGCCCCGAGTCCCGAACTGGCCGCAGCACGACACTTCTCCCCTCCCCCGCCGTGCGGGGGAGGGGCGGGGGAGAGGGCCGTCCCGCCAGCGCGCGCGCTACTGGAAGCCGTCCGCGAACAGCAGGTCGGGTTCGCGTTCGTAGGCGCCGATGTCCGGGGCGCCGTGCCGTGGCCGGCCGCGCTGGTCCAGGGCCGGCGTACCGGTGCCGGTGCCGGCATCGATCGCCGGCGAGGGGAAGGGCAGGGCCAGGGTCTGGGTCGGGCCGCCGTTGTCCGCGGGCGGTCCCAGGGCAATGTCGGCATGGATGGCGCCGGCGGTGACCGGTGCCTCCTGCTGGCCGCCCGAGCCCGGTCGCACCTGCGGCCACTGGATGTTGTTGCTGCCGGCCACCGGCGCGTTGAGCAGGGTCCAGGGGTTGAAGGCGTTGCCGCCGGTGTTGTTGCGGAACAGGACGTTGCGCAGGGTCAGCGGCCGGCCCGCGGCGTTGGCGATGCCGCCTGCGAAGCACACCGCGCAATCGGCGCGGTTGTTGGCGATGGTGGTGTTCTGGATGGTCACGCCGCCGCTGGCGGCCATGTTGATCGCGCCGCCCAGGCCGGTGCGCGCCAGGTTGCCGGTGAAGGTGCTGTTGACGATCAGGCCTGCGGTGGTTGTGCCGCCGTGGTCGAACAGGGCCAGGCCGCCGTAGCCGGCGGCCTGGTTGTCGCGGAAGGTGCTGGCGTCGATCTCGAAGGGGCCGCCCTGCAGGTACACGCCGCCGGTGTGGGCATTGCTGGAGCCCACGCTGTTGTTGCCCTGCACGGTGGTCTGGCGCAGGCGCACGAAGCTGGCCTGGTCGTAGGCCACTGTGAACAGCCCGCCGCCATAGGCATTGGCGGTGTTGTCGATCAGCCGGCTGCGGCACAGGTTGATGTTGCGCTGGGCGCCGTCGACGCCCAGGCCGCCGCCGTTGCCGCCGTTGCCCGGATTTCCGCCGGTGCCGGTGGCCTGGTTGCCCGCGAGCACGGTGTCGAACAGGTTGATGGTGCGCGTGCCCAGGGTGTAGACGCCGCCGCCGTTGGCACCGCGGTTGTTGTCGATGGTGGTGCGTACCAGCTCCAGGGCATCGGCGCCGATCACGTACAGCCCGCCGCCGCCGTCGTCCTGGGCGGTCTGGATGGCGTGATTGTCGGTGAAGCGCGAGTCGAAGACGCGGATCGACACCGCCTGCCAGGGGCCGCCGCTGGGCTTGAACAGGCCGGCGCCGGAACCGGCCGGCGTGCGGCCGCCGCGCACCGTGGTGTTGAGCAGGGTGAAGGTGTAGGTGGCATTGCCCGGGTTGGTCACGCGCAGGATGCGCCCGCTGCCGGTGCCGGACAGGATGGCGCCGTTGCCGTCGAGGAGGGTTTCGCGGCTGACCACCAGTTCCTGGTCGACGTTCAGCACGCTGGCGCCGATCGCCAACCGGATCGCGCCGCCGGTGGCCAGGGCGGCCTGCAGTTGCGCGCGGCTGACGCTGCCGGGCTGGCCGTTGCCGAGCACGGTCCAGCTGGCCGGCTGCGGTGGTACCGGCACTTGGCAGTCGAACCCCGGTTGCGCCTGGGCTGTGCCGGCAACCAGCAGGGCAAGGCAGGCGGATCGCAGGGCTGGCGGCATGGCGGCGTCCCGGTGTCGGATGGTGCCGAGCCTGCCACAGCACCTGCGCTTTATCGCGCGTCGTCGTCACGTTTTGCAGGTGACGGCCGCTCGCGGATCGGGCGCCATGAAGTCGCGTTCGACGCCGCAGCGGACGGTGCGACGGCCCGCGCCGCCTGCACTGCTGCGACAATGGCAGCCCCAATCGACCCGGATCCGTCGCATGCCCCTGCTCGACCCCCTGCCGGAATCGGCGAACCCGTCGCTGGCCGATACCTTCGCGCAGTTCCGCGGCATCCTCGGCTTCGTGCCCAACAGCCTGTTGACCATGCAGCGGCGGCCGGCCATGGTCGAGGCCTTCGGCGTGCTGACCCGCGCGGTGATGGACCCGGCCGGCGAGGTCGACCCCGGCTTCAAGCGCCTGCTCGCCCACCAGTGCTCGACCGCGGCGCAGTGCCAGTACTGCATGGCGCATTCGCTGATCGCCGCCGGCCTGCATGGCATCCCGGCCGCGAAGATCGTGGCGATCACCGACTACGCCAGCTCGCCGCTGTACACCGAGGCCGAGCGGGTCGCCCTGGACTTCGCGCGTGCCGCCGGCGCCGTGCCCAATGCCGTCGACGAGGCCCTGGCGGCGCGCCTGCGCGCGCACTGGAGCGAGGGCGCGGTGGTCGAGATCCTCGGCGTGGTCGGCCTGTACGGCTTCCTCAACCGCTGGAACGATTCCATGGCGACCACGCTGGAAGCGCCGGCCTGCCTGGTCGGCGATGCCGTGCTCGGCCGGTCCGGCTGGACCGGCGGCAAGCACCGCGGCGGGTCCTGATGGCCCTGATCGCCCTGAACGGGCTGGACTACGGCGTCGGCGGCCCGCTGCTGCTGGAGTCCGCCGACCTCGCCATCGAGGCCGGCGAGCGGATCGCCCTGGTCGGCCGCAACGGCGCCGGCAAGTCGACCCTGCTGCGCCTGCTGGCCGGCGAGCTGCAGCCCGACGACGGCCAGATCCGCCGCCAGGAGGGCCTGCGCGTCACGCTGATGGCACAGGAGGCGCCAGCGGGCCTGGACGGCAGCGTGTGGGACGTGGTCGCCAGCGGGCTGGGCGATGCCGGGGCCCTGGTCGCGCGCTGGCATCGCGCCAGCCAGGCGGCGACGCCGGACGTCGCCGTGCTTGGCGAGCTGCAGGCACGCATCGAGGCGGTCGGCGGCTGGGATCTCGAGCAGCGCGTCGGCCAGGTGCTGTCGCAGATGGACCTGGACGGCGAGGTGGCCTTCGACGCCCTGTCCGGCGGCATGAAGCGCCGGGTCCTGCTGGCGCGGGCGCTGGCCGGACGCCCCGACGTGCTGCTGCTGGACGAGCCCACCAACCACCTGGACATCGAGGCGATCGAATGGCTTGAGGGTTTCCTGTCGGCGTTCGCCGGCGCCCTGGTGCTGGTCAGCCACGACCGCCGCTTCGTGCGCGCCCTGGCCACCCGCATCGTCGAGATCGACCGCGGCCAGGTGCTGTCCTGGCCGGGCGGCTTCGACAACTTCCTGCGCCGTCGCGACGAGCGCCTGCATGCCGAAGGCCAGGCCAACGCCCGCTTCGACAAGATGCTGGCGCAGGAAGAGGTCTGGATCCGGCAGGGCATCAAGGCGCGCCGCACCCGCGACGAAGGCCGCGTGCGCCGGCTCGAGCAGATGCGCCGCGACGCGGCCCGGCGCCGCGCCGAGACCGGCCAGGTGAAGCTGGTGGCGAGCGCCGCCGGCGAATCCGGCAAGCGGGTGATCGAGGCCGAGGACGTCGACTTCGGCTACGGCGGCGACCTGCTGGTGCGCGGCTTCTCCACGCGCATCCTGCGCGGCGACCGGATCGGCCTGATCGGCCGCAACGGCAGCGGCAAGTCGACCCTGCTGCGCCTGCTGCTCGGCGAGCTCGCCCCGCTGCGCGGCGAGGTGCGCCACGGCACACGCCTTGAGATCGCCTACTTCGACCAGCACCGCGCCAGCCTGCGCGAGGACTGGAACGCCCTGGACAACGTCTCGCAGGGCCGCGAGTACATCGAGGTCGGCGGCAGCCGCAAGCACGTGCTCGGCTACCTGCAGGATTTCCTGTTCACCCCCGAGCGCGCACGCGCGCCGATCACCCGCCTGTCCGGCGGCGAGCGCAACCGCCTGCTGCTGGCGCGCCTGTTCGCCCAGCCGTCCAACCTGCTGGTCATGGACGAGCCGACCAACGACCTAGATGTCGAGACGCTGGAGCTGCTGGAGGAACTGCTCGCCGACTACACCGGCACCTTGCTGCTGGTCAGCCACGACCGCGATTTCCTGGACAAGGTGGTCACCTCGACCCTGGTCATGGAAGGGCAGGGCCGGGTCGGCGAATACGTCGGCGGCTACAGCGACTGGCTGCGGCAGCGTGTCGCAGGCGGCAGCAGCGCTGCACTGGACGACGCCGGGTCCGGATCGGGCGGACCGGCGTCGGTCAGCGCGACCGGGTCGGTTCCGCCGGGCCAGAACGAGGCCCCGGCCAGCGCTGCCCAGGCGCGACCCCGCAAGCTCAGCTACAAAGACCAGCGCGAGCTGGAACAGCTTCCGGCCCGCATCGAGGCCCTGGAAGGCAGACTCGCGGCCCTGGGCGCGGCGATGGCCGACCCGGCCTTCTACCAGCGCCCGGCGGCGCAGATCGGCGCCGACCAGGCCGCCCTGGCCGCCACCCAGCTCGAGCTGGACGCCGCCTACGCGCGCTGGGCCGAGCTCGACGGCTGAGCGCGCTGTTCAGCGCGGAAGCCGCGTCCCTGCGGGGGCGGCGCGACCTGCGGCCGTCGCCTCAGGTCAGCGGCAACGCCCGGAAGGCATCGACCAGGCCCAGCCAGGCGGCACAGCCGGGGGTCGCGAAGTAGCCGAGCAGCACCAGCACCGCGAGGACCGCGAACGCCGCGAAGGCCCGCCGGCCCGGCAGCCGGCCGGGCCAGCGCGCCCACAGGACGAACAGCACGGCGGTCGCCAGCGCGAACGCCGGCATCTGGTACAGGTACCAGGCGGGCAGGGGCGGCGCGTAGTGGTGCAGCAGGCGCGCCAGCAGCGGGTCGAGCAGGGGCAGGGCGGTGACCGCCATGAAGCGGCCGTGCGCGCCGGGCACCCGGCGCCAGGCGATCGCCAGGGCCAGTGCCGCGGCGAAGATCACGGTCATCGACAGCGGCAGCCAGGCGAAATGGCCGAAGCGTGCGAACGCCTCGTCGGACATCCGCCCGAGGTTGTGATGGGTCAGCAGCACGCCCGAGACGATGAAGGCCAGGCCGACCACCAGGCCGATGCCGCCGAGCAGGCGGTGTGCGGTGCGGCGGCGCGCGCGGATCAGCAGCGGCTGGACCACCAGCAGCACCAGCCAGGCGGTGCCCAGCAGGGCATGCGCGTGGGTGTAGCCGTGCGCATCGCCGAACTTGCCGAGGTAGTCGGGCCAGAACGCCGGGATCGCCAGCAGCAGCAGGCAGGCGGAAACCAGCGCCACCGTCGTGGCCAGGCGCTCGTGTCCGTGGCTGCCCGGGCGCGGGTGGCGGCCGTTGTCGGAGCGAGCGTGTTCCATCCGGATCTCCGCGGCTGGCAGTGGCAAGGCCCGGGCAGCGTCCCGCGCGCGCGACGCGCAGGCACCGGTCGGCGTCGTGCCGGGTCCGCTCCCTTGTGTCCCCTGGCGCAGGCAGTGCCCGTCGCACTATAGCGCCATGCCGCCTGCCATCCGGCCGTCGCGTGACCAGCCGGACCAGGAAGGCGCAGGCGCGGATCGCGCCGCGTCGCGAGGCGTACGGCGAGGTTCCGGCGCTCAGCGAGGCAGCAGCAGCTCGCTGGCGTCGAAACGGCTGCCGTTGTCTGGGCGGTTGGCCAGCCAGTCGGCGATCGCGGCGGCGACCACGGCGGGATCGCGCAGGGCGCCGCTGTCCTGGAAGGCCACGAACTGGTCGCGGTCCGGGAACTCGGCCGGGTCGCTGGCGCGGATGCGCTGCTGCATGCCGGTGTCCAGGACGCCGGGACTGACCGTCAGCGTGCGCACCGGCCGTTCCTCATCGTCCTGCTCCAGCGCCAGCACCGCCATGAACTGCTCCAGCGCCGCCTTGCCCGCGCAATAAGGGGCCCAGCCGCGGATCGGCCGCCGCGCCGCGCCGGAGCTGATCGCCAGCAGGCAGCGTTCGGCACCGTGGCCGGCGAACGCGGCCAGCGCGGTCTTAAGGAACACCAGGGTGCCGGTGAGGTTCACCGCGAAGTGCCGAAGCAGCTCGGCCGTGTCCAGGCGGGCGAGCGGGCCGACCGGTTCCAGGCGGGCGGCGTTGGCGACCACCACCACCTCCTGCCAGGGCTGCCGGGCCAGGGCGGCCAGCGCCGGGACCAGCACCTGCTCGGCCGCCTGCGGGTCGGCCAGGTCGACCGCCAGATGGTCGGGTCCGGCGCCGCTGCGCGAGCAGTCGATCGCCCGCCAGCCCTGGCCCCGCCAGTGCGCGCACAGTGCGGCGCCAAGGCCACGGGAACCGCCGCTGACGAGGGCAAGGCGCATTGCGTTCTCCTTCGGATCGACCGGCATGATGCCGGGCCGCGGCGATCGCGGGCAACGCGTCGTGTCGTCGGGCGGGCGCGGCGCGGTCCGGTGCATGCGCGGTCGGGGAGCGACCCCAGGCAGCAGGCCGGCCGCGGTCGAGCGTTCCGCTTCCGGCAGTTCTTCCCCCTGGCCCCGGGCCGGCTTGCGTAAACTGCCGCCATGGATGAGCCGGTGCATTCCCCCGACGTCACGGTCCTGCTCGATCGCGCCCGCAAAGGCGATGCCGATGCCTGGCACCGGCTGGTCGATCTCGTCTACCCGGACCTCAAGCGGCTGGCCCATGGCGCGCTGGGTGCCGGCAAGCGGCATACGCTGGGCACAACCGCCCTGGTCCACGAGTGCTACCTGCGCCTGGCCCGTGCCGAGGGTGCGCCGCGCGACCGCGGCCACCTGATGGGCCTGGCCGTCCGCATCATGCGCCAGGTGCTGGTCGACCATGCCCGCGAGCGCCTGGCGATCAAGCGCGGCGCCGGTGCCGTGAAGGTGACCCTGGACGACGAGCTGCCGAACGATGCCAGCGAGTTCGAGCTGCTGGTCGACATCGATACCGCCCTGGTGCGTCTGGGCGAGGCCGAGCCGCGCCAGGCCCAGGTCTTCGAGTGCCGCTACTTCGGTGGCCTCAACGACCAGGACACCGCGAATGCCCTGGGCATTTCGCCGCGCACGGTGCACCGCGACTGGGATGCCGCGCGGGCCTGGCTGGCGCAGGCGCTGTCGGCCGGCGACCCCGAACCGGCCTGAGCCCGGGTCCGGACGTTTCCCTGGGGGGCGCTGCCGCGGCTTCCCATGCTCTTGCCACAACGCGCGCCGGACGGCCTCGCCTCGCGGCCTCATGGCATGGCCGGCGCCCGGCCCGGGCCAGGCGGTCGATCGCCGGTCCCGCCGTTCGACTTTCTGCAGTCCGGCGCGTGCCGGGGAGGAACCGGAGCAAGCGATGCGCGTCATGGTGCTGGTCAAGGCGAGCGCAGCCAGCGAGGGCGGCGACACGGATCCGGCCTGGACCCGGGCGATGCTGGCCGCCATGGGGCGCTTCAACGAGGCGCTGCGCGCCGCCGGCGTACTGGTCGCCGCCCACGGACTGAAGCCGACCGCGCAGGGCGTGCGGGTGACGCTGGCCGAGGGCGTGCGTGGCGTCGAGGCCGGGCCGTTCCTGCCGCCCGAGGCGCAGGTCGCGGGCTTCTGGCTGTGGCAGGTCCGCGACCTCGACGAGGCGCTGGCCTGGGCGCGCCGATGCCCCGATCCCATGCCGGGAACGGGCGTGCTGGAAATCCGCCCGCTCGACGAGGGCTGAATCCGGAGGGGTCCGAGGACGCTCTTGCGGCTGCCGGTCTTCGCGCCGTGGCGCGATCCGGACGGCGTTGTCATGCACCCACGGGAAAAGTGCGGGTCGGCCCGTCTGGCGACGTGCGCCGCAGGGGTGCGCACTGGCCATGGGCTGCATCGCTGCTGTCCCAGTCGCGTGCGCTGGCCGGGGCGGCCCTCTCCCCCGCCCCTCCCCCGCAGGCGGGGGAGGGGAGAAGTGCGGTGCCGCCGCGAGGCGGCACACGACTGGCTGGAGGCAGCGAAGCCCGGCCACGAAGCTGGCTGAGCGACGACGCCAATCAGCTCGCTGGAGGCAGCGAAGCCTGGTCACGACGCTGGATGAGTGACGAAGCCAATCTGCTGGCTGGAGGTCGGGGAGCCTGGCGATGAAGCTGGTTGAGCGACGAAGCCAGTCAGCTCCTGCAAGCGCCAGTGCGAGCGGGTCTGTCCGATCGACGGCGCGCATCCGATCGCCCTGTCGATTCCATCCTCTGCCGTTCGACTCTGTGGCATCCACCCTCGACTGGACCGTCCCGTGACCCGCATGATCTTCGTCAACCTGCCTGTCGCCGACCTTGCCGCCTCGATGGCCTTCTACGAGGGCCTGGGCTTCAGCAACAACCCGCACTTCACGGACGAGACCGCGGCGTGCATGGTCTGGAGCGAGGTCATCCACGTGATGCTGCTGAGCCACGGGAAGTGGCGCAGCTTCACCAGCCGCCCGATCCCGCCGACGACGGCCAGCGAGGTGATGCTGGCCCTTGCCCTGGCCGATCGCGACGCCGTGGATGCCATGAACGCCGCCGCGGCCGCCCATGGCGGCAGTAGTGACATCAACCCGGCACAGGATCACGGCTTCATGTACAGCCGCGCGCTGGCGGACCCGGATGGCCATGTCTGGGAAGCCTTCTGGATGGACCCGTCCGCGGTTCCTCCCGACTGACGGGCACGCGGCGGGGAGGTCCGGATCGCCCGCGCGTCCGGCCGGCGGCCGCGACCACGCCAGGGCACCGCGTCCGCGATGGCAGGCCGGCGGGGGCTGAACCCGCGCCGGCGCCGGATTCAGGCCGCACCCCTCACAATGAGCGCCCTCGTCGTCGCTCAAAGGCTTCGTGAAACCCCAGCGCCTGCTGCCGCTGATCATCGCCACCGCCTTGTTCATCGAGAACATGGACTCGACGGCGATCTCGACCTCGCTGCCGCAGATCGCCGCGGACCTGGGCGTGGCGCCGGTGGCGTTGAAGCTGGCGATCACCACCTACCTGCTGGCGCTGGCGGTGTTCATCCCGGTCAGCGGCTGGGTGGCGGACCGCTTCGGCGCGCGGCGCGTGTTCGTCGGCGCGATCGCGGTGTTCCTGGTCGGTTCACTGGTCTGCGCGGCCGCCGATGGCCTGGGGCTGCTGGTGGCGGGACGCTTCGTGCAGGGCATGGGCGGGGCGATGATGGTGCCGGTGGGGCGGCTGGTCCTGCTGCGCAGCGTGGAGAAGTCCGAGCTGGTGCGCGCCCTGAGCTGGCTGACCATCCCGGCGATGCTGGGGCCGATGCTGGGCCCGGTGCTGGGCGGGGCGATCACCACCTATGCGCACTGGCGCCTGATCTTCCTGATCAACATCCCGATGGGCCTGCTCGGCATGTGGCTGGCGTGGCGGCACGTCCCTGAACTGCGGCAACCGGTCGGGCCGCTGGATGTGCGGGGCTTCCTGCTGTCGGCCGGTGGCCTGGCGCTGGCGATGTTCGGGTTTTCGGCCATGGGCCGGGAGCTGGTGCCGGGAGCGGCCGTGGCGCTGTGCATGCTGGCCGGGGCCGGACTGATCGCGGCCTACGTGCGCCGAGCGCGCCGGCAGGCGCACCCGCTGCTGCAACTGGAGTTGCTGCGCATCCCGACGTTCCGCGCCGCGGTGGTCGGTGGCTCGCTGTTCCGGATCGGCATCGGCGCGACGCCGTTCCTGCTGCCGTTGATGCTGCAGCTGTCGTTCGGCCTGGATCCGCTGGAGTCGGGCCTGGTCACCTTCACCTCGACCGCGGGGGCGATGGCGATGAAGGTGATCGCGCCGGGTGTGTTGCATCGATTCGGGTTCCGCCCGGTGCTGGTCTGGAACGGGCTGGTGGCCTCGCTGATGCTGTGCGGGTTCGGGCTGTTCCGCGCCGACACGCCCTATGCCCTGATGGTGGGCGTGCTGCTGGCCAGCGGCTTCCTGCGCTCGCTGCAGTTCACCAGCCTCAACGCCATCGCCTATGCCGACGTTGACCAGGCCCGCATGAGCCAGGCCAGCAGCCTTGTGGCGATGGCGCAGCAGATCGCCCTGGCGCTGGGCGTCACCCTCGGCGGCTACGCCCTGAGCATGGCCGGCACGCTGACCGGCCAGCCGGACGATGCGGCGATCAATTTCACCTTCGCCTTCCTCACCGTCGGCCTGGTGTCGCTGGCCTCGACACTGCAGATGCGCAGGCTAGCGCGCGACGCCGGCGCCGAGATGGCCGGCCGTGCCCAGGCCGGCCGCGAGGTGGCCGGGCAGAAGCCGGAACCGCGGACGCAGACGTAGCGACCGAACGGGGTCAGGTTCACTTCTCGCCGGCTCAGGCGCCAGGCGTCGGCGCGACGCTCAGGTTGCGAACAGGTCCGGCTGGCGGTCGTCGGGCGGCGGCCGGAACTGGCTGCTGTCCAGGGCCGGCCCGCCGCTGGCCAGGCCCAGCCGCCGGCAGGCGCGCTGGAAGCGCTGCGCCAGCAGGTCGGCCAACGGGCCCTCGCCGCGCATGCGGGTGCCGAAGCGGCTGTCGTAGTCGCGACCGCCGCGCAGGTCCTGCATGCGCGCCATCACGTGCGCGGCCTTCAGCGGGTAGTGCAGGGCCAGCCAGTCGCGGAACAGCGGCGCCACTTCCCAGGGCAGGCGCAACAGCACCCAGCCGGCATGGCCGGCGCCGGCCTGCGCCGCAGCGGCCAGGATCGCCTCGAGCTCGTGGTCGGTCAGCACCGGCACCACCGGCGCGACGTTGACGCCCACCGGGATGCCGGCGGCGGCCAGGGTCTCGATGGTGCGCAGCCGCCGGGCAGGGGCGCTGGCGCGCGGTTCCATGCGCCGCGCCAGGTCGGTGTCCAGGGTGGTGATCGACACCGTGACCGCGACCAGGCCCTGTGCCGCCATCGGCGCCAGCAGGTCGAGGTCGCGCTCGACCAGGGCCGCCTTGGTGACGATCTGCACCGGGTGCCGGCACTGCGCGAACACCTCCAGCAGCGCGCGGCTGAGCCGATGGCTGCGCTCGATCGGCTGCCAGCCGTCGGTGGCCGCGCCCAGCATCACCGGCACCGGCCGGTAGCCGGGCCGGCGCAGCTCGGTGCGCAGCAGTTCGGCGGCATTGGTCTTGGCGAACAGCCGGGTCTCGAAGTCCAGGCCCGGCGACAGGTCCAGTCGACTGTGGTTGGGCCGCGCGTAGCAGTAGATGCAGCCGTGCTCGCAGCCGCGGTAGGGATTCACCGTCGCGGCCGGCCCGGCATCGCCCGATTCGTTGCGCTGCACCAGGCTGCGCGCGGTCTCGGCCTGCACCACCGTCGCCACCTGGCCGTCCGGCGGATCGCCGGCGGGCTCGCCCTCGACCGGCGCCGGCGGCCCCCAGCCGTCGTCCTCCAGCGCCGTGTGCGCTGTGGCGTGGCGACCCTCGCGATTGTCCGGCGCGCCCCGCCCGCGCGCCGGCCCCGGACGGAAGCCGCGGGTGGTGGGGGCGGTCATGGGCTGGGGCGGACGCGATCTGAGTCCATGGTCGAAGTGTGGCGCAGGCCGGTCTCCGCGGACGAGACGAACGCGATGGGCCGTTCAGCCTGGGCAAGGCGCAGGACGCTGGACGCAGCGTGGCAGCCGCCGTGATCCCGGGCAGGCCTGCGGTGCCTTGTCGTCGCCCGAACATCCCGTGACGGCCGCCAGTGCGGCTACCGAACTTCACCGGCCCCACTACGCGGCCTCCCGACCTGATCGGCGTCGTGTCTCAGCTAAGGATCGGGGACCAAATGCCAGGATCCGATGTCCGGTGCGCAGAGCGCGCTGTGCTCCTCTCCCTCCTTGGGAGAGGGGTCGGGGGGTGCGGGCCGGCACCCTGCCCAATCTGCATCGTTGCCGGCCCCGCGGCGCGCGCTGGCTGGGGCGGCCCTCTCCCCCGCCCCTCCCCCGCAGGCGGGGGAGGGGAGAAGTGCGGTGCCGTCGCACTGGCCACACGCCGCCTGGCAGTGGGCTGATGAACGACGCCAACCAGATCCTCTCGAAGGGTCCGGGTCAGCCGACCGGCTCCAGCAATACCAGCACGACGTCGGCTTCCACGAACTCGCCGGCCTGGGCGCGCACCTCGGCGACCGTGCCGGCGCGCGGGGCGCGCAGGGCGAGTTCCATCTTCATGGCTTCCATGACCAGAAGTTCCTGGTCGGCCTCGAAGGCGTCGCCGGGCGCCACGTGCACGGCGACGATGCGGCCGGGCATGGGCGCGGCGACCTTGTCGCCGGCATTGCCGGCGGCGGCCTCGAAGGCATAGGGGGCGACCTCGTGCAGGCGGTGGCGGCGGCCGTCGACGAAGGCCAGCCAGTCGCTGCCCAGGGCGCGCACGCGCACGCGGCCAGCCTGGCCGTCGTGGCGCAGGCTCAGCCAGTCGCCGTCGTGGCGGGCGGCCTCGACCCGCCAGGTGCCGCCCGGGTGTTCGATGCGGTAGCGGCCGTCGTGGCCGTGCGCGGACAGGTCGATGCGCTGGCCGCCATGCTCGAAGGCCAGGGCGCGACGGCCGGCGTGGCCCAGGCGCCAGGCGTCGGCGCGCGCCCAGGGCGAGTGCGGATCGGCGGCGGGCGCCGCGGCGCGGGCAGCGGCTTCGACGGACAGCAGTTCGGCGACGGCGACGGCGCGCAGTGCCGCTTCCGGCAGGGCGGCGTCGGCGGCGACGAACTCGTCCAGGTGGCGGTCCAGGTAGCCGGTGTCGATGGTCGCGCCGGTCACCGCCGGGTGGCGGACCAGGGCCTCCAGGAAGGCGACGTTGGCCTTGGGGCCGGCGATGTCGGTGCCGGCCAGGGCGTCGCGCAGGCGCGCCAGGGCGGCCGGACGGTCGGCGTCCCAGACGATCAGCTTGGCGATCATCGGGTCGTAGAAGATGCTGACCGTGTCGCCCTGGTCGACGCCGGCGTCGACGCGCACGTGGCGGCCGTCGGCGGCCGGCAGGCGCAGGGTCTCCAGGCGCCCGGAGCCGGGCAGGAAGCCCTGCTCGGGGTCCTCGGCGTACAGGCGCAGCTCGATGCTGTGGCCGCGGTGGACGATGTCGTCCTGCGCCAGCGGCAGCGCCTCGCCGGCGGCGACCCGCAACTGCCATTCGACCAGGTCCAGGCCGGTGACCATCTCGGTGACCGGGTGCTCGACCTGCAGCCGGGTGTTCATCTCCATGAAGTAGAAGCCGCCGTCCTGGCCGACGATGAATTCGACGGTGCCGGCACCGACGTAGTCGACCGCGCGCGCCGCCTGCACGGCGGCCTCGCCCATGGCGGCCCGGCGTTCGGCGGTGAGGAAGGGCGAAGGGGTCTCCTCCAGCACCTTCTGGTAGCGGCGCTGCGCCGAGCATTCGCGCTCGCCCAGGTGGACGATGCCGCCGTGGCGGTCGCCGAACACCTGGAACTCGATGTGGCGGGGCCGTTCGACGTAGCGTTCCAGGATCACCCGGTCGTCGCCGAACGCCGAGGCGGCCTCGCGGCGGGCGCTGTCCAGGGCGCCGGCGAAGGCCGCGGCGTCGGCGACGATGCGCATGCCCTTGCCGCCGCCGCCGGCGGCGGCCTTGATCATCAGCGGAAAGCCGATCCGCACCGCTTCGCGGGCAAGCAGTCCGGCGTCCTGGTCGGCGCCGTGGTAGCCCGGCACCAGGGGCACGCCGGCGCGCTCCATCAGCGCCTTGGCCTCGGCCTTGGAGCCCATCGCCTCGATCGCCTTCAGGTTGGGGCCGACGAAGGCGATGCCGGCGGCGTCCAGAGCGCGCGCGAACCCGGCGTTCTCGGAGAGGAAGCCGTAACCGGGATGTACGGCCTGGGCGCCGGTGCGGCGCGCGGCCTCGACCATGGCATCGATGCGCAGGTAGGACTCGGCCGGCCGCGGACCGCCGATGTGCACCGCCCGGTCGGCCAGGCGCACGTGGCGGGCGCCGGCGTCGGCGTCCGAGTACACGGCGACCGACTCGATGCCCAGGCGCCGGCAGGTGGCGATGATGCGGCAGGCGATCTCGCCGCGGTTGGCGATCAGAACACGCTGGAACATGGGATTCCCGGGCGGTGGGCTGGGTCGGGGCGGCCGCGTGCCGCGGCGGCGCAACGGGGCGGGCAAGGGCGCATCGGCGGCACGGCCGGCGGGCTCACTGCCAGGACGGGCGGCGCTTGGCCAGGAAGGCGGTGAGGCCCTCCTGGCCCTCGGGCGAGACGCGCAGGCGGGCGATCAGGTCGGCGTTGTCCTCGTCCAGGCTGCGCCGTGCCTTGCCGTCCGGGTGCAGGACGCGCTGCACCAGCGCCTTGGCCTGGACCACGGCCTCGGGCCCTGCGCCGCGCAGCAGGGCGAGCTGGGCCTCGACCGCGGTACCGAGCTGGCGCGCCGGCACCACCTGGTGGACCAGGCCCATGCGCAGCGCCGCCTCGGCGTCGAAGATCTCGCCGGTCAGGAACCAGCGGCGCGCCTGGCGGCCGCCGATGGCGTCGATCACGTGCGGCGAGATCGCCGCCGGCACCAGGCCCAGGCGCACCTCGGTCAGGCCGAACTTCGCCTCCTTCGCGGCGATGGCGATGTCGCAACAGGCGACCAGGCCGACGCCGCCGCCATAGGCCGGGCCGTTGACGCGCGCCACGGTCGGCTTGGCCAGGTGGTTCAGGGTGCGCATCAGCTTGGCCAGGCGGCGGGCGTCCTTGCGGTTGTCCTTTTCGCCGGCGGCGACCATGCGCCGCATCCAGTTGAGGTCGGCGCCGGCCGAGAACGACGCCCCTTCGCCGGTCAGCACCACGGCGCGGACGGCGCGCTCGGACTCGACCGATTTGAGGGCCTCGGTCAGCGCCTCGACCAGGACGTCGTCGAAGGCGTTGTGCACGCGCGGGCGGTTGAGCGTGAGGGTGGCGACACCGTCATCGGTGTCGATGAGCACGGGCTCGGTCATGGCGGATCCGGGACATGGGAAAGGGAGGGAGCTTCGGTCGCGGCACCGCCGACCGGACAGCCGGCGTCCCGGGAGCGCTGCTCGGCGACCCGGGCCAGCGCGAACAGGTCGTCGTCGCCGCTGCCCGGCTGGACCACGATGTCGCGGCCGTCCTTGCCGACCCAGCCGGCCTTGCCGGGCGTGCCCAGGTGCACCTTGACGGGCCGGCAGCGCACCGAAGGGTCGATCCGAAGGCCGCCGACGAAGGCCTGCACCAGCGCCTTCAGGCGGGCGTCGTAGGAGGTGTTGCCGTAAGCGGGGAACGTGCTGCGCACCTTGACCGTGTACGGCGGCAGGTAGAACAGGTGGGCGTAGGAGATGTACTCGGCATCGTCCTTGCTCACCACCATGCGCAGGTGGCGGCCGGCCACGGGACCTGTGGGCAACGCGACCCGGTTGCGGAAGCGGCGCGGTTCCTCGAGCAGCGTGTACAGGCCGCCCTCGACCGCGGCATCCACTTCGCCGCGCATCTGTGCCAGCAGTGCGTCGCCGGCCCGGGCGTCGTCGGGCCAGATGCCGCCGGGATACACGTAGGCGTCGACCCGCAGGTCGGGGTGGCTGTCGGTCACGTAGCGCCAGGCGCTGCCATGGGCCGGGTCGGGGTAGTGGTGGCTGCCGTCCAGCTCGAAGCCGGCAGGGTTCTCCGGCACCTGCACGGCGCCCTGGGGCGCGCGCGCCACCACCGGGTCCGGCGCCGGTTCCGCCTGCGGCGCCTGCGCGGCGCCACGGGTCGGCGCGCCTGCGTTGCAGGCCGAGAGCAGGAGCAGCGGCAGCAGCCAGGCTGCCGCTGCCGGCAGCGGCGCGCGCCTACATGCGGAAGACACCGAAGCGGTCCTTCTCGATCGGGGCGTTGAAGGCGGCCGACAGCGCCAGGCCGAGCACCCGGCGGGTGTCGGCGGGGTCGATCACGCCGTCGTCCCACAGCCGCGCAGTGGCGTAGTAGGGGTGGCCCTGGCGCTCGTACTGATCCCGGATCGGCGCCTTGAAGGCCTCCTCCTCGTCCTTCGGCCACTGCCCGCCGCCGGCCTCGATGCCGTCGCGGCGCACCGTGGCCAGCACGCCGGCGGCCTGTTCGCCGCCCATCACCGAGATCCGTGCGTTCGGCCACATCCACAGGAAGCGCGGCTGGTAGCCGCGTCCGCACATCGCGTAGTTGCCGGCACCGAAGCTGCCGCCGATCAGCACGGTGAACTTGGGCACGTGCGAGCAGGCCACCGCGGTCACCATCTTGGCGCCGTCCTTGGCGATGCCGGCGTTCTCGTACTTGCGGCCGACCATGAAGCCGGTGATGTTCTGCAGGAACACCAGCGGGATGTCGCGCTGGTTGCACAGCTCGATGAAGTGCGCGCCCTTGAGCGCGCTCTCGGCGAACAGGATGCCGTTGTTGGCGACGATGCCGACCGGGTAGCCGTGGATGTGGGCGAAGCCGGTGACCAGGGTCTTGCCGTAGCGCGGCTTGAACTCCTGCAGCTCGCTGCCGTCGACGATGCGGGCGATGACTTCGCGCACGTCGTAGGGCTGGCGGGTGTCGGGCGGCAGCACGCCGTACAGTTCGGCGGGATCGTAGAGCGGCTCGCGCGGCTCGCGCAGCGCGGCCGGCATCGCCTTGCGGCGGTTGAGGTGGGCGACGATGTCGCGGGCGATCGCCAGGGCGTGCTGGTCGTTCTCGGCGTAGTGGTCGGCGACACCGGAGATCGCGGTGTGCACGTCGGCGCCGCCCAGGGCCTCGGCGTCGACCACTTCGCCGGTGGCCGCCTTCACCAGCGGCGGGCCGCCCAGGAAGATAGTGCCTTGCTCGCGGACGATCACGGTCTCGTCGCTCATCGCCGGCACGTAGGCGCCGCCGGCGGTGCACGAGCCCATCACCACCGCGACCTGCGGGATGTTGCGGGCGCTCAGCCGCGCCTGGTTGTAGAAGATCCGGCCGAAATGGTCGCGGTCGGGGAAGACCTCGTCCTGCAGCGGCAGGAAGGCGCCGCCGGAGTCCACCAGGTACACGCAGGGCAGGTGGTTCTCCAGGGCGATCTCCTGCGCGCGCAGGTGCTTCTTAACCGTCACCGGGAAGTAGGTGCCGCCCTTCACGGTGGCGTCGTTGGCGACCACCATCACCTCGGTGCCGGCGACCCGGCCGATGCCGGTGACCACCCCGGCGCCCGGCGCGGCGCCGTCGTACATGCCGTGCGCGGCCAGGGGCGACAGTTCCAGGAACGGCGAGCCGGGGTCGAGCAGGGCGCGGATGCGCTCGCGCGGCAGCAGCTTGCCGCGCGCGGTGTGCTTGTCGCGGGCCTTGGCGCCGCCGCCCTCGGCGGCTGCCGCCATCTGCGCGCGCAGGTCATCGACCAGGCCGCGCAGGTGGTCGGCGTTGCGGCGGAACTCCTCGCCGCGGGGATCGATCTGGCTGGTCAGGACCGGCATGCGTGCTCGCGCGCGTGTAGGGACCCCGCATGAAACCACAATGCCGTTGCCGCCGTCACCCGAGGCGCGGTGCAGGCGGCACGCTCAGTCGATCGCCTCCAGGACCTGGGCATGCCGCTCGCCGCGGCCGGGCTTGACCGCATACATGGCGCGGTCGGCACGGACCATCAGACTGTCGTAGCCGTCGTCGCCGGACTCCAGGGCGGACAGTCCGAAGCTGGCGGTGACCGGGCCTGCCGGGCCCAGGGGCAGGTCGGCCAGGGCCCCGCGGATGGCATGGACGATACCGGCCGCCTCGGCCATCGCGGCGCCGGGCAGCAGCAGGGCGAACTCGTCGCCGCTCAGCCGGCCGATCAGGTCGCCCGGCCGGACATGCGCGGCGCAGGTGCTGGCCACCCTGAGCAGAGCGGCATCGCCGGCGGCGTGGCCGGCGCCGTCGTTGATCTCCTTCAGGCGGTCGACGTCGACCATGACCAGCACCACCGGCTCGCCGCGCCGGCGCGCGACGGCGATCGCCGCGCGCGCGCCTTCCTCGAAGAAGCGACGCGACAGGGCGCCGGTCAGCGTGTCGTGGGTGACCAGGCGACGCAGGCGTTCGTTGTCGCCATACAGGGCCGGCACCGCCAGACCGAAGTAGCTGTTGGCGGCGAGCGTGATCAGCACGAACTGCAGGACCAGGGCGTGCTCGCCGAGCTCGAGGACGGCAGTGGCGCCGACCAGCAGCACGGTGAAGCCTGCGATCGCCAGGAGCACGCCCATCTCCGGCTCGCTGTGCACGATCCACAGCTGCACCACCAGTGCGGCGAACAGGCAGAAGATCAGGGTCTGCGGCTGCTCGACCAGGGCGGAGGCGGCCAGCAGGGCGGCCGAGCCGCCCAGCAGCAGGAGCACCTTGAGCAGCCAGGTCCGGCCAAGGTTGCCGATCGGTGCCGGCGCGCCGAAGCGCAGCTTGCCCGCCCGCTCCGGCAGGCCGGCTGCGACGGCAGCGCGGTTGAGCGTCACCGCCGCCAGGGGGCCCAGGGTGAGCAGGCCGGCGTAGTCGCCGATCCACCACGGCGCCAGCAGAGGCAGCCACTGGTCGGGTTCGATCAGGCCGGTCAGGCGCAGGCTGAGCGCGCCGCCCAGGGCGGCGAGTCCGCTGCCAAGCAGGCCACCCAGCAGGAACAGGGTGATCTTGGCCGGTGTGGTCGGCGCCGATGCGCCCCAGGCGAAGCGCCGCAGGAGCATCGCCGGGATCGCGTAGGCCGCGGTATGGACAGCGGCGAAACCCAGTGCGGCCAGGGCCAGGACGCCGGGCTCGGCGTTCTGGTCGTACATGCGGTCGGCCAGCACCGTCGCCAGGGCGCCGGCCAGCCACAACACGGGCAGGGCGCGCATCCCCAGCACCAGCAGCGCCGCGAAGCTGACCGCCGCGGGCGGGAACCAGAGGCTGGCGTGCGGCGCGTACTCGAGCAGCCAGGCGGCGAGGAAGGCCAGGAGCCAGGCGGCGAACACCGCAACATGCAGTGCCAGCGCGATGGCGCGGATGCCAGGTCGGGCGTCGGCGGGCGTGCTGGCCATCATTGGCAGGTACCGTCCGGGGCAATCCATGCGCACCCCCGGCTGCGGCAAGGGTGCCGGGGGCGACCGATCTTGGCGCTCAGGGTACCCGATGCGCTGCCGGGAACGGAACCACGCCGAAGGCGCGTCCGCGGACGGGGGCGGTTGCCCGGGCAGGGTCGAGCCGACTGCGCTGGACCCCATACGGAGCGCCGGTTGCCCGCGCCTGGCGCGATCCCTGCGGTCGCAACGCGGACCAGGTCTTCCCGGAACCGGTCCAGGCCCCCGGCCGCTGCGGGTAAGCCCCGCCCGGGATCCCGGGCGGGGCACGGCAGGTCGGGATGTTCCGGTCGCAGTCGCCACCGGCTTGCCGACGTTCATCGCGGCTCGCGCCGGGCAGGCTCGCAGGGCGTCGGATCGGCAGCTTGGCTGCCCGCCGGCAGGTCACCGTCTCGGGGCCGACCGGCCGGTCCGCGACCGGCCGGTTGCGGTCGCTCAGCGCTCGGAATCCTCTTCGGCCGCCTCTTCGAGCTTGCGGCGGGCCTCTTCCACGGCTTCCTCGGCACGCTGCAGCACCTCGGCCGCTTCGTGCTTGCCGGCTTCCACCGCCTCGCTGGCGGACTCGGAGATCGCCTGGGCGGCCTCCTCCATCTTCTCGGCGGCGGCATCGGCACTGGCTTGTGCGGCCTGCACCGCCTCCCCGCCAACCTGGCGGGCAGCTGCAGCAGCAGCCTCCGCATGGGCGCGCGCCTGGTCGGCCGGCGGTACCGCCACCGGCTCGGGCGTGGCGGGTGGCGGCGAGGGTTCGTCGCGCTTGCAGGCCACCAGGACGGTGGCGACGAGCATCGGGATCAGGATCTTGACGGCCATGACTGCGCTCCTCCTGCGCGGTTTCGGGGCGCCTTTTATAGCACCGGCGCGGGATGGCCGCAGGAGGGGGCGGGTGCCCCCCTCCGGGACGCGGGCGCGGGTGCCGGGCGTGGCCGGCCGCATCCCGGTCCGGGCGTGGCAACCCGCGGCCCGCCGGGCTGCACTCGCGGTCAGGCCAGCTCGATCGCCAGCGCCGTGGCTTCGCCGCCACCGATGCACAGGCTGGCCACGCCCCGTCGTCCGCCGGTGGCGATCAGGGCGTGCAGCAGGGTGACGACGATGCGCGCGCCGGAGGCGCCGATCGGGTGGCCGAGCGCGCAGGCGCCGCCATGGATGTTGAGCCGGCCATGGTCGATGCCCAGCTCGCGCATCGGCGCCATGGCCACGCAGGCGAACGCCTCGTTGACCTCGAACAGGTCGACATCGCCGACCGACCAGCCGGCGCGCTCCAGCACCTTGCCGATCGCCGTCACCGGTGCGGTGGTGAACCAGGCCGGCTCCTGGGCATGACTCGCGTGCGCGACGATCCGGGCCAGCGGCCGGGCGCCCAGACGGGAGGCGGCATCGGCGGACATCACCACGGTCGCGGCGGCGCCATCGGAGATCTTGGAGCTGGACGCGGCGGTGATGGTGCCGCCATCCCGCTTGAAGGCGGGCCGCAGGCTGGCGACCTTGCCGAGGTCGCAGCGGGCCGGTTCCTCGTCGGTGGCGACTTCGACCTCGCCCTTGCGGGTGGTCACCTTGACCGGGGCGATCTCGGCGGCGAAGCGGCCGTCGGCGATCGCCTTCATGGCGCGCTCCACCGACGCCGTGGCGAAGGCGTCCTGCTCCTCGCGGGTGAAACCGAACTTCTCCACGCACTGCTCGCCGAACACGCCCATGGCCTGCTTGTCGTAGGGGTTGGTGAGGCCGTCCCACATCATGTGGTCGACGATCTCGCCGTTGCCCATGCGATAGCCACCGCGGGCCTTGCCGAGCAGGTAGGGGGCGTTGGTCATCGACTCCATGCCGCCGGCGACCACGACCTGGGCCGAACCGGCCCGGATCGCGTCGTGCGCCATCATGATCGCCTTCATGCCCGAGCCGCAGACCTTGTTGAGGGTGGTGCAGGCGGCCGAGCGCGCCAGGCCGGCGCCGAGCGCCGCCTGGCGGGCCGGCGCCTGGCCGAGGTTGGCGGGCAGCACGCAGCCCATCAGCACTTCCTCGACGGCATCGGCGGCGATGCCGGCCTGGGCCAGGGCGGCGGCGATCGCGGTGCTGCCCAGCTGGGTGGCGGGCACGCCGTCGAACTGGCCCTGGAACGAGCCGATGGCGGTGCGCATGGCGCCGGCGATGACGATGTCGGACATGGGGGGTTCCTTGCAGGTCTGCGGAGGGTGGCGCCGCGGCGCCCGGACCGGCCGATTATGCGCCCGATGTTGCGTCGCGCCAAACGGGGGCAGGGAGCGGGGAGCAGGCTGGGGTCGCTCCGGTTGGCTAGAGCAGGCGGGAGGTGATTGCCCGGAGCACTGCGTGGGTACGGTCCCGGCAGTCGAGCTTGAGCAGGATGTCGCTCATGTAGTTCTTAACGGTGCCTTCGCTCAGGTGCAGGGAGCGGGCGATCTCCTTGTTGGAGTATCCGCCCGCGACCAGGCGCAGGATCGAGCGTTCGCGCTCGGTCAGGGTGGTGGTCCCGGGGGCACCGGTGGCGGGCGGCCAGGCGGCGCGCACCGGACCCAGGCTGACCGGTTGCAAAAGGGTCTGTCCGGCGGCGACGCGGGCGATGGCGTCGCGCAGGTCTTCGGGGCTGGCGTCCTTGAGCAGGAAGCCCTGGGCACCGGCCGCCACCGCCTGCAGCAGCAGCTCGGAGTCGTCGAAGGTGGTGAGCAGGATCACCGGCGTGGCGTCGCCGCGCTCGCGCAGGGCGTGGACCAGTCCGATGCCGCCGATGCCGGGCATGCGGATGTCGCTGACGATGACGTCGACGGGGCGCTGCGGCAGGGCCGCGAGCAGCTGTTCGGCATCGGGCGCCTCGAGGGCGATCTCGATGCCGAGATCGCCCAGCAGCGCCGAAAGGCCTCGCAGCACCAGTGCCTGGTCGTCGCACAGGGCGATCCGGACCGCGCGCGGAGGCGCGTCCGCCTTGTCGGCAATCGTGTTCATCGTGGATTCTCCGGAACCTGGGCGCGGACCCGTACACCGCGACCGGCCATCGCCTGCACCTGGAGCGCGCCGCCCAACGATTCCAGGCGCTCGCGCATGCCGCGCAGGCCGTTGCCGGGGACCGGGTCGCTGACCGCATTGCCGTCGTCGCAGACCTCCAGTTCGATCGCCCCTTCGCGGCGCAGGCAGTGCACGCGGATTTCCCCGGCACGGCCATGACGCAGCGCGTTGGTGATCGCCTCCTGGGCGCAGCGCAGCAGGGCCTGTGCCTGGTCCAGCCCGTCCACGCGCAGGCCGGGCTCGACCGCCACGCTTATCCGGGTTCCGGCCACCGGCCGTGCCAGGGCCTCCAGCGCCGCATGCAGGTCGAGGCCGTCATGCGCGCGCAGTTCGCTGACCACGCTGCGGATGTCTTCCAGCAATTCGTCGGCAAGCCGCTTGCAGGTCGCAACGGCCTCGACACTGGCCGGCAGCGCGCCGGCCAGGGCCGGGTCGCGTTGCAGCCGCGCGAGGGTGAGCTTGAGTGCGGTCAGCTTGTGGCCGGCGACATCGTGGAGTTCGCGCGAGATCTTCAAGCGTTCGCCGCCGCGCGCGGACTCCTCCAGCAGATGACGGGTGGCAAGCAGCTCGGCGTTGACCTGGGCCAGGTGCTCGCGGCTACGTTCGCTGATCCCCGCGTAGTACCCGGTGAGCCCTGCGAACACCTGGAAGCCCAGCACCGGCACCATCCAGGCGGCGACCTGGGCGAGCGATCCGGCGCGGTCGAACCAGACCATGGCGATCGCCAGGTTGAACAGCGCCAGCCAGACGAGCGCTCGCCGAACCGGCATCACCAGCACGAGCTGGGCGGCGACGATGATCAGCAGGATGACCACCTGGCCCTCGCGGAGCAGCAGGTCGGCCACCACCACCAGAACGCCTTGCAGCACGGTGATCCAGGCCGAGCCCAGGCAGTCGACGTCGCCATCGCGCAGGGCGCGCAGGCCGAACAGCACGATCATCGCCAGCAGGGCGACCGCTCCGCTCCATTCGCGGGCGTCGCCGGCGGCCAGGGCGCCGGCGTCGATCACGGTGATGGCGATCGCCAGCCAGGTGGCGTAGGCGGCCAGGCCCAGGGGCGAGACCAGGCGCGCCCAGGGCGTCTTCGCGCGGCGTGTTGAGAACTCGTTGCCGGCAGTGTCGATGGCGACCACGCGCGCGCTGTTGGCGTGGCGGGAAGGCTGGGGGTGCATGCAGCAAGCATGGCAGCGCCGCGTTTCCGCGCCTACCCGTCCGCGCTCCCTGGTGACTTTACTCACCCCCCGCAGGTAACCAGCGGCAGGTACCGGCAGTGCCGGCGGGCGCCGACACTGGCGTCGTCCAACCACACCGCCCGGGAGGCGCCATGTCCCAGCTCTATCCTCACCTGGTCGGCCTGCACGGCCTGTTCGGCGTGGTCGCCCTGGCGACCTTCTGGACCGCGGCCCTGCTGCGCAAGGGCACGCCCCTGCACCGCCGGGTCGGCCAGACCTACCTGGCCGCCATGGTCGGCATCTGCCTGACCGCCGTCCCGATGGTCTGGGTGTTCGTCCAGCGCGGCCGGATCGGCATTGCCGTGTTCCTTGCCTACCTGGTGGTGATCACGGCGACCGCGATGTGGCTGGGCTGGCGCGCGATCCGCCGTCGCCGCCACCAGGCGCAGTTCCGGGACCGCGCCTATGCCGGAGTTGCCATGCTCAACCTGGTCGCGGCCCTGATCGTGTTCGGCATCGGCTGGCAGATGCAGCAGGCCCTGCTGATGGGCTTCTCGGTGGTCGGACTGGCGACCGGCACCCAGATGCTGGTGGCGCGGGCGCGTCCGTCCAGCCACGGCAACTGGTGGCTGCAGGAGCACTACGCCGCCATGGTGGCCTGTGGCGCGGCGACCCATGTCGCATTCCTGTCGATCGGCCTGGGGCGGCTGGCGCGCGCCGCAGGATTCACGGTCCCGGGCTGGTACGGCCTGCTGGCCTGGTTCGTGCCGGTGGCGCTGGCGGTGATCGCCACAACCTTGCTGCACCGTCGTTACCGGCGCGCCGGACGGATACCCGCAGGTTCAGCGGTTGCGGTCGCGAACTGAGGGCGCGACCGCAGGGCGGCCACCCGGGCGCCGGGTGGCGCCTGGCAGGGCGCCGACCTCGATCGGTCCCCGCCACTGCCGGAGCAGGCCCGACCAGAACGGCGGGTCGTCGGGATGGCGGTCGGCGTGGGCCGGCAGGGCTGTCCAGGGCAGCCGGACCCTCCGGTGGTGGGCACGGTGCAGGTTCATGTTCAGCAGCGCGCGGGACAGCCAGGGCGGCGCCCGCAGGTTCAGGGCGAACAGATGGTTGCCCGGCCCTGGCGCCAGGGGCGTGCCATGGTGATAGGCGTTGTCCAGGGCCGAGACCAGCAGACCGCGGACGGCCAGCATCGCCAGCAGGGTCGGCCAGTGGCTGCCGGCCAGCCAGAACGCCAGTGCATACAGGGCCAGCACGAACAGGGCATCGATGCGCATCCGGGTCAGGGGCGCGGACGCCAGCAGGGTCGATTCCGCCAGGCGCCGGGCGCCCTCGTCGGCGCCCGGCCATTCGCCCGGCGCGGCCAGGAAAGGCAGCCGGGCAAGAACCCGGCGCGGCAACCAGACCAGCAGGTTGAGCGCCAGTTCGGCGACGTACAGGCCGCCCAGCAGGCGCAGGTGGTGGATCGCGCAGGCCCGCACGCGCGAGGTGTCGCGCGGATCGAACACCTCGTCCCGGGCGATGCTGCTGCGGTTGTAGCGGTGATGGCGCAGGTGCGCGAAGCGCAGGGGGTCCAGCGGTGCCCCGAAGCAGATCGCCAAGGCGCGGCCGAGCGCCTCGTTGCCGGCCCGACCGGGCAGCAGCAGTCCATGGATGGCCTCGTGGACCAGCGCCCACAGGGCCGGGCTGGTCAGCGCAAGTGCCGCCAGCAGGAGCCACCACCCGCCGCCCGGGCCGAGCGTGGCAGGCACCACCAGCAGGGCGGCCAGGTGGCCGGCGAGCAGCGCCCCGGCCAGCAGCAGGTTGAGCCGCACGGCGATCGCCGGCGGCGGGGTCGCCGGTGCCGCCGGCCCGGTTGGATTCGTCGGGTCCGGATCGGGCGACTGTCCCTGGGTTGCGACGACGGCGCGCTGCGCCCCTACCGGAGACACCACCCTCAGTGCTTGCCGTTGAAGAGTTCGCGACCGATCAGCATGCGCCGGATCTCGTTGGTGCCGGCGCCGATCGCGTACAGCTTGGCGTCGCGCAGGATGCGGCCGGTCGGATACTCGTTGATGTAGCCGTTGCCGCC
Source organism: Lysobacterales bacterium (assembly GCA_019634735.1). Taxonomy (NCBI): domain Bacteria; kingdom Pseudomonadati; phylum Pseudomonadota; class Gammaproteobacteria; order Lysobacterales; species Lysobacterales bacterium. The sequence goes on along the minus strand of JAHCAT010000012.1, from coordinate 75,080 downwards.
CAGGCACTGGATCGCCTCCAGGGCGACCTGCACCGAGGACTCGGTGGCGTGCAGCAGCACCGATGCGGCGTCGATGCGCGAATCGCGGCCCTCGTCGTAGTCGCGCGCGACCTGGTAGGCGAAGGCCCGCGAGCTGGCCAGGGCCGTGTACATGTCGGCGATCTTCGCCTGCATGATGCCGAAGCTGCCGATCGGCGCGTCGAACTGCCGGCGCTCGCGGACGTAGGGCAGGGCGACGTCCATGGCCGCCTGCATCAGCCCGAGCGGACCGCCGGTCAGCACCAGGCGTTCGGTGTTGAGGCCGCGCATCAGGACCTTGACGCCCTGGTCGACCTCGCCCAGCACGTTCTCGTGGGGGATCTCGCAGTCCTCGAAGACCAGCTCGCAGGTGTTGGAGCCGCGCATGCCGAGCTTGTCCAGCTTCTGCGCGGTCGAGAACCCCTTCATGCCGCGCTCGACGATGAAGGCGGTCATGCAGCGGCTGCCGGCGTCCTTGCCGGCGGTGCGCATGTACACCACCAGGACGTCGGCCTCGGGACCGTTGGTGATCCACATCTTGTTGCCGTTGGCGACCCAGACGTCGCCCTTGCGCACGGCGCGGCAGCTCATCGAGCCGACCACGTCGGAGCCGGCGCCCGGCTCGCTCATCGCCAGCGCGCCCTTGTGCTCGCCGGTGCACAGCTTCGGCAGCCAGCGCCGGCGCTGCGCGTCGGAGCCGTTGGCGTACAGGTTGGAGACGCAGAGGTTGGAGTGCGCGCCGTAGCTCAGGCCGACGCTGCCGGAGGCGCGGGAGATCTCCTCCATGGCGACCAGGTGTGCCAGGTAGCCCATGCCGGAGCCGCCGAACTCCTCGGGCACGGTGATGCCCAGCAGGCCCATTTCGCCGAGCTGCGGCCACAGGTCCTGCGGGAAGGCGTTGTCATGGTCGATCGCCTCGGCGCGCGGCGCGATCTGCGCCTGCGCGAAACCGCGCACGCTTTCGCGCAGCAGGTCCAGGTCCTCTCCCAGCGATGGCGTGCGCATGTCCTCTCCTGGCTGCGGTCGTGGGCGCCCCGGCGCGACGCCGGGGCGCGAGTCTGGCGGTGCCCGCGTGCAGGCGATGTCGCCGCACGCGGGGAGCGCGCTCAGTTGCCGCGCATGCGGCCCTGGAAGCGCGGCGCGGTGTTGCCCATGTGCGGCAGCTTGATCCTGCCGATCTGGTCGATGCGCTGCTCGGCCATGCGGTCGGCGGCCCGGAAGGTCGGGATGCCGTCGGCCTTGGCGATCTCGAAGATCCGGCCCAGGTTGTAGTAGATGGTGCGCATCATGCGCATCGCGCGCTCGCGGTTGTAGCCGTCGAACTCGATGGAAACGTTCATCAGGCCGCCGGCGTTGACCGCGTAGTCGGGCGCGTACAGGATGCCGCGGCGCTCCAGCTCGGCGCCGCACTCGTCGGTGGCGAGCTGGTTGTTGGCGGCGCCGCAGACGATCTTGCACTTCAGGCGCGGGATGGTGTCGAGGTTGATGGTGCCGCCCAGCGCGGTCGGCGAATAGACGTCGCAGTGAACGTCGTAGATGTCGTCGGCGGCGACCGCCTCGCAGCCCAGCTCGTCGACGGCGCGCTGCACGGCGGCCTGGTTGATGTCGGTGACGAACACCTTGGCGCCCTGCTCGCGCAGCAGCTTGACGAACTCCATGCCGACGTGACCGACGCCCTGGACGGCATAGCTGTACTTGCCGACTTCCTCGTTGCCATAGACGTGGTTGAGCGAGGCCATCAGGCCCTGCAGGGTGCCGTAGGCGGTGAACGGGCTGGGATCGCCCGAGCCGCCGTGCACCTGGTGCACGCCGGTGACGTACTCGGTCTCCTTGAGCACGTATTCCATGTCGTTGACGTCGATGCCGACGTCCTCGGCGGTGATGTAGCGGCCGCCCAGGGAGTTCACGAACCGGCCGAGCGCGCGGAACAGCGCCTCGCTCTTGTCGGTGTTCGGGTCGCCGATGATGACGCTCTTGCCGCCGCCCAGATTGAGGCCGGCCACCGCCGCCTTGTAGGTCATGCCCTTGGACAGGCGCAGCACGTCGTCGAGGGCGTCCTGCTCGGTCTTGTAGGGCCACATGCGCAGACCGCCCAGGGCCGGGCCGAGCACGGTGTTGTGGATGGCGATGATCGCCTTCAGGCCGGCGTCCTTGTTGTGGCAGAACACGACTTCCTCGTGGCCCGAGGTGGCGATTTTTTCGAAGAGCATGATCACTCCGGTATCGGCATGGGATGATGCCCGCCGGCACGCCGGTCGGGCACTGGCCCGGGTCGCGCCGCGCGGCCATGCCTGGCGGCGCGGCGTCCGGGGGGCCGGCATTGTACCAGCGGCGTCCGGGCCACTCCGTACGCCCTCGTCCGGAGGACCATGGACCGTCGCGCTTTCCTGATCGCCTGGTCGCTGCTGGCGCTGGCCAAACTGGTGCTGGCGGTGGCGCTGCCGCTGTTCGGCGACGAGGCCTTCTACGCCTGGGAGTCGCGGCATCCGGCCTGGTCGTACAGCGACCTGCCGCCGCTGACCGCCTGGCTGATGGCGGTGGGTCGGCTCCTGCTGCCGGACGAGCTGGGCGTGCGGCTGCCGTTCCTGCTGCTTGGCCTGGCGCTGCCCTGGCAGGTGCAGGCGCTGGCTGCCCGCCAGTTCGGCGAGGCGACCGGCTGGCGCGCCGGGGGGCTGGCGCTGCTGTTGCCGGTCGCCGCCGCCCTGGGTGTGCTGGCCCTGCCGGACGTGCCGTTGGCGGTGATCTCGGTGGCGGTCGCGGCGACCTTCCAGCGCGCCCTGGCCGGCGCGGGGCTGCGTGCCTGGCTGGCCCTGGGGGGCTGGCTGGCCGTGGGTCTGCTGTGCCACTACCGGTTCGGGCTGGTGCTGGTTGCCCTGGCCGTGACCACGCTCCTGCTTCCGGCGGGACGGGCCAGCCTGAGGGGGCCGGGTCCCTGGGCGGCCGCGGCGCTGGCGGCGCTCGGCCTGCTGCCCCTGCTGGTCTTCAACCTGGCGCATGGCCTGGCGGGGCTGCGTTTCCAGGTGCTCGACCGGCATCCCTGGCAATGGCAGGACAGTGCCTGGCTGCAGCCGCTGGAACAGGCGCTGGTGGTCGGGCCGGTGCTGGTGGCGATGCTGCTGGTCGCCGCGTTGCGAGCCGCCAGGCGGCCGCTGGCGTCGGCGCAGGTGCCGGCCCTGCTGGCCCTGGTGCTGCTGGCCGTGGTGTTCGGCCTGGGAAGCTTCGCCGATGCCCAGCGCTTCCGTTGGCACTGGCCGCTGCCGGCCTGGCTGTGGCTGGTGCCGGTGCTGGCGCGCGACTGGCCCGCCTGGTCGCCCTGGCTGCGTCGCGCCGCGGTGGCCACCTCGGGCCTGCTGGCTGCGCTGGTGCTGGCCTGGCTGGCCGGCGCGGCGGTGCCTGGCCAGTCCGCGCGCTTGCTGGCCGGCAAGGGCTATCCCGCCAATTTCAGCGGCTGGCGCGAGGCCGCGGGCTGGGTGGCGCCGATCGCCGGCCAGGGCGGCTTGCTGGCGGCGGACAATTTCATGCTTGCGGCGGCGCTGGCCTTCTATCTGCCGGAGGATCGCCGCGGCCCGCTGTACGTGCTCGACGATCCCGCCAATGCCTGGCACGGCCGGGCCGCGCAACTGGAGATCTGGGGGGTCGACGAGGCCGCCCTGGCGGCCAGCGGCGAGGGCGGCTGGCTGCTGGCCGAAGAGACCGCGCGCCGGTTCAGCGACCGCCACGCCTGGTACCGCGACCTCTGCCAGCGGTTTTCCGGGCTGCGCCTGGACGGCCAGCTGTCGCTGGACGGTGGCCGGAAGCGCTTCGTGCGCTGGCATTTCGAGTCGCACGACGCCGATGCCGGGTGCCGGCAGGCCGGCGCGCTGCCGCCGCTGGGCTGGTTCGAGTTGCCCCGCCGACTGCCTGCGGGCAGCGACCTGGCCGGTTTCGGCTGGGTGATCCAGGCGGGCCTCGGCATCGAGGCGGTCGAGGTGCTGGTCGACGGGCGGGCGGTGGCCCGGCTGCCGCGCACGGTCGAGGTGGCCTGGCCACGCGAACGCTGGGGCGCGGTTGGCGACCCCGCCGGAGACCGGGTCGGGGTCGAGGTGCGGGTCCCGGCCGCGGCGCTGGCACCAGGGCGGCGCCGGATCGAACTGGTGGCGGTCAGGGCCGACGGCCTGCGCTGGTCGATGGGTCAGTGGCCGGTTCAGGTGGCGCACTGACCGCAACCCGGATGGCGCCGTCTGCCTGGATCAGGCGGCTGCCGGTTCGCCTTCCCCTGCCGGCCGATCTGCAGGCGGGTCGGCGGTCGCCGCCAGGGGCTCGACTCCGCCGGCGCGCAGCAGCCGGCAGGTGGCGATCAACGGCAGACCGACCAGGGCCGTCGGATCGCGGCTGTGGATGGCCTGGAACAGGGCGATGCCGAGCGCCTCGGCCTTGAAGCTGCCGGCGCAGTCGAACGGCTGCTCGCGGTCCAGGTAGGTCTCGATCCGCCCGGGGTCCAGGGCCAGGAAGCGCACCCGGGTCAGGTCGCGGGCGCGCCGCGCGCGGCCGTCCGCGCCGATCACGCAGACCGCGGTGTGGAAGCGCACCTCGCGTCCGGCGCAGGCCAGCAACTGGGCGCGGGCGGTGGCGGCATCGCCGGGCTTGCCCAGCGCCACGCCGTCCAGTTCGGCCACCTGGTCGGAGCCGATCACCACGGCGCCGGGGCGCAGGGCGGCCACGGCGCGCGCCTTGGCGGACGCCAGGCGGCTGGCAAGGCGGGCCGGCAACTCGCCGGCCCCGGCGGATTCGTCGACCGCTGGCGCCACGCACTCGAAGCGGGGCAGCAGCCGGGCGAGCAGGGCGCGGCGATAGCGCGAGGTCGAGGCGAGGACGACGGGGGCTGCGGACATGGAGGGACGACGCCGGAGGACGTCGCCATGGTGGCATGCCCGCGGGCAAACGCTTGATCAGGCGGGCATTCGTTGACGCTCATGCGCCCGGCCCGCTATCATCGCGCTCTTATGTCGCACGGACTGCCCGGGCAGGTCGATGTCTGGCGGATGGTCACGGGCCGCCGCTGCTTCAACGGCCGCCTGGACCTGGACGCGCTGACCCGCTTGCGGGACAGCCTCGCCCATGCCGACGGCACGGTCGTCTACTCGCTCGAGTTCGATGTCGACGGGTTCGACCAGGCCTACGTCGAGGTCCGCGCCAGTGGCGAGCTGCCCCTGGTCTGTCAGCGTACCCTCGAGGTGTACCTGCAGCCGGTGTCGGTCAGCCAGCGGCTGGGACTGATCCGGCGGGAGGAGCAGGAAGCTGCGTTGCCGCCGGGCTACGAGCCTTTCCTGGTACCCGCCGATGGCCTGGTGGCCCTGGCCGACCTGGTCGAGGACGAGCTGATTCTGGCCTTGCCGCTGGTCCCGGCGCGTGCCGGCGAAGACGGCGGCGACCAGGACCGTGAGGTCGAGCCGGCCCCGCGCGACGAGCGGCCCAACCCGTTCGCGGCGCTCAGGTCGCTCAAGTTGCAGTAGGATCGCCCGCCGCCCGCGCGGCTGGCGGCACAGGATGCAAGCGCAGTACGCCGGCGATGGAGCGCCGGTGACATCGTCAGGATGCACATGGATTCCCCTGGAGTTTTCTAACAATGGCTGTCCAGAAGAGCCGCAAGACCCCGTCGACCCGCGGCATGCGCCGTTCCCACGATGCCCTCAGCATCGTCCAGCTCGGCACCGACCCGACCAGCGGCGAGACCCATCGCCGTCACCACGTCACCAAGGACGGCTACTACCGTGGCCGCCAGGTGATCGCGCCCAAGACCCCGGTGGTCGAGGACGACGAGGATTGATCCGGACGGCGCGGTCTTCCATGTCCGCGCCGATCCTGGCCGCCTGCGTCCGCGCCGCACCGGCCGGATCGTGGGCGACCCCGGCAAGTCCCCGCGGCGCGACCCGGACCGGTTCCGTGCTTCGCGCCGCTGCCGTGTCCGTCGTCGGGTCGCCCGTCAGGCGCCGCCCGGCCTGCCCTGGGAGGGTTTGATCGTGCTGTATTCCCGCATCGCCGGCACCGGCAGCTACCTGCCCGACAAGGTGCTCAGCAACGCCGACCTGGAAAGGATCGTCGATACCACCGACGCCTGGATCCAGGAGCGCACCGGCATCCGCCAGCGGCACGTCGCCGCCGACGGCCAGACCACCGCCGACCTCGCCGAGATGGCGGCGCTGCGCGCCATGGAAGCAGCCGGGGTGACCGCCGCCGACATCGACATGCTGGTGGTCGGCACCACCACGCCCGACCTGATCTTCCCGAGCACCGCCTGCCTGGTGCAGGCCCGCCTGGGCGCCAACGGCTGCGCCGCGTTCGACGTCAATGCCGCCTGTTCGGGCTTCATCTACGCGCTGTCGATGGCCGACAAGTTCGTGCGCAGCGGCCAGAGCAAGTGCGCGCTGGTGATCGGCGCCGAGACGCTGACCCGGATGATCGACTGGACCGACCGCGGAACCTGCGTGCTGTTCGGCGACGGCGCCGGCGCCGTGGTGCTGAAGCCGTCCGAGGAGACCGGCATCCTGTCGACCCACCTGCATGCCGACGGCGGCTACAAGGAACTGCTGTTCAATCCGGTCGGCGTGTCGGCCGGCTTCATCGACGAACCCGGTCACGGCGTCAAGGTGAAGATGATCGGCAACGAGCTGTTCAAGGTCGCAGTGCGCGCCCTGGCACGGACTGCGGAGGAAGCGCTGGCGGCCAACGAGCTGCCGCAGGACGCGCTCGACTGGCTGGTGCCGCACCAGGCCAATCTGCGCATCATCACCGCCACCGCCCGCCACCTGGGGCTGCCGATGGAGCGGGTGATCGTCACCGTCGACCGCCATGGCAACACCTCGTCCGGCTCGGTGCCACTCGCCCTGGACGAGGCGGTGCGCGATGGTCGTATCCAGCGCGGCCAGCTGCTGCTGATGGAGGCTTTCGGCGGCGGCATTACCTGGGGTTCGGCCCTGCTGCGTTACTGACCGGGATCGCCCCGGGGGCGGGGCGGTGCGTCCGGCGAAGGCCGCATCGCCGGGCAGGGCGCCCGGACTCGGCGTGCCGGAGCGTCGGACGCCCTGACACCCGGTCGCCGGCGTCACCGCGCCCGGGTTGTCTGTCGGGTGTGAGGGTCAAGGCCGGGCCAGTGTCGCCCCGACCCGGCTATCAAGGGAGATCGTCTTGGTCACCAAACTCCAGATCGACGGCCAGGTCGCCTGGCTGAAGCGCTACGAAGGCGGCTCCCGGCGTTTGCGCCTGGGACTGCTCGACTGGTGTGCGCGCCGCCTGGGCCTGGCGCCGCTGAGGCCACCCCCGCACCGGGTCGGTCCTGCGGCCCGCGATACCGAGCAGCGCCGCATCGACGAACTGGCCTCGCAGGGTGCCCGCGTGCCGCGGGTTCTCGGGGCCGGCCGCGACTGCCTGTTGCTGGCGGACATCGGGCCGACCCTGGCGGCATTGTTGCGCCAGGCCGATCCGGACGGCGCCGACCGCCTGGTCGCCGACGCCGCGGCTGCCGTTGCGCGCGTGCATGCCGCCGGTGGCTACCTCGGCCAGCCGCTGTCGCGGAACATCGCGATCGGGCCGGCAGGAGAGGTGGGGTTTCTCGATTTCGAGGAGGATCCCGCCGAGGTGATGCCGCTGGCGCACGCCCAGGCCAGGGACTGGCTGGTGCTCGCCGCCGGCCTTGGCCGCCACGCCCGTCAGGATGCCCAGACCCAGGCGGCCCTGCTGCGCCCCATGCTGGCCTCGGGCACCGCCGAGGTGCGCGGCCTGCTCGCCGACAGCGTGGCCCGGCTGCGTCCCGTCGAATTCACGGCCGACCTGCTGGGTCGACGCGCCAGCGCGCTGAGCCGGGCCGTGCGCGCGCTGCGCGCCGCCCTCGTGCTCTGGCTGCCTGTGGCGCTGGGCATCCTGCTGCTGCTGGGCCTGGATCTGGCCGGCGACGGCGAACTGGATCTGCTGCCGCTGTTGGGCGGCCTGCTGCTATGAATGTCCGGTGCGCTTCCCCGGCCATCCCCGCGCCGGCCCGTCGTTTTCGTCCGCCAGGCGCCGCGCCCGCCCGTTTCGCCGCACAGTGCGCCGCCGCCCGACGTCGGTGACGCGCGCCCCACCTGACCCCAGACGCCTGCGACTTCCGACCAGAACAGGACCGGCCATGACCCAGACAGCCCAAGACCTCGCCTTCGTGTTTCCCGGCCAGGGCTCCCAGAGTCCCGGCATGCTCGGGTCGCTCGCGCAGCGCCATGCCGAGGTCGGCGCCGTCTTCGCCGAGGCGTCGGAAGGCGCCGGCATCGACCTGTGGGCGATCGCCGCCGCGCCCGACGATGCCCGCCTCAACCAGACCGAGTTCACCCAGCCGGCGCTGCTGGCTGCCGGCATCGCGGTGTGGCGGGTCTGGCAGTCCCTGGGTGGCCCGCTGCCGGCGCGCCTGGCCGGCCACAGCCTGGGCGAGTACAGCGCCCTGGTCGCCGCCGGGGCGCTGTCGCTGGCCGACGGCGCCCGCCTGGTGCGCGAGCGCGGTCGACTCATGCAGGCGGCGGTCCCGGCCGGTGCCGGCGCGATGGCGGCGGTGCTGGGCAGCGAGGACGCGATCGTCGCCGAGGCCTGTACCGATGCCGCCGATGTCGGGGTGGTGGTGCCCGCCAACTTCAATTCGCCCGGCCAGGTGGTGATCGGCGGCGAAACTGCCGCGGTCGACCGGGCCATCGCCCTGCTTGCCGAGCGCGGCGTGCGCAAGGCAATGAAGCTGCCGGTCAGCGTGCCCTCGCACACGCCGCTGATGCGCGAGGCCGCGCAGGCGTTGGCGCAGGTCATGGCCGGCATGGACTGGCATGCGCCGTCGCTGCCCGTGGTGCAGAACGTCGACGCCGGGGTTGCCGGCGACGTCGCCGCGATCCGCGACGCCCTGGTGCGGCAGCTTCACCAGCCGGTGCGATGGACCGACTGCGTGCAGGCCCTGGCGGCCGCGGGTACCACCCGCATCGCCGAATGCGGCCCCGGCAAGGTCCTGGCCGGCCTGTGCAAGCGCATCGACAAGTCCCTCGACGTCCGCGCCCTCGGCACACCCGAAGACCTCGACGCCACCCTCGCCACCTGGCGCTGAGCCGCTCGCGCGATCACCTGTCCCCGGTCCCCGGTCCCCGGTCCCCGGTCCCCATTGAAGCAGGAGCCCCAATGAACGACATTCTCAAAGGCGAGATCGCCCTGGTCACCGGCGCCAGCCGTGGCATCGGCGCCGCCATCGCCGATGCCCTGTCCGCCGCCGGCGCCCGCGTGGTCGGCACGGCAACCAGCCAGTCCGGCGCCGACGCCATCACCGCGCGACTGTCGGCGCTGCCGGGCGGCGGCGAGGGCAGGGTGCTCGATGTCGCCGACGCCACGGCGTGCGAGGCGCTGCCCGAAGCGGTCGCCAGCGAGGTCGGGCCGGTCTCGATCCTGGTCAACAACGCCGGCATCACCCGCGACCAGCTGCTGATGCGCATGAAGGACGACGACTGGCAGGCGATCCTCGACACCAACCTGACCCCGGTGTTCCGGCTCTCGCGTGCCGTGCTGCGCGGCATGATGAAGGCGCGCCGCGGACGGATCATCTCGATCGCCTCGGTGATCGGCCTGACCGGCAATCCGGGGCAGGCCAACTACGCGGCCGCCAAGGCGGGCATCATCGGCTTTTCCAAGTCGCTGGCCCGCGAGATCGGCAGTCGCGGCATCACCGTCAACGTGGTCGCGCCCGGCTTCATCGAGACCGACATGACCCGCGCCCTGCCCGAGGCGCAGCGCCAGGCCCTGCTCGGCGGCATCGCGCTGGGCCGCCTTGGCGCACCGGAGGACATCGCCCAGGCCGTGCTGTTCCTGGCTTCGCCGGCGGCAGCCTACGTGACCGGCGAGACCCTGCACGTCAACGGTGGCATGTACATGGCCTGAGGTGCCAGGGCGGAGCGACGTGCCGGCCTGGCGTGGCGCTTGCGGGCGCGGGCGGACCTTGCGCCGGGCCGGGCGAGGGCTTTCCTCCCCGCGCGGCCGGGCCGCGTCAAGGCCTTGTGCAGGGACTCGGGGGGATGCTCTACAATCCGCCCTTCGTTCAACCACGCAGAGGTCGTGTCACGTATGAGCAGCATTGAAGATCGCGTCAAGAAGATCGTGGTCGAGCAGCTCGGGGTCAAGGACGAGGAGGTCACGCCCAGCGCGTCCTTTGTCGACGACCTCGGCGCGGACTCCCTCGACACCGTCGAGCTGGTGATGGCGCTCGAGGAGGAGTTCGAGTGCGAGATCCCGGACGAAGAGGCCGAGAAGATCACCACCGTCCAGCAGGCCATCGACTACGTCAAGGCCCACGTCAAGGCCTGAGGCCGTTGACCCGACGCGTCCGCGCCGCCGCCGGCGCGGGCGTCGTCCCCGCACCCGCATTCCGCGCTCCGCGGCTTCCGCCCGGCCGGATCCGTGCCACGTCCCCGCAGTGATACCGCCATGATGAGCAAGCGTCGCGTCGTCGTCACCGGCCTGGGCATCCTCTCGCCCGTGGGCAACACCATCGAGTCCGCCTGGACGGCGCTGCTGGCCGGCCGCAGCGGCATAGGCCCGATCACGCGCTTCGACGCCACCGGCTTCGGCACCCGGATCGCCGGGGAGGTCCGCGACTTCGACCCGGCGCAGTTCGTGCCGGCGAAGGACGTCAAGAAGATGGACCCGTTCATCCACTACGGCGTGGCGGCGGGACTGATGGCGCTCGAGGATTCCGGCCTGGCGATCACCGAGGCCAACGCCGAGCGGGTCGGTGCCGCGGTCGGCGCCGGCATCGGCGGCATCGGCACCATCGAGAAGACCCACGAGGCGCTGATGACCGGCGGCCCGCGCAGGATCTCGCCGTTCTTCGTGCCCAGCTCGATCATCAACATGATCGCCGGCCACCTGTCGATCATGAAGGGGCTGAAGGGCCCCAACATCGCCGCGGTGACCGCCTGCACCACCGCCACCCACTGCATCGGACTGGCGGCCCGGCTGATCGCCTACGGCGATGCCGACGCGATGATCGCCGGCGGCGCCGAGTGCTCGACCACGCCGACCGCGGTCGGCGGCTTCGTGTCGGCGCGCGCCCTGTCGGCCCGCAACGACGAGCCGGAGAAGGCCAGCCGGCCCTGGGACGTCGGCCGCGACGGCTTCGTGCTGTCCGACGGCGCCGGCCTGCTGGTGCTCGAGGAGTACGAGCACGCCCGCGCCCGCGGCGCCCGCATCTATTGCGAGCTGGCCGGATTCGGCATGAGCGGCGATGCCTACCACATGACCGCGCCCAGCGAGAACGGCGAGGGCGCGGCGCGCTGCATGGTCAACGCCCTGCGCGATGCCGGCATCGAACCGGCCGAGGTGGACTACATCAACGCCCACGGCACCTCGACGCCGCAGGGCGACATCGCCGAGGCGATGGCGGTGCGCACGGTGATGGGCGACCACGCGGGCAAGGTCATGGTCAGCTCGACCAAGTCGATGACCGGCCATCTGCTGGGTGCTGCCGGCGGCGTCGAGGCGATCTTCACGGCGCTCGCGGTGCACCGCGGCGTGGTGCCGCCCACCATCAACCTCGACGAGCCCGATCCCGCCGTGGCCGGCCTCGACCTGGTGCCACACACCGCGCGCCAGGCGCGCGTCGATGTCGCCTTGTCGAACTCGTTCGGCTTCGGCGGCACCAACGGCACCCTGGTGTTCCGCAGCCTCTGACCTCACCCGGGCCCGCGTCGCGGCCGTGATCGCGCAGCCCGCGCCAGCGCACGGCGATCCGCTGGCCCTGGTCGCGGCCGCTCCGGAACGCTATCCGGCGTTCCTGGAGAGCGCCGCCGAAAGTCCGCGCACCGGCACGCTCGACCTGCTGCCGGTGGCCTCCGGGGAACGCATCGTGCTGGGCGCCGATGGCGTGGTGCGCGACCAGGGCGGCCGTGTCATCGGCAGCGATTTCGCGGCCGCTCTCGACGCCGCCTTCGCGGCCGCAGGCCCCGCCCCGGCACGACCGGCCGGTCTGCCCTTCGCTGGGGGGTGGCTGCTCTACCTGGGTTACGAGGCGGTCGCGCAGTTCGAGCCGGGGCTGCGCCTGCCCGTTTTCGAGGGTGCCGGACTGCCGGTGGCGCTGGCCCTGCGGACACCGGCGGCCTGGCTTAGGCCACGGCCGGCGGGCGACGCCGTGCTGGTCGCCGAACCCGGCCATGCGGCGCTGTGCCGGCGTCTGGCAAGCGACCTCGATACCTGCGCCGAATCCGCCTCGGCCTCGAACCTGCCCGGGCTCGAGGCCCTCGACGAGGACCCGCCGGAGCGTTTCCTGGCGGGCGTGGCGCGGATCCTCGAGTATCTGCGGGCGGGCGACGTGTTCCAGGTCAACCTGTCGCGCGCCTGGCAGGCGCGCTTCGCCGAGGCGCCGGATCCCGTGGTCCTGTACCGCTGCTTGCGCGAGGCCAGCCCGGCACCGTTCTCGGCACTGCTGAGGTTCGCTGGCGCCGCCCTGCTCAGCGCCTCCCCCGAGCGGCTGCTGCGCGTGCGTGGCACCCGCATCGATACCCGTCCGATCGCCGGAACGCGTCCGCGCGGCGCGGATGAAGTGAGCGACCGCGCGCTGCTGGCGGAGCTCATCGGCCATCCCAAGGAGCGCGCCGAGCACGTCATGCTGATCGATCTGGAGCGCAACGACCTGGGCCGGGTCTGCCGGCCCGGCAGCATCCGCGTCGACGAACTGATGGCGCTGGAGAGTTACAGCCACGTCCACCACATCGTCTCCAACGTCAGCGGCGAACTGCGCCCGGGCACGACCCCGGGCGCGATCCTGCGCGCCCTGTTCCCGGGCGGCACCATCACCGGCTGCCCCAAGGTGCGCTGCATGGAGATCATCGCCGAGCTGGAGGGCACCGGGCGGGGCCCATACACCGGTGCGATCGGCTACCTGGACCGCAGCGGCGACATGGACCTCAACATCCTGATCCGCAGTGCCTGGCAGCAGGGGCGGACGCTGGGCTTCCGCACCGGTGCCGGCATCGTCGCCGACTCGGTACCGGCGCGCGAGCTGGCCGAGACGCGCAGCAAGGCCGGCGGTCTGCTGGCCGCGCTCGGACACCGATGATGCGTGGCGCTGCCGCCTGCCTGGTGGACGGCCGGCCGGCGAACCGGCTCGCCGTCGACGATCGCGGTCTTGCCTATGGCGACGGCCTGTTCGAGACGATCCGCTTCGTGGCCGGCCAGGCGCCCCTGTGGGCGGGCCACATGGCCCGCCTGGCGCGCGGTGCCGCGGGCCTGGCGCTGACCTCGCCGCCCGCCGCGACCTGGCTGGCCGAGGCCGCGCGGGTCGCCGCCGGGCGCGACTGCGTGGTCAAGCTGGTGCTGACCCGCGGCAGCGGCCGTGGCTATGCCGCGGGCAGCGCGGCCGGGGCACGGCGCGTCGTGCAACGCCTGCCCTTGCCCGAGACCGCCGCGGCGCTCTACCAGCGCGGACTGCGCCTGCGCTGGTGCCGGCTGCGCCTGGCCCGGCAGCCGGCGCTGGCCGGCTTCAAGCACCTCAACCGGCTGGAGCAGGTGCTGGCGCGCTCGGAGTGGCGCGATCCGCGCATCGACGAAGGCCTGTGCCTGGACACCGACGGCAATGTGGTGTGCGCAACTGCCGCCAATCTGTTCCTGGTCCGCGACGGCGTGCTGGCCACCCCGGCGCTCGATCACTGCGGCGTTGCCGGCGTCGCTCGTGCCTTTCTGCTCGCCCGGGCGCGCCGGCGCTGGCCGGTGCAGGTGCGGGCGCTGCGACCGGCCGACCTGCAGGCGGCCGACGAGCTGTTCCTGTGCAACGCGGTGCGTGGGGTGATGCCGGTACGTGCCCTTGGCACGCGCCGCTGGCAACCGGGGCCGGTGACCGCCGCCCTGGGCTACACTCTGGCGGCACGCGGCATCGGCTTGCCGCCCACGCTGCCACGACGCAACCGATGACCCCTCCGCACCGATCCGCGCGCGGCTGGATCGGCAAGGTCCTGCTGCTGTTACTGCTGGTCCTGGCCGCTGCCGCCACGCTCGCCTGGCTCGACTACCAGCGCTTCGCGCGCACGCCGCTGCCGCTGCCCGACGAGGGGGTCGTGCTCGAGGTGCCGCGCGGCCAGTCGTTGCGCGGCATCGTCGGGCAACTGGCCGAGCGCGGCCTGACGCCGGCCTGGCGCCGCCACTGGTGGCAGGCGCTGGCCGTCGACGACGGCGTGCTGCGGCGCCTGCAGGCCGGCGAGTACCTGCTGGAACCCGGCCTCGATCCGCGCGGCCTGCTCGACCAGCTCGCACGCGGCCGCGTCATCCAGTACCGCTTCACCATCGTCGAGGGCTGGACCTTCGCCGACCTGCGGCGGGCGCTGGCCGGGCAGGCGGCAGTGACGCAGACCGTGTCGGACCAGGCCGATGCCCAGGTGATGGCGATGCTCGGCCGCGAGGGCGAGCACCCGGAAGGCTGGTTCCTGCCCGAGACCTACACCTACCGGCGCGGCACCAGCGACCTCGACCTGCTGCGCCAGGCCCATGAGGCGATGCGCCAGGCGCTCGACCAGGCCTGGGCCGGACGCAGCGAGGCGAGCGTCGTGGCCAGTCCCTACGAGGCGCTGATCCTGGCCTCGATCATCGAGAAGGAAACCGGCGTCGCCGACGAACGCCGGCGCATCGCCGGCGTGTTCAGCCGGCGGCTCGCCATCGGCATGCGCCTGCAGACCGACCCCACCGTCATCTACGGCATCGGCAGCGGCTTCGATGGCAATCTGCGCCGGCGCGACCTGGACACCGATACGCCCTACAACACCTACACCCGGGCCGGCCTGCCGCCGACCCCGATCGCCCTGCCGGGCCGCGCCGCGCTGGCCGCCGCGCTCGATCCGGCGCCGGGTCGCGAGCTGTACTTCGTGGCCCTGGGCGATGGCAGCGGCGGCCACGATTTCTCGGAAACCTATGCGCAGCACCAGGCGGCGGTGCGTCGTTACCTGGCGCGGTTGCGCGGCGGCAGCGGCCGATGAGCCGGGGCCGGCTGATCACCCTTGAGGGCGGCGAGGGCGCCGGCAAGAGTTCGGCGCTGGCCGCCTGCGAGGCGCACCTGCGCGCGCACGGTCTTGACGTCTTGCGCACCCGCGAGCCGGGCGGTACGCCGCTGGCCGAGCGCATCCGCGAGCTGGTGCTGGGGGCCGGGGCGGGCAGCATGGCCGCGGAAGCCGAGTTGCTGCTGGTGTTCGCGGCGCGCGCCGAACATGTCCGCGCCCTCATCGCCCCGGCGCTGGCACGCGGCACCTGGGTGCTGTCCGATCGTTTCACCGATTCCAGCTATGCCTACCAAGGCGGCGGTCGCGGCCTGCCGGCGGCGGACATCGCCTGGCTGGAGCGGTTCGCCTGCGGCGCGCTGCGCCCGGACCTGACCGTGCTGCTGGACCTGCCGGTCGCCGAGGGGCTGGCACGGCTGGCCGGGCGCGGTGCGCCCGATCGCATCGAGGGCGAAGCCGAGCCCTTCTTCGAGCGCGTGCGGGCGGCCTTCCGGCAGCGTGCAGCCGCCGAACCGGGGCGCTTCGCGGTGGTCGATGCCGGCCGCCCGCTCGCCGAGGTGGCCGGGCAGATCCGCGCCGCCCTGGATGCCTTCCTGGCGCGCCAGGTCGGGCAGCCATGAGCGGGCATCTGGCGCCCTGGCTGGCACCGGCCTGGCAACGCTTCTGCGCGGCGCTGGCGGAGGATCGCCTCAGCCACGGCGTGCTGCTTGCCGGCGAGCCCGGCCTGGGCAAGCGCCTGCTGGCCGACGCGATGGTCGCGCGCCTGCTGTGCGAGCGCGCCGGTGGCGATGCGCCGGCCTGCGGCCAGTGCCGCGGCTGCACCTGGCGGGCCGCCGGCAGCCACCCCGACCTGCACCGGCTGGCGCCCGAGGAAGACAGCAAGTTGATCAAGGTCGCGCAGGTGCGCGCCCTGATCGGCCGACTGCAGCTCACCGGCCAGACCGGCGCCACCCGGGTCGCCCTGATCGATCCTGCCGACGCCATGAACGCGGCGTCGCAGAACGCCCTGCTGAAGACGCTGGAGGAGCCGCCGGCCGGCGTCATCGTGCTGCTGCTCAGCGATTCCCCCGGACGGTTGCTGGCCACCGTGCGCAGCCGCTGCCAGACGGTCGCGGTGGTGCGTCCCGGACCGGAACAGGTGGCGCAGTGGCTGGCCGGGCAGGGCGTGACGGTACCGGCGCTGGCGCTGGCGCTGGCCGGCGGCCATCCGGCCACGGCGCTGGCCTATGCCGATCCGGATCGCGCCCGGCAGGCACAGGCGGTGGCCGAGGATCTGCAGCGCCTGGCCGATGGGCGCGCGCAACCCCTGGCGGTCGCGCAACGCTGGGCGAGCTCGCCGGTGCAGCACGTCGATGATGCGATCGCCTGGCTTCGCCTGTGGGCCTGGCAGGGTCGGGGCCAGGTGCAGCCCGGACCGCCGCCGCCGTCGCGGGAACTGGGCGCCCTGGTGGCCAGCCAGGCGGCTGCCGTGCAGTTGCGCGAACGCCTGGCCGCGCCGCTGCGTGCGCTCTGGCTGCTGCACGAATGGCTCGAAGGCTGGCGCACGGCGCGCTGAGCCGGTCGCGCCGTGCCTCACGCCGGCAAGGTGTCCGACCCCTGCGCTGCACGCTGCGGGAACGTGGCTTAGACGACCGGGCGCCTTGCTTCCGGGCGGTTGACCGGCAAGGCCAGCGGCCTTCGCGGATCGCCCCGGATCAGTCCCCGGCCGAAGGATCCGCGTCCGGGACGTCCTCCGCGGCGGCCTCGGGCACGAAAGCGGGGGTGCCGTCGCGGAACAGGGCGACCGCCGTCCAGCGTCCCTCCTCGCGCTGCACCCTGCCGGTGCGCGGCAGGACCTCACCCGGCGCCAGCCAGGTGATCACCGGCGCCGTGGGGTCGGGATGGGTCAGTACCGGGCGTGGTGCATCGCTGGCCGCCAGCTCGCCGGCAGCCGGCTCGATCCGATAGTCCAGTCTTGCCAGACGCACCTCGTCGGGCGCGTACAGATAGCCGGGCACGATGCCGCCAGCGGCTTCGGTGCGTTGCAGGGCCGCAACCTGGATCCAGTCGTCGCCGACCAGGCCGGTCACGGCATAGCTTTGCCGCGGCGCCAGTTCCCCGGCAGCCAGTGCCCGCTGGTCGGGCAGGGTGAACAGGGGCAGCGGGTTCTCCCGGAAATTGATCAGGCGCGTCATCGGTGCCGGCGCCACGGCGGCCGGCCCGTCGGCCAGCACGATCCGGCTGCGCGATTCGGTGGCGCTTCCCCCGCGGCGTGCCTGGACCTGGGGCAGCAGCCCGGCCAGGCCGTCGCCCAGGCCGGGCACGACTCGCAGCCCGCTGCGGCCCTGGAACACGAAGGTGGGGGTCACCGTCAGGTCCAGCTCCAGCAGACCCGGCAGCCAGGCGTTGACGTCGAGCAGGGCGTAGCCGAGGTCGTCGGTGGCGGGGGGTGATGCGCCGGCATAGACCTGCCCCAGCGTCTCGGCATCGTCGACCGCCAGCAGCGCGCCGGCGCCGCCGGCACGGGTGCCGACCAGCAGCCAGCGCAACTGCACGCCATCGCGATGGCTGCGGCTGTCCGCGAACAGGCGCGCGCAATAGCCGCAGTCGGTGCTGGCGATGACATAGATGTGCCGGTCGCTGGCCTCGCCGTCGGCAAGCCAGGCGGCATGGTCGAGCACCGCCAGCAGGCGGCCGGCCCGCCCGGTATCGTCGATGACGGTGCCCTGGGCCATGAGGGCGCCCGGCAATGCCAGCGTGGCCAGCGCAAGGATCAGCGCGGCGGGACCCATGGAGCTGCGGCAGATGTTCATGCCGCCACTGTAGGAAACGCCGGCGACCGCCGTCCACGGGTCCGAGGCGTTGCACGGTATCCGGGTTCAGGTTGGCGGGGGTCCGCGCAGCCGGTGCCGAGTGTCCGGGCTTGGCCCCAAGGCGGATTGCGAGCAGCCGGACACCGCACCGTCGCGCGGTCGGGACGGCAAGCGACAGCCGGCGGCGGACAGCGCGCCTGCCCGGCACTCCGCATACGGCAGCAGGGCGCCCCGACACGGGCCGAGGGTCCGCGACGGGCCGGCAGCCTGGTGCCCTGCAGGCGGCGGGCGGGTACGATCCAGCCAGGCGCAACGCCCCGACACCGACAAGGAGACTGCGATGTTCACCGGCATCCTGGCTGCGACCGATTTTTCCGCGGATGGCGAGCTGGCACTGGAACGCGCCCTGCATCTGGCGCCGGCCACGGCCAGCGGCACGGTGACGGCGCTGCATGTGGTCGAGGCCGGGCCGCTCAGCGTGCTGCGCAGCCTGCTCGGTGAGCCGGGCGAGGCCGAGCGCCTGGCCAGGGACGGCGCGACGCAACGACTGCACGCCTCGCTGTCCGCGCTGTCCGCGCTGGCGGCGCAGTCCGGCGCGAAGGTCCGTCCGGAGGTCCGCGTCGGAAGGCTGCTGCCGGAGGTGCTCGATGCCGCTGCCGGCGACGATCTGCTCGTGGTCGGCGCGCGGGGCCACCACGCATTGCGCCGCAGCCTGGGCGGCAGCACGCCGGCGCGCCTGGCACGCGCCGGCCGGCAGGCGGTGCTGGTGGTGCGGCGGCCCGTCGCAGGTCCCTACTCGAAGGTGCTCGCAGCCCTCGACCTGTCCGATGCCGCAGCGCGCATTCTTGCCGCAGCGCGCTGGGTCGCCGGCCAGGGCATTCAAGCTGTGCACGCGCTCGACTTCACGCTGGGCGTGGCGATGGCGCACGCAGGCGTCAAGCGCGACGCCATCGAATGGCACCGGCAGCGGGCCCTGGCGGAAGCACGGCTGGCCCTGGTCCAGAAGGTCGCCGCGGCAGGCTTTGGCGATGAAGTCGAGAGCGTGGTGCATGAGGGCTATCCGACCAGCGTGCTGATGGCGCAGATCGAGGCAAGCGATGCCGACCTGCTGGTGCTGGGCAAGCAAGGCGGCTCGGCGCTGGACGCGCTGTTTCTGGGCAGCGTCAGCAACCACCTGCTCGCCGAGGCGCCCTGCGACGTGCTGATCGTTCCGTAGGGGGGGGGGCAGGGCAGCCAGACCGCTGCCGGCCGGAGCGGGGGTACGCGCGTCCGGGTCGGTCGCGCAGCCAGCGCGCGTGCGCGGCGGAACGGCCCCGCGCCCCGGGCGAACGCGCGGCTTCCGGCGCGGCCGGCGCGCAGACGGCACAATGGCGGGCCCGGACCGGTCCGGTCGTCGCAAAGGAGATGCGCGTGGTCCCCGAAAACAAGCCGAAGTCGCAGCTGCACAGTGCCGGCAAGCGCGGCGCCTCGATGGCCGACATCGCGCGCCTGAAGGACCCGGAGATGGCCACCCCGGCCGCCGCGCTGGCGGCGCTGAAGGCCGGCAACGAGCGGTTCTTCAGCGGCCGCGCCACGCGCCCGGAACTCAACGCCAACGAACGCCGGGCGCAGATCATCGAGCAGACGCCCTTCGCCACCATCCTGGCCTGCAGCGACAGCCGGGTTCCCGTCGAGATCGTCTTCGACCAGGGACTGGGCGACCTGTTCATCGTCCGGGTCGCCGGCCATGTCTGCACGCCGGCGACCATGGGCAGCCTGGAGTACGCCATCACTGCCCTGAAGTGCCACCTGATCGTGGTGATGGGCCACGAGGGCTGCGGCGCGGTGCGCGCCGCCATGCTGCCGGCGGAGGAAACCGCCCAGCAGCCGGAAAATATCCGCTACCTGCTGGACGCCATCCGGCCGGCGGTGGCGGAGGTGCCGGCCCTGGTCGACGAGAAATCGCGGATGCGCGAGGCCGTGGTGCGCCACGTGCTGGCCCAGGTGGAATCCGTGCAGTCCAGCCGGGTGGTGGCGCAGGCGGTGGCGGCGGGCCGGGTCGCCGTGGTCGGCTGCTATTACGAGATCGGCTCGGGGGCCGCCGACTTCTACTGCGACGAGGAGCTCCTGGCGGACGAGGCCACCTCCTGATGCCGGGTCGCGCGCTGTGGCAAACTCGGCGCCAGCGCCGCGTCCCTGTCCGCAGGGCCGAATCGGCCAACGCGGGACAGCCGGGCAGGGCCGGCACCGGTCGAGAGGGGTAGACGACATGCAGTTGGGCGGCAAGCGGCAGGCGATCCTGCCGGTCGAGATCCGGGACAAGGCGGCGCTGTACGCGGCCTACATGCCCTCGATCAAGGGTGGCGGCCTGTTCGTGCCCAGCGCCCAGGGGTTCCGGCTCGGCGACGAGGTGTTCCTGCTGGTGCACCTGCACGAGGAGGGCGACCGCCTCCCGGTGTCCGGCAAGGTGGTCTGGGTGACGCCGCAGGGCGCACAGTCGGGCAACCCGGCGGGCATCGGCGTGCAGTTCAACGACGGCCCGGACGGCGAGGCCGCCCGGGCGCGCATCGAATCGGTGCTGGGCGCCCAGCTCAACGCCGACAAGCCGACCCTGACCATGTGACCCGCCGCGCCCGGGTGCCGGGCGCGACGGCAGGTCCTAGCAGCTTGTTGAAAAACGACCTTCCTGGTCGTTTTTCAAGTCGCCCGTCCGGCGAAGGTCCGGACGGGCTCCCGTCGAATCAACTGCTTACGCACTTGCTTCGCCGAGCGGCCATCCATGGCCGCCGCCAGCAGGCTGTTTTTCAACAGCCTGCTAGGTCCGCGGTCAGCGCGGCAGCGCCTCCCAGCCCGGGCGGGGTGCGAAGCGCGGGCCGTGTTTCTTGGCCAGCGCCTGCAGGCGCGCCACCACGGCGTCGGCGCCCACGGTGCGTATGTGCTGCATGGGACCGCCCAGGAACGGCGCGAAGCCGGTGCCGAAGATCACCCCGGCATCGAGCTCGTCGGCGCTGGCGACGATGCCCTCGTGCAGGCAGGCCACCGCCTCGTTGAGCATCGGCAGGATCAGGCGGTCCTGCAGGTCCGGCGGCGGCACGTAGTGCTCGGGCAGCGGCGGCTTCACCGCCTTGCCCTCGGTCCAGACGTACAGTCCCTCGCCGTCCTTGCGGCCGCGCTTGCCGGCGGCGACCAGGTCGTCGATGCCGCCCGGAAGCTCGACGCCCAGGGTCGGCGCGATCACCGCGCCGACATGGGCGCAGACGTCCAGGCCGACCTGGTCGGCCAGCTCCACCGGCCCCATCGGCATGCCGAAATCCTTCGCCGCGGCATCGATGGCGCGCAGCGGCACGCCCTCCTGGCGTAACCGGAAGGCTTCCAGCAGGTAGGGGAACAGGATGCGGTTGACCAGGAACCCGGGCGCGCTGTTGACCGCCAGCGGCAGCTTGTCGTGGCCGCGCACGAAGCCGAGCGCGCGCTGGAAGGCGGTCGCATCGACCTGGTCGTGGCGCACCACCTCGACCAGGGGCAGCATGGCCACCGGGTTGAAGTAATGCAGGCCCAGGAATTGGCCGGGCCGCGCCAGGCCGGTGCGCAGCTCTTCCAGAACGATGCTCGAGGTGTTGCTGGCGAGCAGGGCGCCCGGTTTCATGCGCGGTTCCAGGGCCGCGAACAGGCCGCGCTTGGCCTCGGGCTTTTCGACGATCGCCTCGATCACCAGGTCGGCATCCGGCACCCGCGCGCCCTCGGGGTCGGCGCTCAGCCTGGCCAGCGCCGCGGCGACCCGTTCAGGGGTCTTCAGGCGCCGCTCGTACAGGGTGCGGGCACGCCCCAGGGCACGCTCGATGGCCGCGCCGTCGTTGTCCTGCAGGCTGACCGTGAAGCCCTGCAGGGCGGTCCAGGCGGCGATGTCGCCGCCCATCACGCCGGCGCCGACCACGTGGACGTGGCCGATGCCGTGCTCGATGCCGGCCCCCTGCGCCTTCAGCGCCTCCTGCAGGAAGTAGACGCGCACCAGGTTGTGGGCGGTCGGCGTGGCGGCCAGGCGCACCACCGAGCGCGCCTCCGGACGCAGCGCGCCGCGCACGCTGCCGCCGTGCCTGCGCCACACCTCGAGCATCGCGTACGGAGCCGGGTAGTGCGTTCGGCGCGCCTTGCCGGCGATCTGCTTGCGCATCATCGGCGCCAGCACCTGGCGCGCCGGCCAGGTGTTGGTCGCCCAGGCCAGGGCGCGTTGCCGCAGCGGCCGGGCCGGGCGACGCCGGAGCAGTTCGCAGGCGGCCTCGAGCAGGCGGTCGGCAGGAACCACCTGGTCGACCAGGCCGATCGCCCGCGCCTTGCCGGCGGCCACCGAGCCACCGGCCAGCATCAGCTTCATGGCCTCCGGCGCGCCGATCAGGTGCGGCAGGCGGGCCAGGCCGCCCCAGCCCGGATGGATGCCGAGCTTGACCTCGGGCAGGCCCAGGCGGGTCTCCGGGGTGTCGGCCGCGACGCGGTAGCGGCAGGCCAGCGACAGCTCCATGCCGCCGCCGAAGCAGTGGCCGTGAATGGCGGCGACGGTCGGGCAGCGCAGCGATTCGATGCGCGAGAACACCCGATGGCCGCGGTCGATGGCATCGCCGGTGGTGCCCTCGGCGAAGAAGCGTTCGAACTCGGAGATGTCGGCGCCCGGCGAGAAGCCGGCCGGCTTGGCGGAGATGAACACGACGCCCCTGGGCGGCTCGATCGCCAGGCGCTCGACCAGTTGTCCGAGCTCGTCGATCAGCGCGCTGGCCAGTGCGTTGACCGGCTTGTCGGCGCGGTCCAGGGTGATGACGACGATGCCGTCCTCGCGGATTTCGGTCCGGCAGTGCTGGGGGCGCAGTCCCTCGAACATGGGTCAGGTGCTCCGTGCGTTGACCCGACAAGTGTCGCATACGGCCCCGCGCCCGGGCGTGCCTCGAGTGGCCCGCAGCCTGGGTGTTGGGTCATGGGGCGTCAATAAAAACAGTGCAGTACAGACAAGTTCTCGTGCGAACTACGAGCTGCCCACGGACGTCCGCAGGGACCCGACCAGTGTCGAGTCTCAGTGCATTGACGGGGAGCAGGGAGCAGGGAGCAGGGAGCAGGGAGCAGGGAGCAGGGAGCGGGAGGCGGGAGGCGGAAAGCGGGAAGCGAGAAGCGAGAAGCGAGAAGCGAGAAGCGGGAAGCGGGAAGCGAGAAGCGAGAAGCGAGAAGCGGGAAGCGGGAAGCGGGAAGCGGGAAGCGGGAAGCGGGAAGCGGGAAGCGGGAAGCAGAGCGCGCGCTGCTCCCGACCCTTCAGGGCGACCTGATTGGCGTCGTGTCTCAGCCACCGCCACAGCCAGGCCCGCCCCCTCCGGGCAAGCGCGTGACACATTGCGACGGCACCGCACTTCTCCCCTCCCCCGCCGTGCGGGGGAGGGGCGGGGGAGAGGGCTGGGGCTGGCCATGATCCTCAACAGGCACGGTGGCGGCAGGACCCGGTGCATAGCCGCCGGCGGGTCACCGCGCGGGCGTCCTGGCCCCCGGCCCCGGCTTTGGGTGTTGATCCGGGACGAACGCCGACGCGGGGCCGACCGGAGGGCGCCATGTTCAGTCTGCCGATATCGATACCGGGTGTTGGACGCACCCTGCCGGGGCTCTTGCTGGCCCTGGTGTTCGCCGGCCCGCCGGCTGCGGTCTGCGCGCAGGCAATCGGACCGGCCTTCACCTACCAGGGCGAATTGCGGCTTGCCTCGGGCCCGGCCGACGGGGGCTTCGACCTGCGCTTCCGGCTCTACGATGCCGAAGCCGGGGGCTCGCAGATCGGGCCCCTGGTGAGTCTGGACGATGTCCAGGTCACGGAGGGCCTGTTCTCGGTCGCCCTGGACTTCGGTCCGTTCCAGTTCGCCGGGGACCGGCAGTTCCTGGAGATCGCCATCCGGCCGGCCGGCACGGGCGGCTTCGAGACCCTCTCGCCCCGCACCGAGGTGACCGCGGCGCCCTATGCCTGGGGCGCGGCGGTCGCCCTGGCCGACTCGGTCACCACCACCAGCATCGTCGATGGCAGCATCGGCGGCGCCGACATCGATGCCGCCCAGGTGCAACGGCGGGTGACCGGCAACTGCGCCGTCGGCCAGTACGTGCGTGCCATCGCCCAGAACGGAACGGTGACCTGCGGCACCGACGCCGACGCCGGCGGCACCGTCACCAGCATCGCCACCGGCACCGGACTCACCGGCGGGCCGATCACGGGCGCCGGGACGATCGCCGTGGCGCCTGGCGGCATCGGCGCGATCCAGATCGACGCATCCCAGGTCCAGCGGCGGATCGCCGGCGCCTGCGCGGTCGGGCAGTACGTCCGGGCCGTGGCCGAGGACGGCAGCCTCACCTGCGAAGCCGATGCCAGCGGCTGGCTGCTCGGGGGCAACGCGGGCACCAATGCCAACGATGATTTCATCGGCACCACCGACGCCCAGGCCTTCGTGATCCGCACGGCGGGGGTGAGCAGCCTGCGGATCGAGCCGAGTGCCGAGACCTTCGGCGGGCCCGGTCAGCCCATCACCACCAACATGATCGGCGGCAGTTGGGTGAACGCGGTCAGACCTGGCGTGCGCGGGGCGACTGTCTCCGGGGGCGGGGTGCCGACCGGGGACAGCGATCCGAACCATCTCTTCGAAGGCCCGAACCTGGTGAACGCCGACTACGGCACCATCGGTGGAGGCTACGCCAACCAGGCGGGTAACGGCGCAGCGTCAACTTCTTCGAGTCCATTCGTGACGGTGGCCGGCGGCCAGGCAAACATTGCAAGCGGCACCATGAGTGCCATCGGTGGCGGCTCGAGAAACACCAGCAGCGGAGGTCTAAGCACCATTGGCGGGGGAAACAACAACACGGCAAGCGAAACGCGGGCCACCATCGGCGGTGGTGGCTTCAACGCCGCGACTGGCTCCAGCAGCACGATTGCGGGCGGCAGAAGCAACTCGACTATAGGCCCCGAAGGTGCGGTCGGGGGTGGCGTGAACAACACGGCGTGGAATCTGGGGACTGTCGGGGGAGGCGCTGGCAACACGGCCAGAGGGTCGTATAGCTCCGTGAGCGGTGGCTTGATCAACTGTGCCGGTGGAGACTTTTCTTGGGCTGGCGGACAAAGAGCAAAGGTGCGCCCTGGCAGCGACCCTGAATCTGGCACTTGCAGCGGTCTGACCTACCCCGGCGGAGCCGGCGACCAAGGCACCTTCGCCTGGGCCGACAGCCAGAACAGCAACTTCGTTTCCAATGGCCAGAACCAGTTCCTGGTCCGCGCCTCCGGCTCGGTCCAGTTCACTCACGACGACCAGGTTTCCACCAACAACATCTTCTTCCGGATCCGCGGCCCCGAAGGTCGGACGCCCCTCCTGGTCACGGTGGGTGGCAATGGCGTGCTCACCGGCTTCAACAACAGCGGTGTTCGCATCGGCCATGCCAGTGGCCTCATTCCGCCCACCCCGGCCGAGAACGGCCTGCTGGTCATGGGCGGCGCGCGCCGCCACGACAACCAGAGCACCTGGGACGTCACCTCGGACGCCCGGGTCAAGCACCAGACGCAGTCCATCGAGGGCGCCGTCGACACTTTGTTGGCCCTGAATCCAACCCGCTTTCGGTATCGCCCCGAGTTCCTGGCCGAGCAGGGCGCCGAGGACCGTGAGCACCTGGGCTTCATCGCCCAGGAACTGGCCCAGGTCTGGCCCGCCGCGGTGCAGGTGGACACCGCGAGCCCCGGCGGACTGCTCAGCGTCAATCTCTCCGAGATCCACGTGCTCACCACCGCCGCCGCCCGCGAACTGGCCATCCAGCAGCGTGCGCTGGAGGCCGAGCTGATCGAACTGCGCACCGAGAACGCCGCCCTGCACCGGAGCCTGGACAGACTCGCCGCCGATGTCGCAGCGCTGCACTCGCAGCTTGCCAGACGCTCGGAGGCGCCGTGACATGACCGGTCGTCGGGTCACCCCGCCGGGACACGACACCAGGCAGAGACTGTCCATCGGCACGTTGGTTGTCGCACTGGCACTCTCCGTGGTGCTGTCCCGGCCCCTGGCCTTTGCGCAGCCCTCCAGCGACAGCTACACGATCCCGCGGCAGTCCATCGACGGCGGTGCAGGACGGGCGACGAGCGCCAGTCACACCCTGCGGGGAAGCATCGGCCAGCCGGATGCCGGCGCGCCGATGAGCAGCGCGAGCTTCAGTCTGCGTGGCGGGTTTCATCGCCTTCGCGCGCCGACGGAGCCGACGGATCGCATATTCGCCAACGGCTTCGAGCCGCCTTGAGCGCCCGTGAAGGAACGGCCCTTCGACTCCGACCGCCGCCGACCAACCTCGATGGTGCAGCCGGACTCGCGGACCGGCGCGCTCGAAGCACATCCACGAAGTCCGTGGCGCTGTCTGCCGTGATGACAAGGAGGCCGTCCTCTGGCCCTCGGTCCTGAAGGACGTGTGGCGCGGCCCCTCCGACCGGGTGCTTCCGGCGTCGACCGGGCAGGTGCCCCTGCCGGTCGCCTGTTCAGCTCGACTGCGATTCTGGTGCCAGTCGAACGGCGCCCCGGCAGGCATCGACCAGCCAGGTGCACAGGGCATCGCGCCGATCGGCCGGTACCGTCACCGCCATGCACAGCCCGCCACTGCCGTAGTCGACCCGTTCCGGTGCCGCTTCGTGGCTGGCCAGGGCGGCGCGCACCGTCGCCTCGAAAGGGAAGTCGACGGTGATCAGCAGCCCGGTCATCGCGCGTAACGGCCGCCGCGGCGCGGCGCGCAGGCACTGTGCGGCGCAGCCACCATAGGCGCGGACCAGGCCGCCGGCGCCGAGCTTGATGCCGCCGAACCAGCGCAGCACCACCACCGCGACCTGGTCCAGGCCCTGGCCGTCGATGGCGGCCAGGATCGGCCGGCCGGCGGTGCCGGCCGGTTCGCCATCGTCGCTGCTGCGGTACTGCTGGCCGACCCGGAACGCCCAGCAGGCATGACTGGCGTCGGCCTGGCGCCGCCCGGCGATGAACGCCAGGGCAGCCTCGGCATCGGCCACCGGCGCCGCCCAGGCCAGGAAGCGGCTGCGCTGCACCAGCATCTCGTGGTGCGCGATCGCTTCGACTGTTTCCATCAGTCAGCGATCGGACGCGGCGGCCCTGCGACATCCAGGTCGATCTCGCCGTCGGCCAGGCGGGCGATGACCCGACCGGCGGTGGCCACCGCCTGCGCGCTCGCCAGCAAGCGCCGGTCCCGCGGGTCGAGCAGCACGGTCCAGCCGCGTTCCAGCGTGCGCAGCGGGCTGAGCGCCTGAAGGGTGCGCGCGGCCTCGCGCAGACGGCCCTCGGCCTGGCGCCGGCGCGCCGCCTCGGCCAGGCGCAAACGGTCCAGTCGCTCGTCGAGCAGTTCGCCCAGGCGGGAGAGGCGCCGCTGCGGGTGCTGGGCGTCCAGTCGAGCACGCAGCGCCTGCAGCCGGGCGACCTGCCAGCGCAACCTGTTTTCCAGGCCACGTCGCAGGCGCCGGCGGGCCAGCAGGGCGCGTTCGCGCACCAGGGTCAGCCGGCGGCGCGGATCGAGCAGGCCGAGGCGCCGCCGCGCCGTGTCGGCCCGTTGCGCCAGGTCCAGCAGTCGCCGGCCCTGGCCGCGTTGCAACCGGCCGGCAAGGTCGTCAAGGCGCCGAGCCAGCAGCGCGCCGTCAGGGCTGATCGCCTCGGCAGCCGCTGAAGGCGTGGCGGCGCGCAGGTCGGCGGCCAGCTCGGCCAGGGTGACGTCGACTTCGTGGCCGATCGCCGCCACCACGGGGATCGCACAGGCGGCGATGTCGCGCGCGAGCTGCTCGTCGTTGAAGGCCCACAGGTCCTCGATGGAGCCGCCACCGCGGGTCAGCAGGACGACGTCGTGGCGGCCGACGGCGGCGACCGCGCGCAGGCGCTCGCGCAGGGCCGGCACCGCCTCGGCGCCCTGCACGGGTGCCGGCAACACGTCGACCTGCAACAGGGGAAAGCGGCGGCGCAGCACCGCCAGGACGTCGCGGATGGCGGCGCCGGACGGCGAGGTGATCACGGCCAGGCGCCTGGGCAATACCGGCAGCGGCCGCTTGCGGGTGCTGTCGAACAGGCCCTCGGCGGCCAGTTTCGCCTTCAGCATCTCGTAGGCCTGCTGCAGGGCGCCGGCGCCGGCCGCCTCCATGTGCTCGGCGATCAGCTGGTACTCGCCCCGCGCTTCGTACAGGTCGACCCGTGCCCGCAGGCGAACCTGTGCGCCGTCGGCCGGCCGGAAGCGGAGCAGGGCGGCGCGGTTGCGGAACATCGCGCAGCGCACCTGGGCGCCGGCGTCCTTGAGCGTGAAGTACAGGTGGCCCGAGGCCGGACGCGCCAGGTTGGAGAGTTCGCCCTCGATCCACAGCAGGGGCAGGGCATCGCCCAGAAGCTGCCGGACCAGCCGGTTCAGACGGGTCGGCGTGAGGATCTCGTTGGCTGCCGGGGCGCCGGTCATGGGCGCCGGTTACACTCTTGCGCCGGCCACGTGGGCGCGGACTTCGACGGGCGGGCCATGGTTCGGACGGGTGCGTGCGGCGGACCAGTCTGGGCGAAAGGACCGATCCGCTCAACCGCCACCGCCAGCCAGGGTCAGCAAGCGCACAGGCATCGACCATGACACAGGACCATCCCGACCGCTTCGGCCCCGGGTCCCGCCGGGCCAGCCGCGCCGTGCGCATCGCCGGCGTGCTGGTGGGCGGCGGCGCGCCGGTGGTGGTGCAGTCGATGACCAACACCGATACCGCCGACGTCGCCGGTACGGTCCGCCAGGTCGCGCAGCTGTGGCGCGCCGGATCGGAGCTGGTGCGGCTCACCGTGAACACGCCGGAGGCCGCTGCCGCGGTGCCCAGGATTCGCGACAAGCTGGACCTGATGAACGTGTCGGTGCCGCTGATCGGCGACTTCCATTACAACGGCCACCAGTTGCTGGCCGCCGAGCCGGCCTGCGCGCGGGCGCTGGCCAAGTACCGGATCAATCCCGGCAACGTCGGCTTCGGCCAGAAGAAGGACAGCCAGTTCTCCGCGATCGTCGAGACCGCGATCGCCAACGACAGGCCGGTGCGAATCGGCGTCAATTGGGGTTCCCTGGACCAGGCGCTGGCGGCGCGCCTGATGGACGAGAACAGCGCCCGGGCGCAGCCCTGGGATTCCGGGCGGGTGCTGCGCGAGGCTCTGGTGCGCTCGGCCCTGGACTCGGCGGCGCGCGCCGAGGAGCTGGGTCTGGCGCGCGAGCGCATCGTGCTGTCGGCCAAGGTCTCCGGCGTGCAGGAACTGATCGCGGTGTACCGCGACCTGGCCCGGCGCAGCGATCATGCCCTGCACCTGGGCCTGACCGAGGCGGGCATGGGCAGCAAGGGCATCGTGGCCTCGGCCGCGGCCCTGGCAGTGCTGCTGCAGGAGGGCATCGGCGACACCATCCGCATCTCGCTGACCCCCGAGCCAGGCCAGTCTCGCAGCGACGAGGTGGTGGTCGCCCAGGAGCTGTTGCAGACCCTGGGCCTGCGCGCCTTCGCGCCGATGGTGACCGCCTGCCCGGGCTGCGGCCGCACCACCTCGACCTTCTTCCAGGCGCTGGCGCGGCAGGTCACCGACCATGTGCGCGAGCGCATGCCGGACTGGAAGCTGCGTTATCCGGGCGTCGAGAACCTGTCGCTGGCGGTGATGGGTTGCGTGGTCAACGGCCCCGGCGAGAGCCGTCATGCCGACATCGGCATCTCCCTGCCGGGCACCGGCGAGGCGCCGGCGGCCCCGGTATTCATCGACGGCACCAAGGCCCTGACCCTGCGCGGGGAACGCATCGCGGAAGATTTCGTGGCGGTGATCGACGACTACGTGGCGAAACGCTGGGGCGCAGTCGAGCCGCCCCACAAGGCTTGATACAAACGTATTGCAAACGTATTTCGTTCGTGGCAGGATGCACTCACCCTGCCTCTGGAGCGCCGACATGGCCAAGCAGACCGTCACCCTGCGGCTCGACGAGGACGACCTGGGCTTCCTGGCCAGCGCGTCCCTGTCGGGCGCCACCAACCTGAGCGAGAAGATCCGCGCCCTGATCGCCGAGGCGCGCCTGCGCCAGGCCGGCGTGGCCGATGCCGGCGCTGCCTGGGACTACAGCCGGGCGTTGTTCGCGGCCCCGGAGCGGGCCTTGCGGCAGGCCGAGCTGGCCAGTGGCGCCCGCTCCGAGCTGGTCGCCAGGGCCCTGGCCTGGCTGCCGGAGGCTACGGCCTTCGTGCTGGCTGCCGGACCCGCCCCGGCGTCGGGCGAGGCGGGCGAGTACGTGCGGCGTTTCGAGCAGGGCCTCGGCGACCGCCTGCTGGCGCTGGTCGATTCCGTGGTGCAGCTTGCGCGCGCCGGCTTTCCCGGTTGTCATGAGCCCGATGCGCTGGCGCACCGGGCGCGTTCGGCCCTGGCCCCGGCGATGGCCGGGGCGGTCGCCGATGGTGAACAATCCCGCTGATCCTGCCACTTCGAGGAGTGCTGCCATGAGCGAATCCCTGTCCGGCCGCGTCGGCCGCCTGATCGCCGGGGGTTTCCACGCCCTGGTCGATGCCGTCGAGAACATCGCGCCGGAAGCCGTGATGGAGCAGGCGATCCGCGAGATCGACGGCGCCATCGCCGATGTCCGCGCCGATCTAGGCCAGGTCGAGGCGCAGCGCCACCTCACCGCGAAGCGGCTTGCCGAGGACGGCGCCCGCCTCGACGAGCTCGGCGAGCAGGCGCGGATCGCCCTGGACAGCGGTCGCGAGGACCTGGCCACCGCCGCCGTCGAGCGGCAGATCGACATCGAGGCCCAGGTGCCGGTGCTGGAATCGCGGTTGTCGGCCCTGGCCGAGGACAAGGCCCGCCTGGAGGGCTACGTGGTCGCCCTGCAGGCCAAGAAACGCGAGATGCGGGCGGCGCTGGCGGATTTCCGCCGCAGCCGGGAACAGCAGGCCTCGACCACCGGCACCGCGACCGGTACCAGCGCGCCGGGCGAGTCGGTGCAGGCGCGCGGCGAGCGCGCCGGCGAGGCGTTCGAGCGCATCTTCCAGCGTCATGCCGGCGTCGCCGGCCTGAGCGGCACCAGCGACGGCAATGCCGCACGGCTGGCCGAGCTGGAGGAGCTGGCGCGACGCAACCGGGTCGCCGAACGGCTGGCCTCGCTCAAGGCCGGCAAATGACGATCGCGGCGCGTCGGCGTCCGCGCGCCACGGCGGCTGCCGGCCGGGGATGGCCATGGCCTGGGTGACCGCTGCCGGAAACGCACCGTTCGTGGTGGCGCTGCTGGTGATGGTCGGCCTGGCCCTGGCCGAGCTGGTCGCGCTGGTCACCGGGGTCGGCCTGAACGACGTGGTGGACGACCTGCTGCTGCCTTCATCGGCAGGCAGCGATGCCGGCACCGGCATGGAGGCGACCGGCGCGGACGTGCAGGGCGTGGTCGGGCGCTTCCTGGCCTGGCTGCACATCGGCAAGGTGCCGGTGCTGATGGTGCTGATCATCCTGCTCGCGCTGTTCGGCCTGATCGGGCTGGTCGGCCAGAACCTGATGCGCTCGCTGTTCGGCGCCCCGGCACCGGTGCTGCTGGCCGCGCCGCTGGCGCTGGCTGCGGCACTGCCGCCGGTGCGCTGGTGCAGTGGCGTGCTGGCGCGCGTCCTGCCTGGCGACGAGAGCAGCGCGATCGACCTCGACCAGCTGGTCGGGCTGACCGGTACCGTGGTGGCCGGCACGGCGCGCGCGGGCCTGCCGGCGCAGGCCAGGGTCCGCGACCGCTTCGGCACCGACCACTACGTGCTGGCGGAACCGGAGGATGCCGCCGAGTCGTTCCCGGCCGGCGCCGTGGTGCTGCTGGTGCGTCGCACCGGCGGCGGCCGCTTCGCGGTGATCGCCAATCCGAACCCGGCGCTGGTGGATGGCGCCTGATCTGGCCCGCGTGGGCCGTTTTGCACGTTGATGGCCGGCAACCACCGGCGAACCGCTTCCTGGGGAGAGGACGATGGACCTGAACATTCCGTACATGGGCGTGATCGTGCCCGCCGTGATCATCCTGATCGCGCTGTTCGCGCTCGGACTGGTGTTCGCGCGCCTGTACCACCGGGCCAGCAAGGAGATCGCCTTCGTGCGAACCGGGCTGGGCGGCGAGCGCGTGGTGCGCGACGGCGGCGCCCTGGTGCTGCCGGTGTTGCACGAGACGATCCCGGTCAACATGAACACGCTCAAGCTGGAGGTCCTGCGTGCCCGTGAGGCGGCGCTGATCACCCACGACCGCATGCGCGTCGACGTGCAGGCCGAGTTCTACGTGCGCGTCAAGCCGGATGCCGCGGCGATCTCGACCGCGGCGCAGACGCTGGGCCGCCGCACCATGGAGCCGGCGGCGCTCAAGGAGCTGGTCGAGGGCAAGTTCGTCGATGCCCTGCGCGCGGTGGCGGCCGGCATGACCATGGAAGGCCTGCACGAGAACCGCGTCGACTTCGCCCAGAAGGTGCAGGTCGCGGTCGCCGAGGACCTGCTCAAGAACGGCCTGGAGCTGGAGTCGGTGTCGCTGACCGGCCTCGACCAGACCGCTGCGGACTTCTTCAACCCGCAGAACGCCTTCGACGCCCAGGGCCTGACCAAGCTCACCCAGGAGATCGAGCTGCGCCGCAAGCAGCGCAACGACATCGAGCGCGACACCAAGATCCAGATCGAGATGAAGAACCTGCAGACCGAGCGGCAGTCGCTGGAGATCGCCCGGGACCAGGAATACGCGCGCCTGCTGCAGGACCAGGAGGTCAAGGTGCGCGCCGCCGAGGCGGCGGCGACCATCGCCCAGCAGGAGGCGGAGCGCCACCGCGAGGCCGAGCAGGCCAAGATCGCCTCGGACCGGGCGATCGCCGAGGCCGAGATCGAGAAGCGCCGCCTGATCGAGCAGCGGGAGATCGAACGCGAGCGCGCGGTGCGCATCGCCGACCAGGAACGCGAGATCGCGGTCTCGCACAAGTCGCAGGAGGAGTCGGCGGCCAAGGCCGACGCCGACACTGCGCTCGCCAAGGCCGTCGCCGCCGAGGAAGAGGTCAAGAAGGTCCGCGAGACGGCGGTGGCCGAGCGCTCCAAGGCGGTGCGGTTGGTGCAGGCGCGCGAGCAGGCCGAACAGGAGGCGATCGCCATCATGGTCGCGGCCGAAGCGGACAAGAAGGCGTCCGACGACCGTGCCGAGGCCCTGCGCGTGGCGGCCACCGGCGAGGCCGATGCCGTGCGCATCCGCGCACAGGCCGACGAGGAACGCTACCGGGTCGAGGCGGAGGGCCAGCGTGCCATCAACCAGGCCCGCAACGCCCTGAGCGACGAACAGGTGGCCCTGGAGATCCGCCTCGAGCTGCTGCGCCGCCTGCCTGAGATCATCGAGCAGTCGGTGCGGCCCATGGAACGCATCGACGGCATCCGGATCGTCGATGTGCGCGGCATGGGCATGGGCACGGGTGCCGCGGGCGAGGGTGGCGGCAGTGGCGGCAACGGCAACCTGGCCGGTTCGGTGGTCGACCACGCGCTGCGCTACCGTGCGCAGCGGCCGCTGGTCGATGCCCTGCTGCGCGAGGTCGGACTGTCCGACCTGGGCGATCTCAACGGCCTGCTGGGCGCGGGACGCGCGCCGGCATCCGGTACCGGCGAGGGTGGCGCTGACGATGCCGGCAGCGAGGACGGCGAAGCCGGCAAGGTGGACTGAGCGGCTACGGGCGCCCCTCGGGCGCGGCGGCGTCAGTCGTCGCTGCAGACCCGGTTGCGCCCTTGCGCCTTGGCCCGGTAGAGGGCGGCGTCGGCCGCGGCCATCAAGGTGCTGCGGTCGTCGCGGCCGGGCGCCAGGGCGGCGACGCCGATGCTGACGGTGAGCGTGCGGGCGGTGTCGGGGGTGATCGCCAGCGGTCGCGCCGAGACCGCCTGCCGGAGCCGGTCGGCAAATCGCACCGCTGCGTCCAGCGGGGTCTCGGGCAACAGCACGGCGAACTCCTCGCCACCGATGCGGGCGGCGACGTCGTCGCCGCGCACATGCTCGCGCATGATCTCGCCGATCTGGCGCAGCACGCTGTCGCCGGCGATGTGGCCGAACTGGTCATTGACCGGCTTGAACAGGTCGACGTCGAGGATGCACACGGTCAATGGCCGGTCGCGGCGCTGCGCCCGGGTGATCTCCTTGTCGAAGATCTCCGCGAAGTGACGGCGGTTGTAGAGCTGGGTCAAGGCGTCGTGGGTGGCGACCTGGTAGACCTCCTCGTGGTAGCGGGCCTCGACGCTGCCCTCGCCGATGAACTTGAGGATGCTCTCGCCGATGGTGACGTGGTCGCCATCGGCCAGTTCGACCAGCTCGACCGGCAGGTCGTTGACCCGGGTCCGGTTGGTGGCGCCGAGGTCGCGCACGTGGCAGCGCTCGCCCTCGCGCCAGACTTCGCAGTGGCGACGCGACACGCTGGCATGGCCGATGCGCAGGTCGACCTCGTGGGAACGGCCGATGACGATCGGCTGTTCGCCGATGTCGATGCGCTTGCCCAGCCCCTCGCCATGGATGACGACCAGGCAGGCGGTGTTCAGGTCCGGACGATCGGGCCCGGGGCTGATCACGGTGCGGCGGGTCGTGCTGCCGTCGTCGCTGCGTCGGTTCATGGCGCCCCTCGGAGACCGCCCGGAGTCTATCGGAATTGTCCGCTGGCGGGCACAAGGGGCGACCAAGGTCGCGAATGCAAGGCGGTGCTGCCATGATCCGTGGCGCGGGGGCGGGGAGTGGGCGGATGACCATGGGGCACGGGGGCGAGACGGCGGACGACGAGGCCACCCGGTGGCTGGAGGATGGCGCATCCGATGCCGGCGCCACCGGCGGCGATCCTGCGCTGGGCCAGCTGGTCGCCGGTCGCTATCGCGTCGAGGCCGTGCTTGGCGAGGGTGGCATGGGCCAGGTCTTCCGCGCCAGCCAGCTCGAGCCCGTGCGCCGCACCGTTGCGCTGAAGCTGTTGCGCGGGCGCCGCTTCGACGCAAGGCAGCGCGCCTGGTTCGAGGTCGAGTGCCAGACCCTGGCGCAGATGCAGCATCCGGCGATCGCCCGCATCTTCGATGCCGGCACCACCGCCGAAGGCGTGCCGTTCTTCGCCATGGAGTTCATCGAGGGTCAGCCCCTGACGCGCGCCTGCGCGGAGGCCGGCCTGGACCTGATCGGGCGCCTGGCGCTGATGTCGCGCATCTGCGACGGCGTCCAGCACGCCCACCAGAAGGGCGTCGTCCATCGCGACCTCAAGCCCGCCAACATCCTGGTGACGCGGGTCGATGGCGTGCTGCAGCCACGCATCATCGATTTCGGCATCGCCACCGCGGCCAGCCGGGCGGGCTTCGGCGACATGTCCGCGACCGAGCGTGCCGGCACGCCCGACTACATGAGTCCGGAGCAGTTCGCCGGCTCGGCATCGGCGATCGACACCCGCAGCGACGTCTATTCGCTCGGCGTCGTCCTGTACGAGCTGATCGTCGGCGATCGCTCCGGGTTGTCCAGCGCGAGCCAGGCGACGGCGCGGACCGGGGCGACCACGCTCCAGCCGCCCTCTGCGCGGCTGCGACCGGCGCCCGGCGTCGAAATCGGCGGGCGCCTGCGTCGCCGGCGGCTTCACGAGCTCGATGCCATCGTCATGAAGGCCGTGGCGCACGACCGCGCCGACCGCTACGAATCGGCCGGTGCGCTGGCCGCCGAGCTGCGCCGCTTCCTGGCCAACCGGCCGTTGCAGGCCATGCCGGCCTCGCGGTCCTACCTGGCCGCCAAGTTCGTTCGCCGCCATCGCGTCGGCCTGGCCGCCACCGTCGCCGTGTTCGTCGCCCTGGTCGCCGGTCTTGCGGTGAGCCTGTACGGCCTGGACCAGGCGCAGGCGCAACGGCGGCTGGCCGAGGAGCGCGGCCTGGAGCTCGAGCAGGTGGCCAGTTTCCAGCGCAGCATGCTGCGCACCATCGACGTGCGGGCGATGGGCGAGGGCCTGCTCGGCCTGCAGCGCGAGCAGCTTGGCCGCCACCCCGAGTCGGCGACCCTGCTGCCGGATTTCGAGCGGGCCGCGCAGGCGCTGTCGGCCGCCGATCTGGCGCGGGCGGTCATCGACCAGCACGTCCTGGAGCGCGCTGAGGCCGCCCTGCAACGGCAGTTCGACAACCAGCCGGCGCTGGCGGCCGAGCTGCGCTACAGCCTTGCCCAGGTCCGCCTCGAGCTCGGGCTCTACGCCGCAGCCGAGTCCGACCTTCGCGCCGTGGCAGCCCAGCGCGAGGCGCTGGCCGGCAGCGGCGACGCCCGGGCGATCAAGGCGCGTGCCGACCTGGCCAGCGCCATCGATCGCCAGGGTCGCTCGGATGAGGCGCGCGACGTGGCGCAGCGGAGCCTGGAGGATGGCGAGCGCTTCCTGCCGCCGGGCCATCCGGCCACGGAGTCGGCGCGCCTTCAGCTCGCCCAGGCCCTGATGTCCCAGGGGGAATTCGCCGCAGCCAGGGCCTTGCAGGAGCACGCGCTCGGGCAGCTCGTCGTGCGCGCCGACGTCGATCCGGCCAGCGTACTGAGCGCGCGCAACAACCTTGGCATCACCCTGGTCCGCCTGGGCGAGTGGCATGCCGCCCGCGTGGAACTCGAAGCGGTTCTGGCAGGACGGCGCGCCAGCCTGGGCGAAGAGCACGACCTGACCCTGTCGGCGCTGAGCAACCTGGGCGCCGTGGTCGGCACCCTGGGCGACTACGAGGCGGCGCTCGCCCTGCAGCGCGAGGGCTATGCGCTGCGCTCGCGCGTCTCCGGCGCCGAACACCCCTCGACCCTGGGCGAGCTCAACAACATGGCGTCGACCCTGGTCCAGCTCGGTCGCGTCGAGGAGGCGCTTCCGCTCATGGTCCAGGTGGCGGCGGCGCGCGCCCGCGTGCTAGGCGCCGAGCATCCCCAGACGCTGCGCAGCAAGCAGAACCTAGCCACATCACTGGCCCGCCTGGACCGCCTCGACGAGGCGCTGGCGCTGCAGGGCGAAGTGCTGGAACAGCGCCGCGAAAGCCTCGGTTCCGACCACCCCGACACCCTGCAATCGCTCGATTCGCAGGCATCGATGCTGGGCCGCGCCGGGCGCCACCGCGAGGCGGCAGCGCTGGCCGCGCAGGTTGTCGAGCGCCGGCAGGCGGTGCTTGGCCCAGCGCACCCGTCGACCCGCGAGTCGCTGCTCAACCAGTCCCGGAACCTGCGCCGCGACGGCCGTGCCGCCGAATCGGTGGACCTGCTCGCGCCGGTTCTGGCCGGATACGACAACACCGATCCGGCCGCCCTGGCCCCGGTCGAGCTGCATCTGGTCGCCGAGCTGTGGCGTGCCCAGGAAGAGGTTGGCGATGCGGCAGCGGCGGCCGCGACCCGGCAGCGCTGGATCGATCCCCTGATGGCTCTGCCGGAGGAGGCGCTGCCCGCCCCGCTGCGCCATACCCGCGGGCAACTGGTGGAGATCCTGGCCGGCCGGGACGATTGATCCCGGTACGGGCGGGGCGGATCGACGAGGAGGTACCCGCCGATCAGGGCGCCTGGCCGGAGCCGACCTGCGGGTCGCTGACCTGGCGACGGTTGAGCAGGGCCTCGCGCCTGGCGATGTAGGCGGTGCTGGCGACGATGATGCCGGCGCCGGCCAGGGTCCACATGTCGACCCGCTCGGCGAACAGCAGCCAGGCCAGCAACGCCACCAGCGGCAGCTGCACGAAGTTCAGCGGCTGCAGCGCCGAGACGTCGGCGATCCGGTAGGCGCGGGTCAGGAACACGTGGCCGAGCGTGCCCAGGCCGCCGGTCAGCACCACCCACAGCCAGCCCTGGCTGTCCGGCCAGGTCCAGACCGGCAGCGCCGGGAACAGCGACAGCGGTGTCAGAATCAGCACCATCCAGATGACGATGGCGTCGGGCGGCTCGGTGCGCGACAGGAACTTGATGCTGATCGCCGCGCTGGCCGCCAGCAGCGAGGAGGCGATCGCCACCAGGGCGGCGAGGTTCAGGCCGGCGACGCCCGGCCGCAGGATCACCAGCACGCCGACGAAGCCGATCGCGATCGCGCTCCAGCGGCGCGCCCGGACCACTTCGCCCAGCACCAGGACCGCCAGGATGGTGACGAACAGGGGCGTGGTGTAGGACAGCGCGATGGCCTGGGCCAGCGGCAGGTGCACCAGCGCCCAGAAGCCGGTCAGCATGGCGCCCAGGCCGACCAGGCAGCGCAGGAAGTACAGGCGCAGCCGGCGCGTGCGCAGCATGCCAAGGCCCGCGTGCGCGATCAGCGGCACCGTGAACATCAGGCCGAACAGGTTGCGGAAGAAGGCGATCTCGAAAGGATGCATCTGCGCACTGGCCAGGCGGATGGTGATCGCCATCAGGCCGAAGCTGGCGACGCTGCCCAGCATCAGCACCACGCCACGGCCGGTGAGCGGCTGGCCGGGCAGCCGGGCGGCGGCCATCAGGCAGCGCTCCGGGCCAGCAGGTCGGCGAGCTGCTCCGGACTGCGCCAGTCCGCGCCACACACGAAGCGGGGCAGGGCCCAGCGGTCGTCGGCTGCGCTCGCCGCGCGGGGCTGGGTGGTCCAGGCCGCGAGCAGGCCCAGGCGCGGGCCGTGGCGGGGCAGCCAGTGACGGCGCAGGTAGTCCGGTGCCTGGCCCCAGGGATAGCCGAAGTGGCGCACCGGGGCGGGCGCCACCCGGGCGGCGATCCAGGCCTGGGCGCGCGCGACCTGCCAGGCGGCACGCACTGCGTTGTCCACGGCCAGGAAGTCGCCGCGCGGCAGGCCGTCCGGGGGCGTCTCGGGCGCCACCGCGTGGTTGTGGTCCCAGCTGTGGTTGCCGATCGCCAGCAGGCCGCTGGCCGCGGCGTTGTGCCACCAGTCGTCGTTGATGAGGTTCCGGCCGTGCAGGCAGTCGCGGTCCACGGCTGCCCGCGCGGCCGGCGAGGCGATCACGAAGCTGGTGGCGTGCAGGTGGGGTTGCCGCGACCCGACCTCGGCGCGGAACGCCTGGAGGATCGGCAGGAAACCGGGCTGGCGACCCTGGCCGGGCCAATCGTCCGGACGCACGTCGTAGTCGGTGCCGTCGTCGAAGGTCAGCGCCAGACACTGCGGCCCGGGGGGCGCCTGGGTGCCATCGAACACGGCCAGCACCTGGTCCAGCGACAGCACGTGCCAGCCCAGCCGGTCGATCAGGCGCAGATCGTCTGCAAGGGCAACGTGGTCGTTCTCGGCATAGCCGGGTCCGGCGACATTCGCCGCGTGATAGGTCAGGACCGGGATCTGCACGACCGGAGACGGGGAAACGGCCGCCCATTCTAGCCCGGATGGTTCGTGAGGCCGCTACTGCGGCTGCCGATCCTGGCGCCGTGGCGGGGTCGGCTCCCCTTGGCCCGTTCGATAGGGCGTCGGCTGCGCCTTGACCGTCGAACGGTCCCCTGCCCGCACAACGACGCGATCCCGACAGCCTCGCCACGTGTCCGCATCAAGAACCCGGCCTCGCCGGAATCGCCGGCGGGCCCGCGACCAGTCGCCCCGGGCACGACGCTGACGAATCCTGGACCCCGCTGTCCTACAATGCGCGGCTCGACGCCTACCGACCCCCTGCCGCCATGAGCCTCTCCCCGACCGACCTGTTCGACGTCCGCAGCCTGCTCTCCGACGAGGAGCGCATGGTCCAGGACACCGTCGCCCGCTTCACCGACGAGAAGGTGCTGCCGATCATCGGCGATTGCTTCGACCAGGCGCGCTTCCCGCAGGAACTGGTGCCGGAGATCGCCGCGCTGGGCCTGCTCGGCTCGTCGCTGCCCGAGGAATACGGCTGCGCCGGCATGAGCGGCGTGCAATACGGCCTGATCTGCCAGGAGCTGGAGCGTGGCGACTCCGGCATCCGCAGCTTCGTGTCGGTGCAGAGCTCGCTGTGCATGTACCCGATCTTCCAGTACGGCACCGACGAGCAGCGCCGGCAGTGGCTGCCGGCGATGGCGGCCGGCGAGGTGATCGGCTGCTTCGGCCTGACCGAGCCGCACGGCGGCTCCGACCCGGCGAACATGAAGACGAACGCCCGCAAGGACGGCGGCGACTGGGTCCTGAACGGCGCCAAGATGTGGATCACCAACGGCAACCTGGCGAAGATCGCCATCGTCTGGGCGCAGACCGAGGACGGCATCCAGGGTTTCATCGTGCCGACCGACACGCCGGGCTTCAGCGCCCAGGAGATCCACCGCAAGATGAGCCTGCGCGCCTCGGTGACCAGCGCGCTGTTCCTGGACAACGTGCGCGTTCCGGAGTCGGCGCGCCTGCCCGGCGTCAAGGGCCTGAAGGGTCCGCTGGGCTGCCTGACCCAGGCCCGCTACGGCATCACCTGGGGGCCGATCGGCGCAGCCATCGCCTGCTATGCCGAGGCCCTGGAGTATGCCAAGGAGCGCATTCTTTTCGGCCGCCCGATCGCCGCCACCCAGGCGGTGCAGCTCAAGCTGGCCGAGATGGCCCGGCGCATCACCCTGGCGCAGCTGCTGGTCCTGCAGCTCGGCCGCCTGAAGGACGCCGGCCGCATGCAGCCCAGCCAGGTCTCGCTGGCCAAGTGGAACAACTGCCGGATGGCCATCGACATCGCCCGCGAGGCGCGCGACATCCTGGGCGGCGCCGGCATCTCCACGGAGTACGCGCCGATCCGGCACCAGCTCAACCTCGAGTCGGTGATCACCTACGAGGGCACCGAGACCGTGCACCAGCTCGTGGTCGGCCGCGAGGTGACCGGCATCAATGCCTTCTGACCTGCGTGCGGCGACCCTGGGCTTCCTGGTCGGCGCGCTGACCGGTGGCCTGCTGGTCGGGGCAGCAGCGTGGCTGCTGCGCCCCCCGCCCCTGGAGGACCCCGCGGTCCAGCTCCGCGCGGCCACTCAGGCGCTGCTCGACGACCAGGCGCGGATGACCCTGATGCGCGAGGCGCTGGTCCATGCGTCGGCGGCGCGGGTGGCCGTGGCGGAATTCATGTCCAGCCATGGTCGCGCCCCGGACAGCAATGCCGAGGCGCAGCTTCCGGACGCCGACGACTGGCGTCAGGTGGGGCTGGAGACAGTCCTGGTGCAGCCGGGCGGCACCTTGGCCGTCCGGTTCGCTGCGCCGCTGGCCGGCGCGGTCCGGTTCCGGCCGGAGGTCGTGGGCGCCACGGGCGGCGTGCGCTTCGAATGCAGCAGCCCGGATATTGCGGACATCGCCCGGATCGTTCCGGGCTGCGCTTACCGTCCCGGCGAAACCCGGCGG
The DNA here is from genome assembly GCA_019634735.1 of Lysobacterales bacterium. NCBI lineage: Bacteria > Pseudomonadati > Pseudomonadota > Gammaproteobacteria > Lysobacterales > Lysobacterales bacterium. Next base: position 34,044 of record JAHCAT010000012.1, on the reverse strand, counting down.
TGACCGTCGGCGATTTTCCCCGACTGCACACCGAGCGCCTGCTGCTGCGCGTGCCGGAGGCCACCGACTTCGAGCGCTACGCGCAGATGCTGGCCGACCCGGACAGCGCCCGCCACATCGGCGGCGTTCTGGAGCGCGGCGCTGCGTGGCGCCGCTTCCTGCAGATGCCCGGCGCCTGGCTGGTGCAGGGCTTCGCGATGTTTTCTGTGATTGATCGCGGCGATGGCCGCTGGCTGGGCCAGGTCGGCCCCTGGCAGCCGGATGGCTGGCCGGGCACCGAGGTCGGCTGGGCCCTGCATCCGGAAGCCGCAGGGCGCGGCATCGCCTTCGAGGCGGCGACCGCCGCCATCGACTGGGCATTCGCGCAGCTGGGCTGGTCCGAGGTGATCCACTGCATCGCGCCGGACAACCTGCGCTCGCAACGCCTGGCGCAGCGGCTGGGCGCGCGACTGCGTGGACCGGTGCGCCTGCCGGCGCCGTTCCAGGACGCCCCGGTGGAAGCCTGGGGACAATCGCTGGGCGACTGGCATCGAGCCGGCGTCAGGGTCCGGTCCGGGAGCCACTGAGCCTGTCGGCGGAACCTCACGGCAGGACCGGCGCCTGGCGCGCAATGGCTCTGCGGCCTTCCACGCTTGCGAAACGCGCGCCGAACCAAGGGTGGACCGGCTTGCATCCGCCAAGAAAAAGGGGCGGGTTTCCCCGCCCCTGAACCTGGCCCGGTCGGCCCCGTCGCGCGGGGCGCTTCGCCGGTCAGGGAATGGTGATGGCCGCGCCGGTGCGGTCGAAGGCGTAGCTCAGGATCGTCGCCGGAAAGCCGTTCGGGCCCGTGGTCTGCATGCGCACGTAGCCGTAGCACACGGTGGCGACCGGCGCGATCGGCGGCAGGCAGTCGAAGCGGAAGCCAACGTAGCCGTTCACGCCGGCGCGCCAGGCCGCGGAGGCGCCAAAGGTGGTCGCATACGTCGACGCCGGCCCGATCGTGGCGCCCGACTGCAGCACCAGAAGGTCGTTGCTGCTGCTCGAAGTGGCGACGCCGCCATTGCCGGGCGCCTGTGCCCAGAAGAAGCTCAGCAGGGTCGCATTGCTGGTCGCATAGGGATTGAAGTGCGAGCCCGGGATGTCGCCGTCGATGATGGCGCCGGTGTTGAAGTTGATGGAGACGCCGTCGATGTTCTGCGGCACCGGCCGGTTGATGTTGTCGACGACGACGATGGCCGGCGGACCACCCTCGAAGTCGTCGCTGAAGATGGCGTCGGCGCCGCCTTCGCCGCGGACCGCCACGCTGATGTGCTGGATCGGTTGGTTGCCGACGGGCAGCCGGGTCAGGGTCACCGCGCCGAAGCGCAGGGCGGTGCCCGGCTCATTGAGCTGCGGCGTCGCGGTGATGGTGATCACCTGGCTCTGGCCCGGGTCGATCACGAACTGCGCCGGGGACGCCTCCAGCACGAAGCCGGTCGGGTTCTCTACCGCCACGTCCCAGGTCGCCGGCGTAGCCAGGGCGCTGGTCACGGTGCGGGTCCAGGTGCACGAGGGCGAGCACGCCACGTCGCGGACCGCCGGCAGGTTCAGGTCGCGGGCGGAGATGCTGCCGCCGCTGGGATTTGCGGCCAGGAAGTTGGCCGGGGTCTCGTCCATCAGCAGGCCGGCGTTGACCGCCTTCGCCAGGTCGATGCGGCCGCTGCCGACTTCGTCCCAGGTCCAGTTGCCGCTGGCGCCGGTGCCGGCGCGCTTGCCGGTCATCATGATCGCCGACTTGACCTGCACCGGTGTCCAGGTCGGGTGGACCTTGCGGATCAGGGTCGCGGCGCCGGCCAGGTGCGGCGAGGACATCGAGGTGCCGCTGCTGTTGCCGTAGCCGCCGACGCTGGCATTGGCCGCGTAGACGGAGACGCCGGGGCCGGTGATGTCCGGCTTGGTCAGGTTGGCCAGCGGCGCCGGGGTCGGGCCGCGCAGGCTGAAGCCGCCGAGGGTGTCGGGCGAGCTGTGGTGGGTCGAGGCGGCGACGCTCAGCACCCAGGGGCCGAGGTGGTTCACCTGTCCGATCGGGTTGGTGATGGTGGCGCTGGTGTTGCCGGCCGAGGCCGCGACAAAGATGCCGGCGGAGACCAGGTCGAGCTTCTTGCGGTCGTTGTCCTCCCAGGGATTGCGACCACCGGAGATCGAGAAGTTCATGACGTCGACGCCGCCCTGCAGCAGGATCGAGTCCATGCCGGCCTGGATCGCCGCGCCCGGGCAGGAGGTGGTCGGGCAGACCTTGTAGATGCGCAGGTTGGCGCAGGGCGCGACGCCGGAGATCTCGACGTTGGGCGCCGGCGTGGCGCTGGTCGGCACGCGGTTGCCGCCGGAGGTGCTGGCGGTATGGGAGCCGTGGCCGTTGGTGTCGGTGGGCGTCGGGCCGTTGCACAGGCCGGTGCCGTCGGTGGTCGCGCAGTCCAGCGAGGACAGCACCTTGTTCGGGTTGGCGCCGCCATGGCCGCAACTGGCGTCGTTGACGAACGAGGGGTGGGTCGCGCTGACCATGCCGGTGTCGAGCACGGCGATCACCATGCCTTCGCCGCGGGTGCCGGGGCCGCCGCCGGGAATGGCGCTGCCGTTCCAGATGGTGTCGGCGCCGATGAACACCGGACCGGAATTGGTGTCGATCTGCTCGACCGCCTCGGGCTTCACGGAAGCGACGCCGGGAAGGCGTGCGACCTGGTCGGCCTCGGCGGCGGTCAGCCGGATCGCCATGCCGCTGTGGGTGGCCAGGTAGTGGTGGGTGACCTCGGGCGCGCGGCCCAGGGCGCCGGCGATGGCGGCCTTGTGACCGGCCTGCACCTGCATCAGCTGATCGCGGTAAGCGACCACCGCAGGGGCGCTGGCGTCGAACCGGCTGCCCGGCGCGCGCTCGGTGCCGTGCAGCAGGCCGGGCTCGGCGAACTCGACCATCCAGGTCGAAATGCCGGTGGACTGCGTGGCGCCGGATTTGTCGTCATACCCCGCGGTGGCCTGGATGCCCCAGGTACCGACCAGCGCAGCAGCGACCAGCGCCGACAGCACCGGCGCACGAAACGTCTTGAACATGTTGCCTCCCGTGAAGATTGGGCCCCTGTTGCGGACGCCGGGTCAGCCGGCACCGTGGGACCGCGCGACCTTAGTGGAGACCGTGCCAACCCGCCAGTGCCACGCCCCTGGGGTGCCGACCCCTGCAGAGCTGGATGCTCCCAAAGGATGCTGCAGCGCTCGCCGATCCACGCGATGGGCGCAATCCGCTGCGGTCGGCCGCTGGAAGCCGGACCGGTCCTGCCGTTGCCGTCCAACGGGCCGCTGTCCGCCCCGCCATGCGATCGCCGCGCCGCGACGGTGCCCCTCGTCGCTGGGAACGTCCGGGTGGAGTCACGGGACGGCGGCCGCCGCCGCGCCGGCGGGGTCCCGGGCCGCCTGCAGTTCCGCCATGCCGGTGCGCGTCGATTCCAGGCGGCCATGGTCCGCCCCGAGCAGCTCGGTCTTCATGGCCAGGGCGGCCTGCAGGTCGGATTCGGCCTCGGTCAGGCGGCGCAGGCGCACCAGGGCCCGGCCGCGCGTGGTCAGCGCCTCGGCGATCACCTGGTGGCGTCCGCCAAAAGTCGCGGCGGCGTGGTCGATGACGTCGGTCTGCGCCTGCCACGCCTGCTGCGCTTCGCCTGCGTCGAGCAGGTAGTTGCCGTAGTTGTGCAGCGACATCAGGGTGCGCGGATGCGCCGGGCCAAACCGGTCCCGCATCGCCTCGGCGGCACGCCGGTAGTACGGGCCGGATTCGGCGACCTTGCCCTGCTGGCGCAGGGCGCCACCCAGGTTGCCGACCACCATAAGGGTCGAGGTGCTGTCCGGGCCGTACACGCGCTCATGGTCCGCCAGCAGGGGCAGCAGCACCTGCTCGCCTTCCGCGAACCGTCGGGATTGGAGGTAGGCCACCGCCAGGCTGTTGCGCACGCTCAGGGTCCGCGGATGGTCGGCGCCCAGCAGTCGGGTGCGGATGGCCGAGAGCGCCTGCAACTCGGCGATCGCCTCGTCGAAGCGCTCCAGATCGCTAAGCACGATGGCGCGGGTCAGGCGGGTTTCCAAGGTGTCCGCATCATCCTCGCCGCGGCTGGAGCGCAGGCCTTCCAGGGTCCGCGTGAGCTCGACCAGCGCCTCCTCGTAGCGGGTCGTCTCGCGCATCAGCCAACCCAGCGACTGGCGGGTGCGCAGGCTGACCAGGTGGTCGTCACCCACCGTCCGGTGCAGCCGTTCCAGGGTGTCCCGCAAGAACGCCTCGGTGCCCTGGAATTCTCCGGAATCGCTGCGTGAGCGGCCAAAGGCCCGGGCGCTGGCGAGCGTGCGCAGGCTGTCCGGACCGAAGCGCGCCAGGTTGCGCTCGTAGGCGCGGCGGTTGAACTGCACGGCAAGGTCGAATTCGCCAAGGCCGGTATAGCTTTCGGCGATCACCGACTCGATCTCGGCCAGGGCCTCGGGCTGGTCCGCCAGTTCCACCTCGGCACGCTGCGCCGCCTGGTCGACCACGGTGCGCAGGAGGGTCTTGTCGAGGTCGCGGGCCTGGTCGGGATCGATGCCGGAAAGCACGGTGGCCAGGAAGTCGGCGGTGGCCTGGCTGCGCCGCGCCTGGCGCTCCGCCTCGACCAGGCCCCACAGGGCAACGGCCAGGCCGCCGACCAGGGCAACGGCTGCCACTGCGGCAAGCGCCAGCGGCCGCCGGCGGCGGCGGATGAACTTGCGCAGCCGGTAGCCGCGACCTTCGGGTACCGCGGATACCGGGTAGCCGTCGAGGAAGCGCTGCAGGTCCTCGGCCAGCGCCGTCGCGGCGTGGTAGCGGCGTTCGCGTTGCGGGTGACAGGCGCGGGCGACGACATGGCGAAGTTCCCAGGGCAGCGCGTCCAGCACCGGGTCCTGGCCGCGCCGCTGCAGGCTGGCCAGCAGGCGCTCGTGCAGCGCCTCCCTCTGCGGCACCGGTTCGCCGAGGGCGTCCAGACGCCCTTGCGGCAGCAGGCAGGTCAGCAGGACAACGCCCAGACTGTAGATGTCGGTGCGGATGTCGATGGCGGCGGCGTCGCCTGCGAACTGCTCCGGGCTCATGTAGGCGCCGCTGCCGACCCGCTCGTAGCTGGTTCCGCCGCCCTCGCCATCGATGCCGGTGGCGATCCCGAAATCGATCAGCCGCGGTTGCGGCCTGCCGTCGACCTGGCACACCAGTACGTTGCTGGGCTTGAGGTCGCGATGCACGATACCGCGCTGGTGAGCATGCTGGACGCCGAAGGCGAGGGCGATCAGCACTCGCAGGCGGCTGGCCAGGGTCGGCTGCGTCTCGCGCACCCACACGTCGAGCGGGCGACCCTCGACGTGCTCCATGGCGAACCATGGATAGCCCTCGTCGGTCTGTCCGGCGTCGAACACCCGTGCGATCGCCGGGTGCTCCATGCGTGCCAGCGCCTGACGCTCGACCTCGAAGTAGGCGCGGGCCAGGGGCCCGGCCAGTTGCCTGCGGATCAGCTTCAGGGCGACCTTGCGACGGATGGGTTCGGACTGTTCGGCCAGGTGCACCTGGCCCATGCCGCCTTCGCCCAGCAGTCGCACGAGCCGGTAGGGGCCGATGCGTTCACCCGGGGCATCGGCGCCGGCCCCACCGTTGCCGGCGGGCAGGGCGGTGGTGCGATCGTCGTCGCCAGTGCTCATCCGAGCGGGGAGCGCGAGGTGGCCATGTGGTGGATTCTGCCGGATCTTTCCGGCGTCGGCAGCGGAACGGCCTGGACTCGGGACTCGGGACTCGGGAATCGGGAATCGGGAATCGGGAATCGGGAATCGGGAATCGGGAATCGGGAATCGGGAATCGGGAATCGGAGCGCGGTCGGCTCCCCTCTCCCGCGGCGCGGGAGAGGGGCGGGGGGAGAGGGCCGGGGCTTGCCAAGATCTGCATCGTCGCGGCTCCAACGGCACGCGCTGGCCGGGGCGACCTCGCCTCCGCCCTCCCCCGCATGCCGGGGGAGGTGGGAAGTGTCGTGTCGTCGCACTTCCAGTCGGCAGGGGATACGGCGACTTGGCACGGGCGGTGGGCTGAGAACCGGCACCCATCAGGCCCCGCGACGGGTCCCGGCACCCGGGCGGTGCGGGCGAACTCGGCAGCGGTTCGACTGGCGGGGCGGCCGGGGGCTGTGTCCTACAATGCGCGGCTGTCCCGGAACGTCCGCCATGACCAGCCCCAGCCCAGCCATTCCCGCGCGCATGCGCGGCCTCAACCGCGCCGAGATCTGCGACCGCAACTTCATCGAGTTCGTGCAGGCCTTCCAGCCCGGTGCCACCGCCAGCGCTCCGGGCGCCGATGCGCCGGTGCTGCCGGGCAGCGCGCTGACGGTGCGCGGCTTCCTGGAGCTGTTCGAGTCGCAGCTGATCTCGCGCCACCTGGACCTGATGGCGCGCGTGCTGCGCGTGCAGAACAAGGTCTTCTACACGATCGGCAGCTCCGGCCACGAGGGCAACGCGATGGTCGCCCGGCTGTGCCGGCACACCGACCCGGCCTTCCTGCACTACCGCAGCGGCGGCTTCATGGCCGAGCGTTTCCGCAAGCTGCCGGACATGGACCCGGTGATGGACTCGGCGCTGAGCTTCGCGGCCAGCATGGACGACCCGGCCTCGGGCGGCCGCCACAAGGTCTGGGGCAGCAAGCCGCTCTGGGTCCTGCCGCAGACCTCGACGATCGCCTCGCACCTGCCCAAGGCGCTCGGCACGGCGGTCGCCATCGAGCAGGCCCGGCGCCTGCGCCTGGAGCTGCCGGTGCCGCAGGACAGCATCGCGATCTGCTCGTTCGGCGACGCCTCGGCCAACCACGCCACCGCGCAGACCGCGTTCAATGCCGCCCAGTGGACCGCCTACCAGAAGCTGCCGGCGCCGGTGCTGTTCGTCTGCGAAGACAATGGCATCGGCATCTCGGTGAAGACGCCGCCGGGCTGGATCGGCGAGCGATTCCGCGCCTGCCGGGACCTCGACTACTTCTTCGCCGACGGCCTCGACCTGGCGCGCGGCTACGGCCAGGTCGCCGCCGCGGTCGAGCACTGCCGGCGCACGCGTCGGCCGACCTTCCTGCACCTGCAGACCACCCGCATCATGGGCCACGCCGGCACCGACTTCGAGATCGAGTGGCGCAGCATCGAGGAACTGGTGGCGGTGGAGCGCACCGACCCGCTGCTGCGCTCGGCGGCGATCGCGCTGGAGTCGGGCCTGTTCACCCCGGACAGCCTGCTCGCCCACTACGAGGCGATCCGGGCGCGCTGCTTCGCGGCGGCCGAGGAGGCCGACCGGCGTCCGAAGATCGAGTCGCTGGCCGAGGTGGTGCGGCCGCTGGCGCCTTACACGCCGGATGCGGTCCGCGCCGAGGCGGAGCGCGTGGCGGATGCCGAGCTGCGGACCGCGGCGTTCGGCGGCGAGGAGCGCCTGCCCGAGCGGCAGCCGCCGCGCCACCTGGCGATCCAGATCAACAACGCCCTGCACGATCTGCTCGCCGCGCATCCCCAGGCGCTGGTGTTCGGCGAGGACGTCGCCCAGAAGGGCGGCGTCTACACGGTCACCAAGGGTCTGCACAAGGCGTTCGGCAACAAGCGGGTGTTCAACACGCTGCTGGACGAGACCATGATCCTCGGGCTTGCCCAGGGCTACGCCAACATGGGCCTGCTGCCGATCCCGGAGATCCAGTACCTGGCCTACTTCCACAACGCCTGCGACCAGTTGCGCGGAGAGGCGGCCTCCCTGCAGTTCTTCTCCAACGACCAGTTCCGCAATCCGATGGTGGTGCGCATCGCCGGCCTGGGCTACCAGCGCGGCTTCGGCGGCCACTTCCACAACGACAACTCGTTCGCGGCGCTGCGCGACATCCCGGGCCTGGTGGTCGGCTGCCCCAGCCGCGGCGACGACGCCGCCCTGATGCTGCGCACCCTGGCCGCCCTGGCCCGCGTCGACGGCCGGGTCAGCGTGTTCCTGGAGCCGATCGCCCTGTACATGACCAAGGACCTGCACGAGGCCGGCGACGGCGGCTGGCTGTTCCCGTACCCGGAACCCGGCCAGGCGATGGTGCTGGGCGAGCCGCGCGTCTACGAGCCGCAGGCCACCGACCTGCTGATCGTCAGTTACGGAAACGGCGTGCCGATGGCGCTGCGCGCCGCCAGGCAGCTTGCCGAAGGGCAGGGCGCCCGGGTCCGCGTGCTCGATCTGCGCTGGCTGCAGCCGCTCAACGAGGCTGCCGTGGTCGAGCATGCTCGCGCCTGCGCGCGGGTGCTGGTGGTCGACGAGGGCCGGCGCAGCGCCTCGGTGGGCGAGGGCGTGTTCACCGCCCTGGTCGAGGCGGGCCTGGGTGGCCGGCCGATCGGCCGGGTGGTCGGCGCCGACACCTACACGCCGCTGGCCGGCGCCGCCCTCCTGGTGCTGCCATCCGACGAACAGGTCCTGGCTGCGGCCCGCGCGCTGCTGTCCCGCGACTGACGAGACGCGCCCGTTTCCAGTGCGCCGGGTCCCCCTGCGGGCCGGCGGGAATGTGATGGCGTGCATGAAACGCTTTTCGCGCTTGGCGATACTGGCCATCCAACCAGGCCATTGCCACGACCACAGGGGGAACCGAATGGCAAGGACACTTCAGCGCTGGCTGCTCGCCGCAGCCGCATTCACCGTCGCATCGCCGCTGGCTGCCCAGGGCCTGCCCACGCAGACCTGGCCGGCCGGCACCCAGCTGTCGATGTGGAACCACGGCGGCCGCATCACCACCTTCCATCGCGGCTACCTGTACCTGGGCGGCACCGAGGGCCAGGGCACCTGGACCTACAACATCGCCAATGCGCAGTCGCCGCAACTGGTGCGTACCGTGCAGACCGGCGTCAACGGCCACTCCTGGGCCAAGGTCGGCGACGTGTTCTGGCGCAGCTACTGGATCCCGGAGATCGGCGACAGCAGTCCGCGGCCGTTCCAGAACCTGTCCAACATGCTGGCGCCCACGCAGCAGACAACCAACGTCGGCACCTTCCCATCCGGCCAGCCGCCGCTGGGCTGGCCGGGCAACTGGCTGGACACCTATCCGTATCACTTCGGCGACAACATCGTCGATGCCCGGGTCGGCTGGTGGCCGCACGCGGCGCAGGTCAACGTCCGGGCGATCGCCGGCATGACCAGCGGCCCCAACATGTGGCGGCTGGGCAACCTGCTGTTCCTGACGCCGTCGGACAGCCAGAACGGCGTCGCGGTGTTCGATGTTTCCAACCCCCTGCAGCCGGTGCTGCTCGACCGGCTGATCGGCAACTACCGCCAGTACACCAACGCCTGGCAGGTCTGGCGCCACTACCTGGTGCTGATGTTCGGCGACAACACCAACGGGCCGCAGGGCAACGCCAACACCCTGGTGATCGATTTCAGCGATCCCACCGACCTGCGCCTGGCCTTCACCATTCCCTACGACGACCTGCCCGGACGCTACGTGCACTTCCAGGACCAGTACGCCTTCGCCGGCCGCTTCGGGCGCGGCACCAAGTACAACATGGAGACCCGCCAGGTCAGCCAGGTGTTCACGCCGACGCCGTGCTGCGCCGGCGACTTCCAGTGGATCCCGCTGGGCCACATCGTGCTGGCCTCGTCCTCGGAGACCGACAACTCGCGCTCCTACCTGTTCTCGCACCAGCCGGCGCTGGACACCACCCGTCCCACGGTGGGCTACCACCTGCCGCGACCGGGCGCCACCCACCAGCACGTGCGCAGCGTGGTCGGCCTGGTCATCAACGAGACCCTGGACAGCACCACGGTGAACCCGCAGACCGTCCAGTTGCGGCCGCTCGGCGGCGCGCCGCTGGCGACCACGGTGATCCACACCAGCTACAACGTGGTGAACATCGTGCCCGATGCGCCGTTGGCGGCGGATACCACCTATGAGGTGCGCCTGGTCCAGGACGGCGTGCGCGACGTCGCCGGCAACGGCATCGCCGCCTACAGCTTCCTGTTTTCCACCGGCGCCACGGTGGGCGGCGATCTGATCTTCGCCAACGGGTTCCAGCCTTGACCGGCGGTGCGCTGCCATCGCTGGTCCGGGGGCTCGTGCTGTCCGCCCTGCTGGCCGGTGGTGCGCAGGCGCAGGTCCAGGTGCAGGCGATCAACAGCGTGCCGGCGACGCCGGTCACGCAGGGCCAGCCGGTGCAGTTCACCGGCCAGGCCAGTGTCGCGGGCGGCGGCGCCCTGGAATACCGCTGGGATTTCGGCGACGGCACGCCGCGCACCGGCTGGCTGGCGGTGAACACGGTCGGCCACACCTACCTGCAGCCGGGCGTGTTCACGGTCCTGCTGCAGGTCCGGCACGCCAGCCAGGGCCTGGCCAGCCTGACCGCGCCGATGGTGGTGCGGCAGCCGGCCGGGCCGGCGCCCCGGCAGTCCGGCGCGATCCAGGTGCATGGCCAGCGCCGCGAGGTCTGGGTGGCCAATCCCGACCACGGCAGCGTCGGCGTGCTGGACGCCGACGCGCCCGGTCTGCTCGCCGAGGTCGCCGTCGGCGGCGAGCCGGCGGCCCTGGCCATCGATGCCGGCGGCCAGGTCTGGGTGGCGCTGGAGGACCTGGACCGCCTGGCGCGCATCGACCCGGCGACCCGCACGGTCACCGCAACGCTGCAGACCGGCTATGGGGCGCGGCCGGTCGCCGTGCTGTTCGACGACGGCGGCAGCGGCTACGCCGCCCTGGCCGGGCCGGGGAGGGTGTTGCGCTTCGATCCCGTCTCCGCGCAGGCGCTGGCCAGTCTCGAGGTCGGCCCGCAGGTCCATGCGCTGGCGCTCGATGGCGCCGGTGCCACGCTGTACGTCTCGCGCCTGGTCAGCGCCGATGGCGCCGGCACGGTCTGGAAGATCGCCCTGCCGGCCTTCGCCCAGGCGCAGGCCGTCGACCTGCCGCTGGACACCACCTCGCCCGATTCCGGGACCGCCGCCCGCGGCCTGCCCAACTACGTGGCGGCGCTGGCGCCCGACCAGGCCGGCGCCACGCTGTGGTACGGCGGCAAGAAGGACAACATGCTGCGCGGCCTGTTCCGCGAGGGTCAGGCGCTGACCTTCGAGACGAGCCTGCGCTCCCTGCTCGGCCGCATCGATGCCGCCGGCGCCGCCGAGCAGGTCGCCGCGCGCATGGACATCGACAACGCCGGCCGGGTCTCCGGCCTGCTCGCCGCGCCCGGCGCCAGCCACCTGTTCGCGGCCCTGGAGAGCAACCACGAGGTGCTGGTGGTCGACCCCTGGAACCGCGCCGTGCTGGCCCGGCTTGCGACCGGCATGGGCCCGCGCGGCCTGGCCTTCGATGCGGCGACGCGCCGGCTGTTCGTGCAGGCGCCGCTGGTGCGTGCGGTCGACGTCTTCGACGTCGGCGCCAACCTGGATGACGGCATCGCCCCGGTGACCACGCTGGGCCGCTTCGCCAGCGCCACCGGCGAACCGCTGGCGCCGCAGGTGCTGCGCGGCAAGCAGGTGTTCCACGACGCCGCCGACGCAAGGATGGGCCAGGACGGCTACTTCTCCTGCGCCGCCTGCCACCTGGACGGCCGCGGCGACGGCCGGGTCTGGGACTTCACCCAGCTCGGCGAAGGACTGCGCAACACCACCTCGCTGCGCGGCAACGCCGGCATGGGGCGCGGCCTGGTGCACTGGACCGGCAACTTCGACGAGATCCAGGACTTCGAGGTGCCGATCCGCACCCTGTTCGGCGGCCTGGGCTTCATGGACGACGCCGACTTCTTCGCCGATGGCCGCAATCATCCGCTGGGACCGCCCAAGGCGGGCTTCTCCGAGGATCTCGACGCCTTGGCCGCCTACGTCGCCAGCCTGGACACCGACGACCGCTCGCCGCGGCGCGCCGCCGACGGCAGCCTGACCGCCCAGGGCCAGGCCGGCCGGACCCTGTTCCAGGCCCTGGACTGCCAGCGCTGCCATGCCGGCCCCGCCTACACCGACAGCGCCAGCGGCCTGCGCCACGACGTCGGCACCCTGGTCGCCGGTAGCGGGCAGCGCCTGGGCCGGCCGATCCTGGCGCTGGACGCGCCGACCCTGCGCGGCCTGGCCGGCTCGGCGCCCTATCTGCACGACGGTTCCGCCACCACCCTCGAAGACGTGCTGCTGGCCCGCAACCCCGAGGGCCGGCATGGCGACACCGCCGCCCTGGACGCCGGCCAGATCGCGCAACTGGTCGCCTTCCTGCAGCAGATCGACGCCAGCGAGCCCGGTCTGGGCGATGCCCAGGTCCTGGCCGTGACCGCACCGGCCGCCGGCAGCGCCGTGCTCACCGGCGAACCCGTGCCGCTGGCCCTCGCCACCGACCTGCCCGGCCTGGTGCGCATCGACTGGCGCGTCGACGACGTCGTGGTGGCGAGCGTCACCGCGCCGCCGTGGGCCAGCACCTGGACCGCGACCGGCCAGGGCCGCGTCGACATCCACGCCGAGGCCTGGCACGACGGCGGCCGCTTCCACAGCCTGTCGCCGCCGGTCGCCCTGCGCGTGCTGGGTCCGGACGCGCTGTTCGCGGACGGCTTCGAACCGTGAGACGGCCTCCGCACGGCCATCAGCCACTCCGCCCCCGATCTGAAAGCGTGGGGCGACGCTAGGGCGACACGTAGACGGCGGAAAGGATCCGATCCGTTGCGCGCCGCGCCGGGCGGCCCGCGGGCCGGGCAGGGGCAGGCCTGACGGGAATGCCCTGAAGACCAGCCCTCAGGCCACCTCGAAGCCGTTGTCGAACAGCCGGTCGAAGCCGCCCCAGATTGGCGCCAGGCCGGTGCCGTCGGCGAACAGGCCGAGCGGGGTGTAGGTCGACAGACCGGGGAAGACGTGGTCGAGGTAGGGGTTGCCCAGGCGGCGCAGCAGCACCTCGGCCAGGATCTGCCGGTAGTCGGTGCTGACGCCGACGTCGGCGCGCTCGAACAGCTGGCTGGTGGCAAGGCCAGGGAAGCTGCCGTAGGTCTGGCCGCCGTTGACCGGACCGCCCAGGACCAGGGCGACGTTGCCGTAGCCGTGGTCGGTGCCGCCGGCGTCGTTCTCCAGCACCCGGCGGCCGAATTCGCTGAGCACGACGATGCTGGTGCGCGCGGCGTGGTTGCCGGCGCCGGCGCCGTTGAGGTCGGTGTAGAAGGCGGTCAGGGCGCGCGAGAACTCCTCGACGCGCAGGCCGAAGTAGTCGTAGCTCTGGGTCGGGTTGCCCTGGCCGTTGTGGGTGTCCCAGCCGCCATAGTCGACGGTGGCGATGCGCAGGCCCAGCTCGGGCCGCTTGATGAGGTTCGCCAGCATGCGGAACTGGTCGCCCAGGGCGCCGGAGGGGTACTGCGCGCCATTGCCCGGCGCGTAGCCGGCAAAGTCGATCGGCCGGATCAGCGCCAGCGCGTCCAGCGCCTGGCGGCCCTTGGCCTCCAGCGGGCTGCTGCCCTGCCACAACGCCGGCAGCATCTCGACCATGCCCTGGAAGGCGGCCGGCGGCGCCGGGTTGTAGTGGTCGCGCGAGTTCCAGCCCCAGGGCGCGGTGTCCAGCCGGAACTCGGCGCCGCTGCCCATGGTGATGGTCTCGGTGCTGGCCAGCAGGCTGGTCGAGGTGATCGCGCCGGCGCTGACCGCCGGGATCGCGACGTTTGCCGGCAGGCCGCCGCTGACCAGGTGCCGGGTTAGCCAGCCCTCGCTGCCGGCCTGGCCGTTCAGGCCGTACTCCATGAACGCCTGGGCGTCGAAATGGCTGCGGCTGACCGGCTGGTGGACCATGCCGACGGCGTGGACGACGGCCAGCCGGCCGGCCTGGTACAGGCCGTGCAGGCCGCTGGCGCGCGGATGCAGGCCCCACAGGCCGCCGCTGCCGGGCAGGGCGAGGGCGCCGTTGGCGCCGCTGGCCGGCACCCGGGTGGCGACGCGCGCCTGCTCGTACTCGGCGCGCAGATTGCCGCCGACCGGCGGCACCAGGGACAGGCCGTCGATGCCGCCGCGCAGGTACACGAACACCAGGACGTTGTCGGTGGCGGCCTCGGGCGCGGCCAGGGCGATCCGGGTCCGGGCGCCGGCGCCGGCGGCCAGGGTCGCAAGGGCGGAGCTGCGCAGGAAGTCGCGGCGGTTGAGGGTGGTCATGGCCTTGTCTCCTTCAGCGCCGGAAGAACTCGGGCGAGCAGAGCAGCATCGCCACCAGGGTGCGCAGCCGCGACTGCGTGTAGTGCAGGCGCAGGTTGTTGAGGTTCCAGGTGTCGGTGCCCAGGTCCAGCTCGTCGCCGGCGGCGGCGTTCTGGCGCATGAAGTCGACCAGCACGGTGCGCCGGCCGGGCTCTGCGGCATGGCCGTACAGGCGCTGCGCCCAGTGGTCGACGATGGCGTTGGCGTTGCGGCCGCCGGCGGGCAGGGCGGCCTGGGTCTGGGCGACGATGTCGGCCAGGAACGGCGAGCTGGCGTTGTTGCGGTCCTGGCGCAGCTCGACCAGGCGGGTCAGCAGCTTCCAGGTCATCGCCAGCGCGCCCGAGCTGGACCAGGCCGACTGCCGGTCCGGATAGCCGTTCGGGGCCGCCCAGTAGAAGGCCCGGTGGCCGGTGCCCTGCAGGCGCGAGGTGAACTCCTCGGTGGTGGTCCAGGTGGCGGTGTTGTCCCAGACCGGCGTGAAGTCGGCGCCCAGCACGCGCAGGGCATGGGCGGTGGCCGCGAACGGCCGCACGATCTTCTGGTCGAAGGCCGCCTTGTAGTGCGGCGAGAGCAGGATGTGGCGGACCACCTGGCGCAGCTGGTCGGGCGCCTGCCAGAGCTGGCCGAACAGCGCCGCGGCGCTGTCGACCAGGGCGGCCGGTGGCTGGTCGGCGACCAGGCGCCGGCACAGCTTGGTGCAGACGTGGCGGGCGGTGCCGGGGTGGGCGGCCAGCCAGTCCAGGACCAGCTCGCCGTCGGTCTCGCCCTTGTAGCTCTGGATGAAGCGGCCCAGGAACCACTTGCTGTAGTTGTCGTGCCAGCCGGGCCGGAACACGTAGCTGCCGTCGTTGTCGCCGGGGAACTGCCAGTGGCCGTCGCGGATGGTCCAGCCGGTCAGGGCGCGGGTGGCGTTGTAGACGTCCTCGTCGACGTACTTCAGGCGCACCGCGACGCCGTCGTTGCCGGTGCCGACCGGCAGGCTGGGGTCGTCCGGGCGCAGCACGCCGGCGTAGTTCATGGCGCCCAGGGTGTGCAGCTCGACCAGCTCGCGCGCGTAGTTCTCGTTGGGCCCGTCGCGGCGGTTCGAGCGCAGGTCGAGGTAGTACATCATCGTGGTGGCGCGGGTCACCTCGCCCAGCATCTGCCGGAAGTTGCCCAGCGCGCCCGCGCGGATGATGTCGCGGTCCCAGTGCGGGAACACGGTGCCGCCGTCGTAGTGCCAGCCGAAGGTGCTGAAGTGGTCGTGCCAGAAGTCGACCAGCACCTCGAAGGCCTGGCGCCGGCTGTAGGTTGCGCGCACCAGCTTGGCGCACTCGCTCTCGCTGACCGGCCGCATGCGCACGCCGTAGTTGGCGGTCTCGCCGTGGTGGTCGGTCCACAGCTGGGTCAGGGACTTGAACAGGGTCGGGTAGCGCGCCGCGGTGATCCGGGCATCGACCTCGGGGTCGGCGATCGCCGCCGGATTCAGCTGCTGGTCGACCCAGGCCTGCCAGCGGGCATCGTCGCTGCCGCCCAGCGCCTGCACCTCGGCCAGCAGGGCCGGCGTCGCGCCGAAGCTGGCGCGATTCAGCCAGCGCACCAGGGCCGGCGGCGTGACCACCGCGCTGGTCTGCGCGGGGCTCGCGTCCGGTGTCGCTTCCAGCGGCGCCTTGCCGGGCCGGCGCATGGCCGTGGCCTCGGCGCCGAGCGTCGCCGGCAGCAGGCCGAGCAGGCGCCGGCGCGCGGCGTCGAGGGTGGGTGCGTGCAGCGATGACATGGGCGGTCCCCCTGTGGACCGGCCGAAGATAGCGCAGACGGGCCGCCGCTTCCGTGACCGGCTCAACCGGCGCCGACGATGACCGGCTCGGGTTCCAGGGCGACGCCGAAGCGCGCCTGCACGGTGTCCTGGACGTGGCGGGCCAGGGCCAGCAGCTGGGCGCCGGTGGCCTTGCCGTGGTTGACCAGGACCAGGGCGTGGCGGTCGCTGACGCCGGCATCCCCGACCCGGTGTCCCTTCAGGCCGCTGTGCTCGATCAGCCAGGCGGCGCTGAGCTTGACGTGGTCGGCGCCGGTCGGCCAGCAGGGCAGGTCGGGATGGTGGTCGCGGATGAAGGCGGCCTGCAGGGCTGGCACCACCGGGTTCTTGAAGAAGCTGCCGGCATTGCCGATCCGCGCCGGGTCGGGCAGCTTGCGGCGGCGCAGGGCGCACACGGCCTCGAACACCGCGCGGGCGTCGGGCCGGGTCACGCCGGCGGCGGCCAGTTCGGCCTCGAGCCCGGCGTAGCCGGTGACCGGTTCGGCGTCGCGCGGCAGGTCCAGCTCCACGGCGGTGATCAGCCAGCGCCCCGGCTCGCGCTTGAACCGGGAATCGCGGTAGGCGAAGCCGCAGTCGCCGGGCTCGAGCCGGCACGGGACGCCGGTGGTGACGTCGAAGGCCTCGACCGCGGCGATGAGGGCGGCCAGCTCGACGCCGTAGGCGCCGATGTTCTGCACCGGCGCAGCCCCGACCGTGCCGGGGATCAGGGCCAGGTTCTCCAGGCCACACAGGCCCTGCGCCAGCGTCCATTCCACCAGGGCATGCCAGGACTCGCCGGCACCGGCGCGCACCCGCACCCGTTCGCCGGAATCGCCTGCCACCGCCATGCCGGCCAGCACCGGCTGCACGACGATGCCCTGCGGGTCGTCGGCGAACAGCAGGTTGCTGCCCTGGCCCAGGGCCAGCCAGGGCAGGCCCTGGCCGGCGATCGCCGCGAACAGGCCGGGCAGTTCGCCGGCGTCGTCGACGCGCGCCAGCATCGCGGCGCGGGCCGGCACCCCGAAGGTGTTCAGGGCCGTGAGGTCGGCGTCGTGCTCCAGGTGCAGGCTCATGCGCGGCGGGCGCGGATCGCCTCGACACAGTCGCCCACCAGGGCCGGGCCCTGGTAGACCAGGCCGGTGTAGCACTGAACCAGGCAGGCGCCGGCGGCGAGCTTGGCGACCGCATCGGCGCCGCGGACGATGCCGCCGACGCCGACCAGGGGCAGCTCGTCGCCGACCCGGTCGCGCATGCCCTGCAGCACGGCGGTGGCGGGGCCCATCAGCGGCCGCCCGGACAGGCCGCCGGCCTGGCCGGCCAGCGGATGCTGCTCGACGCCCGCGCGGCCGATGGTGGTGTTGGTCAGGATCAGGCCGTCCGGGCGCGCCGCCAGCATCGCCGCGGCGACGCCGTCCAGGGCGGCGGTGTCCAGGTCCGGGGCGAGCTTGACCAGCATCGGCACGCGCCGGCCGTGCTGGCCGGCCAGGCGTTCCTGGTGCTCGCGCAGGATCTCCACGAAGCGGCGCAGCGTGGCCTCCTGCTGCAGGTCGCGCAGGCCCTGGGTGTTCGGCGAGGAGATGTTGACGGTGATGTAAGTGGCCAGCGGGTAGACGCGTTCCATGCAGTGCACGTAGTCGCGCACCGCGTCCTCGTTGGCGGTGTCCTTGTTGCGGCCGATGTTGATGCCGAGCACGCCGCGGAAGCGTGCGCGCTCGACATTCGCGACCAGGGCGTCGACACCCAGATTGTTGAAGCCGAAGCGGTTGATCACCGCCTGCTGTTCGGGCAGCCGGAACAAGCGCGGCCGCGGATTGCCCGCCTGCGGCCGCGGCGTGACCGTGCCGACCTCGATGAAGCCGAAGCCCAGCGCCGCCAGCGCGTCGATGCAGGCGCCGTTCTTGTCCAGGCCGGCGGCCAGGCCGACCGGGTTGGGGAAGTCGATGCCGAACGCCCGCACCGGCAGCGGCTCGATCGTCTGGCGCACCAGCCCCAGCCGGTGGCCGCCGCGCAGCAGCGCCAGGGTGGCGTCGTGGGCGCGCTCGGCATCCAGCGAGAACAGCAGCGGCCGCAGCAGGGAGTACATGGGCGAAATGCGAGGGCGGCGAGGGCGTTGGCGGGATGGGGGCAGCAGGCACTCGCCGCCCCCATCCGGGGCGCTCAGAAATCGAACTTGATGCCCTGCGCCAGCGGCAGCGCGTCGGAATAGTTGATGGTGTTGGTCTGCCGGCGCATGTAGACCTTCCAGGCGTCCGAGCCGGACTCGCGACCGCCGCCGGTCTCCTTCTCGCCGCCGAAGGCGCCGCCGATCTCGGCGCCGGAGGTGCCGATGTTGACGTTGGCGATGCCGCAGTCCGAGCCGGCCGCCGACAGGAAGCGCTCGGCGGCGCGCAGGTCGGTGGCGAAGATCGACGAGCTCAGGCCCTGCGGCACGGCGTTGTGCAGGGCGATCGCCTCGTCCAGATCCTTGTACGGGATCACGTACAGGATCGGTGCGAAGGTCTCGGTCTGGATCACCTCGGCATCGTTGGCGACGCCGGTGACGAGGGTCGGGCGCACGAAGTTGCCGGGGCGGTCGATGGCCTCGCCGCCGGTGACCACGGTGCCGCCGGCGGCCCTGGCCTTGGCCACGGCATCCAGGTAGCGGCGCACGGAGTCCTGGTCGATCAGCGGGCCCATCAGCGTGGCCGGATCGGTGGGGTCGCCGATCTTCTTCTCGACCTGGGCGTAGGCCGCCGCCAGCTTGGCGACCACCTCGTCGTGCAGCGATTCGTGGACGATCAGGCGGCGGGTGGTGGTGCAGCGCTGGCCGGCGGTGCCGACCGCGCCGAACACGATGGCCGGGATCGCCAGCTTCAGGTCGGCGCTCTCGTGCAGGACGATGGCGTTGTTGCCGCCCAGCTCGAGCAGGGAGCGGCCCATGCGCCGGGCGACCCGCTCGCCGACCGTGCGGCCGACCGCGGTCGAGCCGGTGAAGCTGACCAGCGGCACGCGGTGGTCGTCGACGAACTGCTGCGCCAGCTCGGTGCCGGCATCGTTGAACAGGAAGAAGATGTCGGGGAAGCCGCCCTTGCGCAGCGCCTCGTTGCAGATCTTCATGGTCGCCACCGCAGTCAGCGGCGTCTTCGGCGACGGCTTCCAGATGCAGATGTCGCCGCACACCGCGGCCAGGAACGCGTTCCAGCTCCACACCGCGACCGGGAAGTTGAACGCCGAGATGATCCCGACCAGGCCGATCGGGTGCCACTGCTCGTACATGCGGTGGCCGGGGCGCTCGGAGTGCATGGTCAGGCCGTACAGCATGCGCGACTGGCCGACCGCGAAGTCGGCGATGTCGATCATCTCCTGCACCTCGCCGTCGCCCTCGGCCTTGATCTTGCCCATCTCGGCGGCGACCAGGGTGCCCAGGGCGTCCTTGTGGGCGCGCAGCGCCTCGCCGCACAGGCGCACGGCCTCGCCGCGGCGCGGCGCCGGGGTGGTGCGCCAGGTCTCGAAGGCCGCCTGGGCGCGCTTGACGATGGTCTCGTAGTCGCCCTGGCTGCTGGCGTGGACCCGGGCGATCGGCTGGTTGCTGGACGGGTTGACCGACTCGATGACGCCAGCGTCGGTGGTCCTCGACCACTCGCCGTTGCCGAGGTAGGTGCCGGAATTGTCGGCGGCCAGGCCGAGTTGCTTGAGCAGGGAGTCCATGCCGGAAGGTCCTTTGGTGAGACGTGCGTGGGCCGCTGCGGCGGCCAGCCGGCAAGTATAGCCGGTGCGGTCGGGACGGTCCGGCGACGGTGGTTGGGATGGGGGACCGGGGACCGGGGACCGGGGACCAGGGACCAGGGAGCAGGGACCAGGGAGCAGGGAGCAGGGACCAGGGAGCAGGGACCAGGGAGCAGGGACCAGGGAGCAGGGAGCAGGGAGCAGGGAGCAGGGAGCAGGGAGCAGGGAGCAGGGAGCAGGGAGCAGGGAGCAGGGAGCAGGGAGCAGGGAGCAGGGAGCAGGGAGCAGGGAGCGGGGAGCAGGGAGCGGGGAGCAGGGAGCGGGGAGCAGGGAGCGGGGAGCAGGGAGCAGGGAGCAGGGAGCAGGGAGCAGGGAGCGGGGAGCGGGGAGCGGGGAGCGGGGAGCAGTGGTCGGGAATCCGAATTCTGCTGAGCGGGTGCGATCTGCACCCGCTCCCTCCGGGACAGCTGACCCGCCGAGTCTCTGAGACGCCGCCCTGCCGAAGCATGCGGGAAGTGCGACGGCACCGCACTTCTCCCCTCCCCCCTGCGGGGGGAGGGGCGGGGGAGAGGGCTGCCCCGGCCAGCGCACGCCGCTGGACCGGCAACGATGCGGGTCATGGCGAGCGCCAGTCCTCTCCCCGGCTCCTCTCCCATTCGAGGGGAGCTCGCAATCCAGCGAGCGAGTCCGCCAGATGCTGCGCATTGCAGGCGCCCGTGTCGCCGCATCCGATCGTGGGCGATGCGGCCCCGGCCCGGCGCTGGCGGGTGTGGATGCGGGAAGGAACGGCGGCCATCCGCCGCCCGGGGGCTGCAGGTGGAGGCCATCCGGAACGGAAAGGCCCGCGGGTGGCGCAGGGTTGACGAGGCGATGCGAGTGATGGTATGCGGGCCTCTGGTTCCGTCCGAAGGGGAGAACAATGTCCATTCGCAGGCTGGTTCCGATTGTCGCGCTGGTGCTGGCGCTGCTGGCCACGGCAGCCCAGGCGCAGACCCTGATCATCCTCAACAATCTGCCGGGCACGCCCTCTGGCGGCGGCACCAATCTCGGGCTCGGCACGGACGCCGTGAACCGCCAGAAGGGCGTGGGATTCACCACCGGCAGCGAGCCGTTGCGCCTGCTGTCGGCCACCGCGCTGCTCAGCAACCCGACGCCGTCCTCCGTGCTCTCGGCTTCGCTGCACGTCGATGCCGGCGGCAACCCGGGGGCCGTGCTGTTCGAGTTCGACGACACGCCCGTCCCCGAGAACCTGACGCCGACCGAGGTGGCGGTGACGCCCGTGTCGGGCGCCGCCGTGCTGGATCCGGACACCCGCTACTGGCTGGTGTTCAAGGGGCCGGCCACCACGCAGAGCCTGCTGTGGCAGTCGCTCTCCCCGAACGCGCCCCCGGTGGCCGACGGCGTGGCCTTCGAGGGCTACCGGTTCTCGGCCGATGGCGGCGGTTCCTGGGGCAACTCCACCGTGTTCAACGGCGTGACGGTGCGCGCCGAGGTCGCCGGGGGTCCAGGCGAGGTCCTGCGCGTGGCGATGCCGGACAGTTCCAACAACCGGATGGTGCTGTTCGACCCTGAAAACGGGGCCCTGGTCGATGGCGACTGGTTCCCGTTGCAGGCCGGCACGCCGATCCATGTCGTCCAGATCGGCGAGGAGCTGTGGGTCTCCGAACAGGTCGGCGACCGGGTGGCCCGGTTCGACCTCGATGGCGCCTTCCTGGGCCAGATCGGTGGTGGCACCGGCGGCGGCCTCGACAATTTGCGCGGCATGGCGATCGTCGGCGACGAGGTGTGGTTGACCAATTCAGGGACCGCGAACGGCGCCCCGGGGGCCGCCCTGGTGCGGATCAGCCTTACCGGCACCGTGCTGGGTTCGATCAGCATGGCCGCGAGCAGTTCCAGTCCGTTCGCGATCCTGGTCCGCGAGGACGACGTCCTGGTCGCCAACAGCAACGCCAACGACGACATCCACCGCTACGACGACGCCGGGGCCAGCCTGGGGACCTTCCACAACACGACCTCGCTGAACTTTGCCCAGCAGATGGCCATCGCCATCAACGGCGACGTGCTGGCCGCGGGCTTCTCGAGCAACAACGTGGTCCGACTGGACAGCGGCACCGGCGCGCTGCTTTCCAGCTTCGCGGCGTCCGGCAGTCGTGGCGTCTACCAGCTGGGCAACGGCAACATCCTGTGGAGCAATGGCAGCGGCGTGCACGTCTACGATGTCGCCAGCCAGACCAGCACGCAGGTTTACACCGGCGGCGGCCGGCACTTCGGCGAGGTGCTGCTGCCGCTGGTGGAGGACGACACGCTCTTCGCCAACGGCTTCGAGTGCGCACCCGGCCTGCCGGACTGCCCGACCTGAGCGCAGCTCCCGCCCGGCGTCGGTGCGCCGGGCGGGACGCCCGCGGGCAGGATCGATGAGGTGCCATGGAGGGCGCAATCGATGGGGTGGGCAATCCGCGTCGAAGCCCCCCGTGCTTCCTGCCCCAGGTCGGGATCGCCGGGGGGTGGCCCGATGTGGGTCCGGGCAGGGGACGATCAGGCGGTCCGGGAGGCGCGGGCGCCGGACTCGACCCGCGCGTACATCCAGGTGCTTGAACTGGCCAGGCCCTTGATCATGGCGTGATCATCGATGGTGGGCGGTGTAGGGATCGAACCTACGACCCTTGCCGTGTGAAGGCAATGCTCTACCGCTGAGCTAACCGCCCGCCGTGAGGTGGGGGGCGAAGCATAGGCAGCAGGGGCAGCCCGGTCAAGCGCGACGAAAGAGCCCTTTCCGGGGGGCTGGCGTTCATGCCCGCGTCGGCAGCATGGCCGCACATCGTGCCCGCCACTGCAGGAGGTATGCCATGCAAACGCGAATTTTCGCCATGAGCCTGTTCGCCGCCGGCGCCGTCGCGCTGATTCCGGCGCCCGCCCACGCCCAGCGCGGCTGGGGGGATTCCGGCGGAACCATCCGTTGTGATGCCCGCGGCGGCGGCCGCACCGGTTGTCCGGCGCCCATCGGGCGTGGCTCGGAGGCCTACCTGGTCCGCCAGTTGTCGGCCGCGCCCTGCGTGCCCGGTCGAACCTGGGGCTGGGACCAGCAGGGCGTCTGGGTCAGCCAGGGCTGCAGTGGCGAGTTCGCGGTCCGCCGGGCCGGTGGCGGTCCGCCGCCGCGACCGCCGGTGCCTGTGCCGCCCGGTGGCGGCCCCGGCTGGGGTGGTCCGGGCGAGGTTGTGCGCTGCGAGTCCGATCGCTACCGATATCGCATGTGCCCGGTCCGGGTCGGTCGCCGTGGCGTCGAGCTGCTGCGCCAGACCAGCCGGACGCGGTGCGAGTTCGGGCGCACCTGGGGTTGGGACCGTCGTGGCATCTGGGTCGATGGCGGTTGCGCGGCTGATTTCAGGGTGCGCTGATCGCCCCGGTCCCGGGCAACGCGGCGCGGGGGCTGATTCCCTGCGCCGCACCGCCCTTGCGGCGGTCCACTGGCCGCCGCCCGGCCCTCAACCGGCGGCCGGCGGGGCGTGACGCAGGGCGCGCTCGCGCAGCCACAGCGTCGCCAGCCATTTCTCGCCGGCCAGGACCGGCAGACCGGCGTGCAGGGTGCGCGGGTCCGGTGCGCTGTCGCTGTCCAGGTTGTGGAACAGCACGGCCCGGCCCAGACGCGGCTCGACGGTCACGTCCAGTTCCGGGAAAGCGGTGCCGCCGCCGGCCTCGACGTCGCACAGGTAGGCGAACACCGTGTAGCGACGTTGGCCGGCCTTTCGCCCCGCCGCGGTCTTCAAGGCGGGCGGCGGCAGGTAGTCACGGTGCGGGCGATACTCCTGGCCGGGTGCGTAGTGCAGCAACGACAACCACTCGGCGTGCCCCAGGGGTGCGTCGACCAGCTCGCACAGCCTGTTCTGAAGGACCAGTGCCCAGGGGTCCTCGACGAAGGCGGCGAGCTCGGTCGAGGACGAGGTGCGGTAATCGTCGCGCAACACCCGCCCGCTGTGCGGGTCGACCACCTGGGACGGCATCAGAGTGGGTCGGCCCAGTTCGATCAGATGGGCGCAGTCCAATGCGCTGAACACCCGGTCGCAGGTCGCCACGTAGGGATCAGCGCAATGCACGGTCGCCTCGGGCCGCAACCAGGGCCGGATCGGCGCGGGCGGCCGCGCCGCCGTTGCCACGTCGGCGGGCGGGGTTTCGCTGGCGCCCAGGCGCACCAGCACCTGGGCGCTATGGGCGTCTCCCGCCCGGGCCGCCCGGGCCAGCCCGGCCAGGGCGCCGGCAAGGTCGCCCGTGTCGGCGCGGAACAGGGCAAGGTTGCGCAGTGCGCGGGGGTCTCCGGCCGCCGCGGCCTGGGCAAGCAGGTCGACGACCTGCGCCGAGCCCGGTTCGCCGCCCGCGGACCGGGCCAGGGCCAGCCAGTAGGCCGATTCCGGATCGCCGCCGGCGTGGCTGGCCTGCAGGCCGGCCCGCGCGGCGTCCAGGTCGACCGGCCCGGCCAGGCCGAACAGCGCGAACAGGGCCAGTTCCCGACTGGCACCAAGGTGTCCGGCGGCGGCTGCCCGGCGGTGCCAGGCCGCCGCCCGGCCAGCGTCGCCGGAACGCGCCAGCACCAGGCCCAGGCGGAACTGGGACTCGCGGTCGCCGCCGGCCGCCGCAGCCTGCAGCGTGCGCAGGGAGTCGTTCATGGGATCAGTCCTTCGGGACGCTTTGCCGTGCCGGGCACCGGGCAGGCATTCTATGCGCCCGCCGCTGCCGATGCCCCGTACCGCCAATGACCGCGACTGTCGATCCGCACGACTCCCTGCGACCGATCTCCTGGCAGGGCGATCACCTGCGCCTGCTCGACCAGCGCCGCCTGCCTGGCGAGGTCGGGTACCTGGCCTGCCGCAGCGTCGAGGAGGTGGCCGCCGCGATCCACGACCTTGCCGTGCGCGGCGCGCCGGCGATCGGCATCGCCGGGGCCTGGGGCATGGTGCTGGCCGCCCGGCACGCGCATGCGCGCGGCGAGACCGGCATCGAGGTCCTGGCGGCGCCGGCCCGGACCCTGGTGGCGGCGCGTCCGACCGCGGTCAACCTGGCCTGGGCGGTGCAGCGGATGCTGGACTGCGCCCGCGGCCACGGCCTGCTCGATCCCGCGGCGCTCACCGAGCAGGCAGCGGCGATCGAGACGGAGGACCTGGCCGCCAATCGCCGTATGGGCGAACTCGGTGCCGGCCTGATCGCCCCTGGCAGCGGCGTGCTGACCCACTGCAACACCGGCTCCCTGGCCACCGCCGGGTTCGGCACCGCCCTGGGCGTGATCCGTGCCGCCTGGGCGCAGGGGCTGATCGCGCAGGTGCACGCCACGGAAACCCGACCCTGGCTGCAGGGCGCCCGGCTGACCGTCTGGGAGCTGGCCCAGGACCGCATCCCCGCCACCTTGCTGGTCGACAGCGCCGCCGCCCACCTGATGGCCAGCGGCGCCGTGCACTGGCTGATCGTCGGCGCCGACCGGATTGCCGCCAATGGCGATGTCGCCAACAAGATCGGCACGCTGCAGCTGGCGATCGCCGCCCGCCACTTCGGCGTCAAGGTGATGGTGGTGGCGCCTTCCAGCACGGTCGACCTGGCGATGGCCGATGGCGCCGGCATCGAGATCGAACTGCGCGATCCCTCGGAGGTCACCCGCGTGGCCGGACAGGCGACCGCCGCCCCGGACGTGCGCGCATGGAACCCGGTGTTCGATGTCACGCCCGCCGGTCTGGTCGACGCCATCGTCACCGAGCGCGGCGTGGTGCGCGATCCCAAGCCCGGCGACCTGGCCGCGCTGCTGGAGGCGACCCGATGAGCGCCACACCGGTGGTCGCGGTCCTGGTGCCCTGCTACAACGAGGCGGCCACCATCGCCGGCGTGGTGGCCGGCTTCCGGCAGGCGCTGCCCGATGCCCAGGTCTGGGTGTTCGACAACAACTCCAGCGACGGTACCGCCCAGGTGGCGCGCGATGCCGGCGCCCGGGTGGTGGCGGTCGGCCTGCAGGGCAAGGGCAATGTCGTGCGCCGGATGTTCGCCGACGTCGACGCCGATGCCTACCTGATGGTCGATGGCGATGGCACCTACGATGCCGCCAGCGCGCCGCGCCTGCTCGACGGCGTGCTGGGACAGGGCGCCGACATGGTGGTGGCGACCCGCCACGCGGTCGACCAGGGCGCCTACCGACGCGGCCACGCGTTCGGCAACCGGCTGCTCACCGGCTTCCTGGCGCGCCTGTTCGGGCGGCCGTGCCGGGACATCCTGTCCGGGTACCGGGCCTTCAGCCGGCGCTACGCGAAGTCCTTTCCCGCGCTTTCCGAAGGCTTCGAGACCGAGACCGAGCTGACCGTGCATGCCCTGGAACTGCGCATGCCGGTGCTCGAGGTCGACACGCCCTATTTCGAGCGGCCGGAGGGCTCGCACAGCAAGCTCAGCACCTGGCGCGATGGCTGGCGGATCCTGCGCACCATGCTGCGGCTGTTCGCGGCCGAGCGGCCGCTCATGTTCCATGGTCTGGCGGCGCTGCTGCTCGGCCTGGCCGCGCTGGTGCTGGGTATCCCGGTGGTGCTGGAATGGTTGCGAACCGGCCTGGTGCCGCGCTTCCCGACCGCGATCCTGGCGACCGGCCTGATGCTGATGGCGACCTTGTCGTTCTACACCGGGCTGATCCTGGACACGGTCACCCGTGGCCGGCGCGAGCTGCGCATGCTGGCCTATCTGTCGCAGCAGGCGCCCGGCCGCAAGCCATGACCCGGCTGTTGCGCTTCGGCGTGGTCGGCGTGCTCGGCTTCCTGGTCGATGCCGGCGTGCTGATGCTGCTGGTCGGGCCGGGCGGCGTCGATCCGTACCTGGCCCGGGTGCCGTCGTTCCTGGCCGCCGCGACCGCGACCTGGCTGTGCAACCGCTACTGGACCTTCGCCGATCGCCGCGGCCGCGACCGTCTGGCCGAGCTGCGCCGCTGGCTGCTGGCGATGGCCGGGGGCGGCCTGGTCAACTACGCCGTCTACGCCGCCCTGCTGGCCACCCTGGCGACGGTCCAGGCCTGGCCGGTGCTGGGCGTGGCGGCCGGCTCGCTGGCCGGCATGCTGGTCAACTTCGCAAGCTCGAGCCGCTGGATCTTCCCAGCCGGTCGGCCAGCACCGCCAGGGTGACCAGCAGCACCGGCACCAGCGGGTGCAGGTAGCGGTACACCAGGATGTGGCTGAACAGCACGTAGGCGGTGGCCAGCCCGAGCAGGGCCAGCGCCGGCAGGGCGGCGACCGGATCGCGCCGGCGCCAGGCCAGCCAGAGCAGCCAGGCGCCGGCCGGGAACGCCATCAGCAGGGCAAGCGTGTAGACCAGCCGTGCCGCCTCGAAGGCGCGCGCCACCGGCGCGTGGTCATGGCGCCAGTCGCTCGCGTCGTGGTCGTAGTGCTCGCGCACACGCGCGATGAAGGCAGCGCTGGCGTGGGTATGGCGGCCCAGGTCGTTGCCCATGCGGTCCCGGGCATAGGCGGCGTCGAAGTGGTCGGCCACCGTCGACAGACCCAGGCGGACGATCGCGAGGGGATGCTCACGCTGGATGCGCTTGACGATCTTGCCGGCGATGCGCGGTCCCTGCTCGCCACCGGCCTGGCGCAGGACGTTCACCAGGCCATCGGGACTCCAGATCTGCGCCTCGCGGGCACGGGGCTCGCCCAGGGACGGTCCGACCCGGTCGAGCAGGTCGGGGGGCAGTCCCAGGTGCGTCAGGTGGTCCGGTCGCACCAGAGGCGCCAGCCAGCCCAGGCGGAACCAGGGCTCGTCGGCGATCCAGGCCGGTGCGCCGCCCGAGATCGTGCCGTACCAGCTGCGGTAGGCATGGTGGGCGCCGATGGTCAGTGTCACGGCCAGCACCAGCCAGGACAGCAGCGCCGGACCCGTGGGCCGCGCAGGCCGCAGGGCCACCAGCCAGAGCAGGGGCGCCAGGGCGCCCAGCACCAGGACCACCGGCAGCAGGCTGACGCGCAGACTGACCGCCGCCACGCCCAGGGCCGCGGCAGCGGCCAGCCAGACCGGCCGGCGCTGGTGCAAGGTCGCGGCCAGGGCGGCCAGCATCGCCAGCAGGCAGGCGGTACCTGCGGTTTCCGCCATCACCGAGCGCTCGTAGTAGAGCTGCATCGGCTCCAGCGCCAGCAGCAGGGCGGCAGCGGCGGCCAGGGCCGGGCGCACCCGCAGCGGGCCCACCAGCAGCGACCAGACCAGCAGGCAGGACAGTGCGCCGATCGCCGACTGCACCAGCACCAGGCGCCAAAGGCCGCCCGCGCCGCCCATGGAGGCCACCAGCAGCGGGTAGGTGGGCGAGCGGTCCGGGGGTACCCAGCCGGTCAGCGCCGCGTGCACGTAGCTGCCCGAATCGCCGAAGAAGAAGCGGACCTCCGGATCCAGGGCCAGCACCGCCAGCTTGGTGAGCAGCACAGCGACAGCCAGCGCGATGGTGGCGGCGACCGGGTGTGGGCGCATTGTCTGGGCTGGAGGCATGGCCGGCCTGCGGAACGGGGCGGCGAAGTATAGGTGCGACGATCCCTGCATCGGCGCGGCACCCGGCGGCGCCATGCGGCGCACCGCGGGCGGCGGCCCGGATCGTGCGGCGCGCCTGCCGCCGGCCTGGGGCGCGATGCCGAGCTTCCGCCGTCACGGCAGTTGCGGCAGCGACCCCGGGCGCCCGTTGGGCTACAATATCGCGTTGATTCCGGGGCCGGCGACAGCCCGCCGATGCAGGGGCTGCGCGCACTTGCGCGTACCGGCCACCCTCGTTCCAGCAAGGACCACTGATGGCAGAACTCGCCAAGGAAGTCATTCGCGTCAACATCGAGGACGAGATGAAGCAGAGCTACCTCGATTACGCGATGAGCGTGATCGTGGGACGCGCCCTGCCGGACGTCCGCGACGGCCTGAAGCCGGTGCACCGCCGCGTGCTGCACGCCATGCGCGAGCTCGGCAACGACTACAACAAGGCCTACAAGAAATCGGCGCGCGTGGTCGGCGACGTGATCGGCAAGTACCACCCGCACGGCGACTCCGCGGTCTACGACACCATCGTCCGCATGGCCCAGCCCTGGAGCCTGCGCTACCCGCTGATCGACGGCCAGGGCAACTTCGGCTCGGTCGACGGCGACGCCCCGGCGGCGATGCGCTACACCGAAGTGCGCATGGCCAAGCTCGCCCACGAGCTGATGGCGGACATCGACAAGGAAACCGTCGATTTCGGCCCGAACTACGACGAATCCGAATCCGAGCCGCTGGTGCTGCCCACCCGCGTGCCGAACCTGCTGGTCAACGGCTCGGCCGGCATCGCGGTCGGCATGGCCACCAACATCCCGCCGCACAACCTGCGCGAGGTGGTCGCCGCGACCCTGGCCCTGATCGACGACCCGGAGATCAGCATCGACGGGCTGATGGCGCACGTGCCCGGGCCGGACTTCCCGACCAGCGGCATCATCAACGGCGCCGCCGGCATCCGCAGCGCCTACCACACCGGCCGCGGCCGCCTGCTGGTGCGCGCCCGCGCCAGCATCGAGACCGACGAGCGCAGCGGCCGCGAGGCGATCGTCGTCCACGAGCTGCCCTACCAGGTCAACAAGGCGCGCCTGATCGAGCGCATCGCCGAACTGCACCGCGAGAAGAAGATCGAGGGCATCGCCCCGGACGGCCTGCGCGACGAGTCCGACAAGGACGGCATGCGCATCGTCATCGAGGTCAAGCGCGGCGAGTCCGCCGACGTGCTGCTGAACAACCTGTTCCAGCAGACCCAGATGCAGACGGTGTTCGGCATCAACATGGTCGCCCTGGTCGGCGGCCAGCCGAAGCTGCTCAATCTCAAGGAGGCCCTGGAGGCCTTCGTGCGCCACCGCCGCGAGGTGGTGACCCGGCGTACCGTGTTCGAGCTGCGCAAGGCGCGCGCCCGCGCCCACCTGCTCGAGGGCCTGACCGTTGCGCTGGCCAACATCGACGAGATGATCGAAACGATCAAGACCTCGCCGACCCCCGCCGAAGCCCGCGAGCGCCTGCTGGCGCGGCGCTGGGAGGCCGGCCTGGTGCGTGCGCTGCTGGCCGAGAAGGGCGCCGACGTGTCGCGTCCGGAAGACCTGCCGGCCGGCGTCGGCCTGTTCGACGACGGCTACCAGCTCTCGGAGATCCAGGCCAAGGAAATCCTGGACATGCGCCTGAACCGCCTGACCGGGCTGGAGCAGGAGAAGCTGACCGACGAGTACCGGGAGATCCTGCGCACCATCGAGGCGCTGGTCGAGATCCTGACCAACCCCGATCGCCTGCTCGCGGTGATCCGGGACGAGCTGGCCAGCATCACCGAGGAGTTCGGCGATGCGCGCCGCACCGAGATCCGCGCCTCCCAGGAAGACCTGCAGACCCTCGACCTGATCGCCGAGGAGGACATGGTGGTGACCCTGTCGCACGGCGGCTACATCAAGAGCCAGCCGGTGACCACCTACCGGGCGCAGCGCCGCGGCGGCCGCGGCCGCATGGCGACCTCGATGAAGGAAGAGGATTTCGTCGAGCAGCTGTGGGTCGCCAACACCCATGACACCCTGCTGACCTTCACCAGCCGCGGCCGGGTGTTCTGGCTGGAGGTGTTCCGCATCCCGCAGGCCGGCCCCAACGCCCGCGGCCGTCCGATCGTCAACTTCCTGCCGAACCTGGAGGAGGGCGAGAAGATCAACGCCGTCCTGCCCGTGCGCGACTACCCGGACGACCGCTACGTGTTCTTCGCGACCCGCAAGGGCGTGGTCAAGAAGACGCCGCTGGCGGACTTCTCGCGACCGCGCAGCATCGGCATCTGGGCGATCGGCCTGGACGAGGGCGATGCCCTGGTCGACGTCGCCCTGACCGACGGCAAGCGCGACATCCTGCTGTTCGGCAGCCACGGCAAGTGCGTGCGTTTCGCCGAGGATGCGGTGCGCGCCATGGGTCGCACCGCGCGCGGCGTGCGCGGCATCACCCTGGCCCAGGACCAGTCGGTGGTCTCGATGATCGTCGCCGACGAGGGCGACGTCCTGCTGGCCACCCAACGCGGCTACGGCAAGCGTACGCCGCTGCCGGAGTTCCCGCGCAAGGGCCGCGGCACCATGGGCGTGATCGCCATCCAGACCAGCGCCCGCAACGGCGGCCTGGTCGGCGCCGTCCAGGTCACCGAGGGCCACGAGATCATGCTGATCTCCGACCAGGGCACCCTGGTGCGCACGCGCGTCGCCGAGGTCAGCCAGCTGGGCCGCATCACCCAGGGCGTCACCCTGATCCGCCTGCCCGGCGACGAGGCCCTGGCCGGCGTGGTGCGGGTCGAGGCCTTCGGCGAGGACGGCGAAGGCGACGAGGACGGTGCGCCGGACGAGGCCGCGGCCGCAGGCGAGCCGACGACCGAGTAGTTCGTGCGCGGCAGGGGCGTTGGACCGCCCCTCGCCGGCCGCCGATCGACTGCGACGCGGC
Source organism: Lysobacterales bacterium (assembly GCA_019634735.1). Classification (NCBI taxonomy): domain Bacteria; kingdom Pseudomonadati; phylum Pseudomonadota; class Gammaproteobacteria; order Lysobacterales; species Lysobacterales bacterium. The sequence goes on along the minus strand of JAHCAT010000012.1, from coordinate 2,978 downwards.
CGACGGGCAACGTCCCTGTCGGCTCGCCCGACCCGGCAACCGCGCTTGCGTTCGATGCCTCAGGCGCGCGTATGGACGGGCGCCTGACCGGTGGACCGAAGCGCGCTTCGGGGTGCCCTCCGGCCCCCGGCACTGGCGGTACTCAGATCGCCGCCAGCATCGCCTCGGCGCTGGAGACCTTGAACTCGCCCGGCGCCTCGACGTGCAGCACCTTGACCACGCCGTCCTCGGCGTACAGGGCGAAGCGCTGGGCGCGCAGGCCCATGCCGAAGCCGCTGGCGTCGAGCTCCAGGCCCAGTGCCTTGGTGAAGGCGCCATTGCCGTCGGCCAGCATCATGATGTCCTTGGGCGCCTTCTGGCTGCGCGCCCAGGCGTCCATCACGAAGGCGTCGTTGACCGCCATGCAGGCGATCTCCACGTCCTTGGCGCGGAACGCGTCCAGGTGCTCGATGAAGCCGGGCAGGTGCTTGGCCGAGCAGGTCGGCGTGAAGGCGCCGGGCACCGCGAACAGCACGACCTTCTTGCCCTTGAAGACCTCGTCGGTGCTGACCGCCTGGACGCCGTCCAGGAGCATGTTGAAGGTGGCCTGGGGCAGGGTGTCGCCGACCTGGATCGTCATTTCGGGCTCCGCGGGAAAGGGAGTCTCATGATACGGGATGGCGGTCGCCTAGAATGGCCGTCGCTGCCGCTGCCGGACCCGCCATGGACCCCATCCACGTCCTGATCGCCCTGTCCAGCGCCGCCGTCGTGGCCGCGGTGGCGCTGGCCGCCTGGCTGGGCCTGCGCGCCGGTCGTCGGCGGGGCGAAATCGAGGGCCGCATCGCCCGGGACGCCGAGATCGCTGCCCTGGCCGCCGGCCGCAACGCCCTGGCGGACGAGCTTGCCCAGTGCCGGTCCTGGCTGGCCGCCCGCGACGGCCAGCTCGATGCCGCCCGCGAGCAGCTGCAACGCCTGGCAGGCGAGCGCGCCGGCCTGGCCACGCGCGCCGAGCGCGCGCAGTCGCTGGAGAGCGAGCTGGCCCAGGTGCGCGCCGCCCTGCAGGCTGCCACCGCGCATGGCGCCGAACTCGCCGCCCGCCTGCAGGAGCAGCAGCAGGCCGCCGGCGATCGCCTGCGCGACCTCGAGCAGTCCCGCGAACGCATGCGCCTGGAGTTCCAGGCCCTGGCCACGCAGATCCTCGACGACAAGGCGCGCCGCTTCGGCGAGCACAACAGCGAGCAGATCGGCCAGCTGCTGGCGCCGCTGCGCGAGCAGCTCGGCGAGTTCCGCAAGGCGGTCGGCGAGGCCTACGAGAAGGAAGGCGGCGCCCGCACGGCCCTGCAGGTCGAGGTGCGCCAGCTCATCGAACTCAACCACAAGCTGGGCAGCGAGGCGCACAGCCTGACCCGCGCGCTGACCGCCGACAGCCGCAGCCAGGGCTACTGGGGCGAACTCAAGCTGGAACGCCTGCTGGAACTGGCCGGCCTGGAGCGCGGCCGCGAGTACCTGACCCAGGAAAGCTACCGTGACGCCGACGGCGACCTGTACCGGCCCGACGCCGTGCTGCGCCTGCCCGGCGACCGCGACATCGTGATCGACGCCAAGGTCGCCCTGACCGACTACCAGCGCGCCTGCGAGACCGCCGACGAGGAGCAGCGCGAGCGCCACCTGGGCCAGCACGTCGCGGCCCTGCGCCGGCACGTCATGCAACTCGGAAGCAAGGACTACAGCCGCCTGGAGGGCCTCAACGCGCCCGACCTGGTGTTCCTGTTCGTGCCGGTCGAAGGGGCCTTCCTGGAGGCGCTGCGCCGCGACCCGGCGATCTACGAGGACGCCTTCCGGCGCCGCATCATCCCGGTCGGGCCAAGCAACCTGCTGGCCTCGCTGCGCCTGGTCGCGCAGCTGTGGCGCACCGAGGAGCAGGACCGCAACGCGCGCCTGATCGCCGACCGCGCCGGCAAGCTGTACGACAAGTTCGTCGGCTTCATCGACGACCTGGCCAAGGTTGGCGATGCCCTGGAGCGCGCGCAAAAGATGCATCAGTCGGCGCTGGCCAAGCTCGCCCAGGGTCGCGGCAACCTGGTCCGCCGCGCCGAGCAGTTGCGCAGCCTGGGCGTCGCCCCGGGCAAGCAGTTGCCCGAAAGCCTATTGGGCCTGTCCGGCCCGGGCGACGACGAGGACGAGGGCGACAGTCCGGAGTGAATTCATTCGGCGGGACTGCTGGGCGGGGCCGGGCCGGGGACCAGGGACCGGGGACCAGGGACCAGGGACCAGGGACCAGGGACCAGGGACCAGGGACCAGGGACCAGGGACCAGGGACCAGGGACCAGGGACCAGGGACTAGGTGGCAGGTGGCAGGTGGCAGGTGGCAGGTGGCAGGTGGCAGGTGGCAGGTGGCAGGTGGCAGGGGCCAGGTTGCAGGCGGCAGGGACCGGGGAGCAGGGAGCAGGGAGCAGGGAGCAGGGAGCAGGGATCGTTAAGCGGAGCGCGGTCAGCTCCCCTCTCCCTCTGGGAGAGGGGCCGGGGGAGAGGGCCGGCACTTGCCATGATCTTCATCGTTGCCGGCCCAGCGGCGCGCGCTGGCGGGGGCGGCCCTCTCCCCCGCCCCTCCCCCGCAGGCGGGGGAGGGGAGAAGTGCGGTGCCGTCGCCAGCTCGGGACTCGGGACTCGGGACTCGGGCTTCGGGACTCGGGACTCGGGACTCGGGACTCGGGACTCGGGACTCGGGCTTCGGGACTCGGGATTCGGGATTCGGGATTCGGGATTCGGGATTCGGGATTCGGGATTCGGGATTCGGGATTCGGGATTCGGGATTCGGGCTTCGGGCTTCGGGATTCGGGCTTCGGGATTCGGGCTTCGGGATTCGGGCTTCGGGCTTCGGGATTCGGGCTTCGGGCTTCGGGATTCGGGATTCGGGATTCGGGATTCGGGATTCGGGATTCGGGATTCGGGATTCGGGATTCGGGCTTCGGGCTTCGGGAAGCGCAGCGCGCTGTGCT
>JAHCAT010000011.1 GCA_019634735.1 Lysobacterales bacterium | reverse complement strand
TCCCATAGGGAGAGAGGGGAGCACAGCGCGCTTCGCTCACCGAACACCGAGTGCTGACCCTTGGTCCCCGATCCTGGGCTGAGACACGACGCTGTTCAGGGGCGGGGGAGAGGGTCGTCCCGACCCGTGCGCGCTGCCGGGCCGGCAACGCTGCGGCATCCATCCGGCGTCGGCCCTGCCGGGGAGCCCATCCGAAAAACGAAGGCCCGCCGGTGGGCGGGCCTTCGCGGGGGTGCCCGGCGATGCCGGGCGCCTGGATCGGCAAGCGGGCGCTGGGCGCCTTACTTGATCTTGCCTTCCTTGTACATCACGTGCTTGCGAACGACCGGATCGTACTTCTTGATCTCGATCTTGTTCGGGGTGTTCTTCTTGTTCTTGTCGGTCGTGTAGAAGTGACCGGTGCCTTCGCTGGAGATCAGGCGGATCTTGTCGCGCTTGGAAGCCATGGCGGGGTCCTCAGACGTGCTCGCCGCGGGCGCGCAGCTCGGCCAGCACGGAATCGATGCCGCGCTTGTCGATGGTGCGCAGGGCGTGGTTGGAGACGCGCAGCTTCACGAAACGGTTCTCGCTCGCCACCCAGAAGCGGTGCTCGTGCAGGTTCGGCAGGAAGCGGCGCCGGGTCTTGTTGTTGGCGTGCGAGACGTTGTTGCCGCTCTGGGCACGCTTACCGGTCAGTTGGCAAACTCGGGCCATGGGGATACCTCGGACAGACGAAGGTGCCGCCGACGCGGCAGCAAGACGCGGGATTGTGCAACGGATCGCCGGTCAGCGCAAGCACCCGGCCCGCATCGGGGCCGGGGCGATCCCGGACGTCAAGAGCTGACGCCCGGCCAGGTCATTCAGGAACAGGGGGAAATCCTTAGGAACCGTGGGGTGGCCGGGCGTCAGTGTTCACTTGACCATTGACGCGACGACTATACGCCCGCACTCGACGGTCATCTGCAAACAATTGTGTCAGCGCAGGGCGTGCCGCCGACCCGATCCTGGGGGTGCTCAGTCGCGTTGCCGCACCGGCAGATCGCGCCGCTGGCCACCCCGCTCCGGCGCCGCCGACCTGCCCATGGACGGGATGCCGCGTTCCCGGCCGTCGTTCCGCCCGGACCAGTCCGCGCTGCGCGCCGGGGCTGGGGTCGTCCTTGCGGGCAGTTCGCCACGTCGCGCCGGGGCCGCCCCGCCCTCCCGGCCGGCCCGCCCGCCCGGCGGCGGCGTGAAGTCGCCGCGGAAGGGTCTGGTCACAGGCTGGTCCGGCATCCCCCGGAGTTCGCCAGGGCGTCCCTGGAAGCGTCCGTCGGACCGGTCGCCCGGTGCCAGCCCGGGCGCCGCCAGACCGCCATCGCGCCGCTGCCAGCGCCCGCCGTTCTGGGGAATGCCGGCGCCGACACCCGCGTCGAAACGGCCCAGGCCGTCCAGTCCCCGCCGCGAGGCCGCCATGCGCTCGGCGGCGTTCCTCGCGCTGCCGAAGCGTTGCGGGTCGGTGTGTGCCCCGGTCGATGCACGGTAGCCGGGGCGTCGGGGCGCGTGATGCCACGCGTAGTAGTGATCCCACCAGCTTCCGTACCAGGGCGAGTAGGGGTGCCAGCCGCGCCAGCCCCAGTAGCCGCCGTAGTACCAGCGCGGGTACCAGGTCACGCCGTAGTGGAAGTAGGGGAACCAGAACGGATCCCAGTAGCTGTACCTCACCCCCCAGAACAGCGCGTCGTAAGGGTCGTACCAGCCGGCGCCGTAGCCGATGCCGACCGACCAGCGTGCGGCCGGCACGGCCCGGTCGACGTAGTAGTCGCCCACCGAGGCGTCACGGGGGTAGTAGCCGTAGTGGCGGCTGCCGTGGCTGGCGCAGCCGGCCAGGGCGAGCACGAGCAGGATGGTCGAGAGCCGGATCGGGCGCATGACGGACACCTCCACGACGGTGAACCACCGTAGCGGATCGCCCTTGAATTCGCCCTGAAGCGCGTCGGGGCGCTGTTCAGGAGTGCTCCTGGGGCGCGCAGCGAGGCCATCGGGATCGCGGTCCGGTGCGGGAGAGGGGCGCACTGTCGTACAGCGAAGGCGGCGTCGACAGCACGCCGCTCCGGCCAACGGCCGCAGCCCGTGTCACGGCGCGGAGATCGGCGGCGACCGCAAGCCTGCGAGTCATCCGGGCCAAGGGGGGCGGCAGCCAAGTGCTATCTTCGCAGCCTTTCCCGGAGTCCTCCATGGCGCTGCACCGCTCTTCCGGCCGCTGGCGTCTGGGCCTGGCCCTGGCCCTGGTCACGGCCGGGTTCTGGGCGACCCTGCCCGCGGCGCTGAAGATCGCCCTGGATGCCATCGACCCCTGGACCCTGACCTGGATCCGGTTCCTGTTCGCCTTCGTGGTGCTGGCCACCTGGCTGGGCCTGCGCGGCGGCCTTGCCGCGTTCCAGGGGCTGTCGCGAGGGCACTGGCTGCTGTTGGGCCTGGCGGCGATCGCGTTGACCGGCAACTATGTCCTCTACCTGCTGGGCCTGGGGCGAACCACGCCCGGCAATGCCCAACTGCTGATCCAGGCCGCACCGCTGTTGATGGCGCTGGGCGGCCTGTGGCTGTTCCGCGAGCGCTACGGGGCCTGGCAGTGGCTGGGCATGGCCGGCATCGTCGCCGGTCTCGGCCTGTTCTTCGCGGACCAGGTCCGCACGCGGGGCGAGGCCGGCTACGTGACCGGCAGCGTCCTGGTGCTGTTCGCGGCGATCGCCTGGGCGGTCTATGCGCTGGCCCAGAAACAGCTGCTGAATCGCCTGGGCTCGGCGGCGATCCTGCTGGCCATCTATCTGTTCGCAAGTCTGGCCCTGTGGCCCCTGGCCGATCCCGGCGCCCTGCTTGGCCTGCGCGGGCTGCCCCTGCTGATGGTGGCCTATGCCTGCATCAACACGCTGGGCGCCTACGGCGCATTCGCCGAGGCGCTCGCGCACTGGGAGGCCTCGCGGGTCAGCGCGGTCCTGGCATTGACCCCGCTGCTTGCCGTGGCCACCGTGGAAACCGTGCACGCGCTCGCGCCCGAGCTCATCGCGGCAGAACGGATCACCACCCTGGGCTGGATCGGCGCCGCCATGGTGGTGACCGGCTCGGCCATGACCAGCCTGCTCAGGCACCGCGCCGCCGAGCTGCCGCTGGCCCCGGACGCCGGGGACGACCGTCGGCCCAGCCCCGCCAACACCCCCCCTTCCTCAGCAGCCTGCCGCCCATGAGCCCTCCTTCCGCCATCGCCCTGGTGCAGTCCTACTACGACGCTTTCAATCGCCGCGACTGGCCTGCCATGGTCGCGCTGCTCAGCGAGGACGTCGCCCACGACATCAACCAGGGCCATCGAGAGACCGGTCGGGAGGCGTTCCGCGATTTCCTGCTGGGCATGGACCGCAGCTACCGGGAGCGGCTGGTCGACGTGGTGGTGATGGCCAGCGCCGACGGCAGCCGCGCCGCCGCCGAGTACACCGTGGAAGGCGTCTACCGTTCGACCCAGCCTGGCCTGCCCGAAGCGCGCGACCAGCCCTACCGGCTGGGCGGCGGCGCCTTCTTCGAGATCCATGACGGGCGCATCACCCGGGTCAGCAGCCATTACAACCTGGGCGCCTGGCTGGCACAGGTCGGCTCCTGAGCACAGCCGCAAGCCGGCGGAGGCGGACGCCGGGCACCCCGCCCGAACCCAGGCGACCGGCACGGCAAGGCAACGGCGCCTGAACGGCAGGCCACCCGACTGTCCGTCCGGCCTCCGCTTTTCGCGTTTCTCCTGCCAGCACGGAACGCCACGGCGGCTTCCGTCCGGCCACCGCGCCGGCCGCATCGGGGCAGGCTAGAATCGGCGGTCTGGGGAATACGCCCGGGTCGACCTGGGCCGTGCCGCAGCCGCACTCAACGCAGCACACAGGGAGTAAACGCAATGAAGAGTTTCTGGATCGCCGTCGCGCTGACACTGGCCGGCGTTTTCGCAGCCGGACCGGCTGTCGCCCAGGGCGGCAAGCCCTCGATCGGCGTCGCCGAGTTCCGCAACCAGAGCGGTGCCGGCTGGTGGCGCGGCGGGGTCGGCTGGGAGCTGGCCGGCATGTTGTCCAACGAGCTGTCCGCGACCGGCGCGTTCCGCGTCGTCGAGCGCAGCAACCTGGGCTCGGTGCTGCAGGAGCAGGACCTGGCCGCCTCCGGGCGCGTCCGCCAGGGCAGCGGCGCCGCCACCGGCGAGCTGACCGGCGCCCAGTACCTGGTCATGGGCACGGTGACCGCTTACGAGGAAGGCGCCTCCAACACCGGCGGCGGCATCAGCGTGCGCGGCATCTCGGTCGGCGGCCGCCGCAGCGAAGCCTACCTGGCGGTCGACGTCCGGGTGATCGACACCACCACCGGCGAGGTCGCCTACTCGCGCACCGTCGAGGGCCGCAGCGCCAGCAGCGGCATGCGCGTCGGCGTCTACCGCGGCGGCTTCGGCGGCAACCTCGCCAACGAGAACAACACCCCGGCCGGCAAGGCGATCCGCGCGGCCCTGGTCGAGATCACCGACTACCTCGAGTGCGTGATGGTCGAGCGCAGCCGCAACTGCGAGGGCGAGTACCAGGCCAAGGAAAACCGTCGCCGCGACAGCAACCGGCGCGGACTGCGCCTGGACTGAGCGCCTGTCGGCAGGGCCGGCCCTATGCCGGCCTTGTTTCCGCGCCGGAACGCCGGCGCGTGGTGTGCGGCGCTGGCGACGCAGCAGGCGCCGCCAGCCCGCCTTTCGACAGCTCCCGCGGCGAGACTTGGGCCTGACCGTCCACCCCGCGATGCGCGCCATCGGCGCGCCGATTGCGGAATGGGACGCCGCGATCCGCCCGGCTACGGGCGGGGCCGGCGCCGGATCGCGCTGATCGGGACCGTCGCGATCTCGGTGCCGTCGCTGCGTCGCGGACGGCCCGGCGCCGGCGCCAGCGCCCGCAGGTAGATCACCTCGTAGCTGGCCGGCCAGCGGCCTTCATGGTCGACCAGGCCGGCATAGGCCGCACGCATCCGCCGCCAGCCGTGCTTGCCGGCCAGGCCGCGCGGCCGGTCGCTGCGCGCGTTGTTGGCGCCGATCGCCCGCAGCTCGCGCAGCAGGCCATCGAGGTCCGGGTAGCTGAGCGCGAACACGTCGCGGTCCAGCACCGGATCGCCGAAACCCTGGGCCAGCAGGGCATCGCCCAGGGCGGCCATCGGCACGAACTCGCTGACGTGGCCGCGGTCGTCGGCGGCCGCCCAGGCCTGGCGCAGTTCCGCCAGCGTGCCGGGACCGAAGGTGCTGGCCAGCAGGGTGCCGCCCGGGCGCAGCACGCGGGCGAACTCGGCAAGCGCCGCCTGCGGATCGCCCAGCCACTGCAGGCACAGGCTGGAGAACAGCAGGTCGACGCTGGCATCGGGCAGGGGAAGACGGTTGGCGTCGGCACACACCACCGGCTGCCTGCGCAGCCAGCCGCGCGCGCGGCGCGCCAGGCGCAGCATGGGCAGCGCGAGATCCACGCCGATCACGCGGGCATCGCGCCAGCGTCGGGCCAGCGCCGCGGTCGCCCGACCCGGGCCGCAACCGACGTCGAGCACCACCGACGGCGTGGAGGCGATCGCCTCGACCTGCTCGAGCAGGCGCGATTCGGCTTCCTGCTGCAGCTTCGCCACCGCCGCATAGCCCGGTGCCGCGCTTCCGAAGCGCCGACGCAGCAGCGTCCGGTCGAATGCACCGATCATGCCGCGGCCCGCAATCGCGACAGAGCCGCGACGACCTGGTCGGCGTGGTGCAGGAAAGGCGCATGGCCGGCGCCGGCGATCACCCGGGCCTCGCCGCCCGGCGCCAGGGCCGCGGCCGCCAGCACGGCCTCCGGGGGCACCAGCCGGTCGCGGCGCCCGCCCAGCCATTGGCTGGGCACCCGCAGCGACGGCAGTTGCTCGACCAGGTCGCTGCCGGACAGCAGGCGCAGACCCTCGGCCAGCACCCGCGGTGCCGGCTCGCCATGGTCGTAGACATGGCTGCGCAGGTGGCGCAGGTCGTCCTGGGCGGTACGGCTGCCGACCACCTCCAACGCCAGGAAGCGCTCGACGGTGCCGCGCCAGTCGCGGCCCAGCTCCTCGCCGAATCGGTCGAACACCGCAGGCTCGACGCCGTGCGGCCAGCCGGGCCCGGCCACGAAACGCGGCGTGGCGGCCATCATCAGCAGCCCGGGCACCCGCCCCGGCGCCTGCAGCGCCGCACGCAGCGCGACCAGGCCGCCCAGCGACCAGCCCAGCCAGGGCGCCACCGGCAGCGCCTCCAGCAGCCGGTCGGCCAGGGGCGCCAGGGCCAGCGGCGTGCCATCGTCCCGACTGCGCCCGTGGCCGGGCAGATCGACGATATGGACGGTCCAGGCGGCGCACAGGGCTTCGACCAGGGGGGCGAACAGGCCGCCGTGCATGGCCCAGCCGTGCAGGAGCACGAGGTCCGGACCGGATCCTGTGGTTTCGACGTGCAGCATGGCGGGCGGGTCGGGCGGGGCGCTGATTCTAGCCCGGACCTTTCCTGAGACCGCGACAGCGGGGCAGTTACGCGCGCTTTGGGGAAGGTCTGATGGGATCTGCGGGCTCGTCCGCACGCCCCCCACCGCCGCCATCGCGGTCGCCGACGTTCCCGCAGCGGCACCCTGGCGGCAGCCGCGGCTGAAGCGGTATGCCAGCGGGCAGCCCCACCAGCGGAGTCCCCATGCCTGCACGCGCGGCGCCGATGGTCAGGCCGGCCGGGGCGCTTCCAGGACCTGGGCCAGCGCCGCCAGCAGCTGGTCGACATCGGCGCGCGCGTGGCTCGCAGTCAGCGTGATGCGCAGCCGCGCGCTGCCCACGGGCACGGTCGGCGGCCGGATCGCCACCGCCAGTACCCCGCGCGCCTCCAGTGCGGCGGCCAGCGCGCTGGCGTCCTCGGCCGAGCCGACCAGCAGCGGCTGGATCGGCGTGGGCGAATCGGCCAGGCGCAGGCCAAGGCGGATCGCGCCGGCACGGAAGTGAGCGACCAGGCCGGTCAGGTGCTCGCGCCGCCAATGCTCGCGGCGGGCGATGCCGACCGCCGCGAGGGTGGCAGCGGCCAGCGCCGGCGGCAGGGCCGTGGTGTAGACGAAGGTGCGCGCCGACTGAACCAGCCCCTCGATCAGCGCGCGGTCGCCGGCGACGAAGGCGCCGCAGGTGCCCAGGGCCTTGCCCAGGGTCGCCATCAGCACCGGCACCGCGGCACTGCCCAGGCCGGCGGCAGCGACGCTGCCTGCGCCTTCCGGGCCCAGAACGCCGAGGCCGTGCGCGTCGTCCACCAGCAAGGTGGCGTCGACGGCAGCCGCGCAGCGGGCCAGCGCCGACAGCGGCGCGACGTCGCCATCCATGCTGAACACGCCATCGGTCGCCAGCACACCGGCGGCACCGGGGCCGGCCTGGCGCAGTTGCCGGCCCGCCGCCTCGACGTCGCCGTGCCGGTAGCGGCGCAGGGTGCAGCCGGCCAGGCGGGCGCCGTCCAGCAGGCTGGCGTGGTTGAGCCGGTCCTGGACGCACAGGTCGCCCGGTCCCAGCAGCGCCTGCAGCACCCCCAGATTGGCCATCCAGCCGGTCGAGAACAACAACGCCGCCTCGCGGCCGGTCCACTCGGCCAGGGCCGCCTCCAGTTCGGCGTGCGGGCGCCGGTGGCCGCAGACCAGGTGCGCGGCGGTGGCCCCGACGCCGTGTTCGGCAGCGGCATCGCGCAGCGCGGCCACCAGGGCGGGATGCCCGGCCAGGCCCAGGTAGTCGTTGCCCGAAAAATTCAGCAAGCGGCGACCGTCAAGCACGACATGGCCGCCGTCGGCGTGTTCGACGGTGCGCAGCCTGCGTAGCAGGCCGTCGTGCTCGCGCCGGGCGCGCGCGGCGACCAGCCGGGCGATGGCGGCGGAATGGGCCACGCCGGCGACGGCTACTTCAAGGTCGCGCCCGGCTGGCTCCACCAGGGCCGGACGTCGCAGGCCAACCGGCCCGCGGCCACCGCCGGATCGCGCGCGCAGATCGCCTCGACCTCCTCGCGGCCGCCGGCGTCGTAGATCTGGATGCCACGCCAGTCGCCGTCGTCGCCGAACGGGCCGGCCAGCAGCAGCCGGCCGGCGGCGTGCTCCGCCGCCATGTGCGCCATATGGCCACGCTGCAAGGCGGCGATCTCCTCCTCGGGCATCGGCTCGCCGCGGCGTGGGCCGCGGACCAGCATGACGAACCAGTATTCCTTCATGGCCGGCGGCTCGGCAGCCGCTGCATCCTGCGCGGTGTCGGTACCGGCTGCGAGGGCCGGGCTGGCGCCGAGCGCGGCGGCCAGCAGGGCGGTGAGCACAACAGCGATGCGGGGAGTCATGGCGACGACCTTGGAGGGACCATGCGGCATCCTAGCCCGGATGGTTCATGGCGACGCACGGCGAGGCCGTCGGGAGGGCGCTGTGATGCGGGCTGCGGCGTGCTGGACGTCGAGGGTGTGGCCGACCCCGGGTCGAACCGGACAACGACTACGGACCGCGCCACGGCGCGGAGATCGGCGGCCGCAGCAATGCCCTCTGGAAACCTGCGGGCCAGCCCGCCCTCCGGCCGCAACTGCGCTTCGCGCCGGGCAGCGCCTGGAAGTCAGGGGCGGCCCGGCGAGCGCGGCTCAGGCCGCCTCGGTGATGTCGGCGTGGCAGGTCTGCCCCGATGACTGCGCCTGCGTCGGCGCCGGCATCGCCACCAGACCGAGCCGGGCGAACAGCGCCTCATCGGCGGCGGTATCTGGGTTGCCAGTGGTCAGCAGCTTGTCGCCGTGGAAGATCGAGTTGGCGCCGGCCAGGAAGCACAGCGCCTGCAGTTCGTCCGACATGGCTTCCCGACCGGCCGACAGGCGCACCATCGAGGCCGGCATCATGATCCGCGCCACCGCGATGGTGCGCACGAACTCGAAGGGCTCCAGCTCGGCCTGGTCGGCCAGCGGCGTGCCGGCGACCCGCACCAGGCGGTTGATCGGCACCGAATCCGGATGCGCCGGCAAGGTCGCCAGCGCCACCAGCAGGCCGGCGCGGTCGGCTCGCGACTCGCCCATGCCAACGATGCCGCCGCAGCAGGTCTTCAGGCCGGCATCGCGGACGTGGGCCAGGGTTTCCAGGCGGTCGTCGTAGGTGCGCGTACCGATGATCTCGCCGTAGAACTCCGGCGAGGTGTCGAGGTTGTGGTTGTAGTAGTCCAGCCCGGCATCCTTGAGCGCCTGGGCCTGCCCGGCGCTGAGCATGCCGAGGGTGGCGCAGGTCTCGAGGCCCAGCGCCTTGACTCCGGCGACCATGGCGGCGACCTGCGGCAGGTCCTTGTCGCGCGGATTGCGCCAGGCGGCGCCCATGCAGAAGCGGCTGGCGCCGGCATCGCGCGCCTGGCGCGCGCGGGCGAGGACGTCCTCCAGCGGCAACAGCCGCTCGGCCTTCAGGCCGGTACGGTAGCGCGCGCTCTGCGGGCAGTACGCGCAGTCTTCCGGGCAGGCGCCGGTCTTGATCGACAGCAAGGTGCTGACCTGCACCTGGCTGGGATCGAAGTGCGCGCGATGCGCCTGCTGGGCGCGGAACAGCAGGTCGGGGAACGGCAGGTCGAACAGGGCGAGCGCCTGCTCGCGCGTCCAGTCGTGGCGCGGGGTGGCTTCGGTCATCGGGAGGACGGCGGCGGTAGACTGCGGCCAGTGTGGAAACGCCCGGCAGCGAAGTCAACCTGGAGTCCGGACCAGCGCGAGGCTGGCTGCACCGGCTGCTGGCCCGCCTGCTGCCACCGCGCTGCGCGCTGTGTTCTGCGGCGCTGCAGGGCTCGCCCTCGCCGCTGTGCGCCGGCTGCCGGGACGAACTGGCCGACAACCAGCCGTGCTGTCCGCACTGCGCCGAACCCCTGGCGCGCCCCGAGCCGGCCTGCGGCGCCTGCCTGCAACGACCGCCACCGTTCGCCGCCGCCTTCGCCGGCTTCCGCTACGCCTGGCCGCTGGATGGCCTGATCACCCGCTTCAAGTTCGGCGGCGACCTGGCCGCCGGGCGCGCGCTTGCGCTGCTGCTCGCCGAGCGCGTCCGTGCCGCGTCGCCGGCGCGACCGGACCTGCTGGTGCCGGTGCCGCTGCACGACGATCGCCTGCGCCGGCGCGGCCACGACCAGGCCCTGGAACTGGCACGCGACCTCGGCCGGGCGCTGGCATTGCCGGTCGCCCCGAACCTGTTGCGCAGGACGCGGGCGACGGCGGCACAGACCGAGCTCGATGCGGTGGCACGGCGCCGCAACGTGCGCGCGGCCTTCCAGGTGCAGTCGCGGACGCTGGAACGGACCCGGTTGGCGGGCCACCAGCGCCTGGTGCTGATCGACGACGTGATGACCACCGGCGCGACCCTGGCCGAGTGCGCGCGCACCCTGCAGCGGGCCGGTTTCGCCAGTATCGACGTCTGGGTCGTGGCGCGTGCCGCGCGCGGACCGCACTGACCGCGCACGCGCCCCGAGCGCTGCCGGGACACGGACTGAAGGGCCAAGGGAGCTACCCGGGCAGGCTCAGCCCGTCTGCCCCAGGCCGATCGCCAGGCCCAGGAACATCACCAGGCCCAGCCAATGGTTGTCTCTGAACGCCGCGAAGCAGCCCGCGCGGTCGCGTCGGCGCGCCCGCCAGAGCTGGCCGGCGACCAGCAGCACGCCCAGGGCCAGCGCCAGGTGCATCGGCGTGCCCAGGCCGAGGCGCTGGCCGACCAGGGCCATGGCGAACAGGAAGGTGCCCTGCAGGATGCCGACCGCGACCAGGTCGAGGTCGCCGAACAGGATCGCGGTGGAGCGCGCGCCGGCACGCAGGTCGTCGTCGCGGTCGACCATGGCGTACAGGGTGTCGTAGGCGGTCGCCCACAGCACGTTGGCCAGGAACAGCAGCCAGGCCAGGCGCGGCACCTCGCCCTGGATCGCCGCGAACGCCATCGGGATCGCCCAGCCGAAGGCGACGCCCAGGTACACCTGCGGCAGGTGCGTGTAGCGCTTCAGGAACGGATAGCTGGCCGCGAGCACGGCGCCGACCACCGCCAGCTTGACGGTGAGGGCGTTCAGGAACAGCACCAGCGCCAGGGCCGCCAGCATCAGGCCGCCGAACAGCGCCAGCGCCTGGCGCGGCGCGACCTCGCCGGCCGCGAGCGGCCGGCTTCGGGTGCGCTGCACCTGCGGATCCAGCCAGCGGTCGGCGAAATCGTTGATCACGCAGCCGGCCGAACGCATCACCACGACACCGAGCGTGAACACCACCAGGATGCCCAGCGGCGGCGGCCCGCCCGCCGCGGCCCACAGCCCCCACCAGGTCGGCCAGAGCAGCAGCAGGTAGCCGATCGGCCGGTCGATCCGGCACAGGCGCAGGTAGGGATCGATCGTGGCTTGCCACTGTCGCCAGCCGGGTGACGACCGAGCGGCCGGGGTCCGCGGCCCGTGCCGCCCCGGTGCCGTGGCAGGTGCGGCCCGGGCAGGCGAACGCGACGGGGCCGGCGCGCCTGCCGGCCTGGCGGTCCTGGACGGCGCCGCGGCACGCCCGGCAACATCCGCGGCGGCCGGCCGGCCGGCACTGGCGCTGCCTGATCGGGTGCCACCGGCTGCCTTGGGCGGAGCGGCCGTCCCGCGTCGGGCAGGTGCCGCGGCGGCGGGGGCTGCAACCGCCGGCGGCTTGCGCTCCCCGGTCGACGCATCTGCGGTCGGTGCGGCCTTGCGCGGCGCGGCGCGCTGGCGCGCGGTGCCGGGCTTTACCGGTTCGCCGCCACCCGGCTCGGCCGGCGATTTGCCCGACTTCACCCGCGCACGCGGTGTCGCCACCGCCTCGACCGGGGGTTCGGCGGGATTTCGCTTGCGCGGCGCGCGCGGCTTGCTGGGGCGGTCCTCGGTCATGGTCGCTGGCGCGGGGTCGGATGCCGATGTTCGCACGAGCCGGCACGCTGCGAACGTGCGCGCGTGCGCGCGCGTCGGGGGGCCGGAGAGCCCGGCCGGTACAATCGCCGCATGGATGTCTCGCACCTGCTCGATGCGCTCAACCCGGCCCAGCGCGAGGCCGTGACCGCCAGCCGAGGTCACACGCTGGTGCTGGCCGGCGCCGGTTCCGGCAAGACCCGGGTGCTGATCCACCGCATCGCCTGGCTGCTCGAGGTCGAGCAGGTCTCACCCTACGCAATCCTGGCGGTGACCTTCACCAACAAGGCCGCCGCCGAGATGCGGCTGCGCTGCGAGAAGCTGGTCGGGCACGGCACCCGCGGCCTGTGGCTGGGCACCTTCCACGGCCTGGCGCACCGCCTGCTGCGCCAGCACTGGCGCGAGGCAAAGCTGCCGGAGACCTTCCAGATCATCGATGCCGACGACCAGGTGCGCCTGGTGCGGCGGGTGGTGCAGGCGATGGGCCTGGACGAGGCGCGCTTCCCGCCCAAGCAGGCGACCTGGTTCATCAACGGCCAGAAGGACGAGGGCCGCCGTCCGCAGCACATCGACCCCGGCCACAACCCGGTGCACCAGGCCTTCGTCGAGGTCTACCGCGCCTACCAGGCCGAGTGCGAACGCCAGGGCCTGGTCGATTTCGCCGAGCTGCTGCTGCGCAGCCACGAGCTGTGGCTGGGCGACCCGGTGCTGCTGGCGCACTACCGGCAGCGCTTCCGCTGGCTGCTGGTCGACGAGTTCCAGGACACCAATTCCCTGCAGTACGCCTGGCTGCGCATGCTGGCCGGCGACACCGGCCAGGTGTTCGCGGTCGGCGACGACGACCAGGCCATCTACGGCTGGCGGGGCGCCCGGGTCGAGAACGTCCAGCACTTCCTGCGCGACTTCCCGGACGTGCGGGTGCTCAAGCTGGAACAGAACTACCGCTCCACCGGCACCATCCTGAAGGCCGCCAACGCGGTGATCGAGCGCAACGCCGACCGCATGGGCAAGAACTTGTGGACCGACGGCGCCGAGGGCGAACCGATCGCCCTGTACGCGGCCTTCAACGAGCAGGACGAGGCGCGCTACGTGGTCGAGCGGATCCGCGCCCGGATCGCCGACGACGGCCGCCCGTCCGACTGCGCCCTGCTCTACCGCAGCAACGCGCAGTCGCGGGTGCTGGAAGAGGCCCTGGTGCAGGCCGGCATCCCGTACCGCGTCTACGGCGGCCTGCGCTTCTTCGAGCGCGCCGAGATCCGCGATGCCCTGGCCTGGTTGCGCCTGGTCGGCAACCGCGACGACGACGGCGCCTTCGAACGCGCGATCGCCGCGCCCAACTGCGGCGTCGGCGGGCGCAGTCTCGAGCTTCTGCGCCAGGCCGCGCGCGCCGGCGCCACCTCGCTGTGGCAGGTCGCCGCGCGCGCCAGCGGCCGCAGCGCGCCGCTGCCCGGCGGCGAGCCGCTGGCGCTGGCCGGCAAGGTCCGCAACGCCCTTTACGCCTTCATGGAGCGGGTCGACCTGCTGGCCGCCGAGGGCGCCGACATGGACCTGCACGAACGCATCGACCACCTGATCGCCCGTTCCGGCCTGCGCGAGTTCTACCAGCGCGAGGGCCAGGCCCAGGCCGAGGGACGGCTGGAGAACCTCGATGAGCTGGTCAGCGTCGCCAGCCGCTTCGAGCTGTCCGCCGAGGACCGCGAGGCCGGCCTGTCCGAACTGGCCGCCTTCCTGGCGCACGCCACCCTGGAGGCCGGCGAGACCCAGGGCGAGGCCTGGCAGGACTGCGTGCAGTTGATGACCCTGCACGCCGCCAAGGGCCTGGAGTTCCCGCTGGTGTTCCTGACCGGTCTGGAGGAGGGCCTGTTCCCCAACCAGAAGTCGCTGAACGAGGAAGGCCGGCTGGAGGAGGAGCGCCGGCTGGCCTATGTCGGCATCACCCGCGCCCGCGAGCAGCTCACGCTGAGCTACGCCGAGACCCGCCGACTGCACGGCGTCGAGACCTACAACCGCCCGTCCCGCTTCCTGGCCGAGATCCCGCCCGCCCTGCTGCACGCGGTGCGGCCCAAGGTCGAGGTCAGCGGCCTGCGCCAGGTCGCCGGCAACCGCGCCGCCTGGCAGCAGGATGCCGCCGCCGGCGCCGGCTTCAGCCTGGGCCAGCGCGTGCGCCACCCGCAGTTCGGCGAGGGCCTGATCGTCGACGCCGAGGGCGGCGGCAACCACGCCCGCGTGCAGGTGCAGTTCGAGGACGCCGGCGCCAAGTGGCTGGTTCTGGCCTACGCCAACCTCAGCGCGGCCTAGGGCGCGACGTGAGCTCCGACGCTCGAGCGCGGCAGTCGCTGCGCACCGGACGCGCGTTGCCCGCCCGCCAGGATCGACTCCACCGGCCGGGTGGCGGCGCACTGCTGGGAGCGGTGCCGCCAGCAGGGTGCGCGGCGGCCAGGATTGAACTGCCAGTTGGCGGCAGGCGCGCGGCCCGGCTCAAGGCGCCTCGAAACCGTCCGCGAAGATGCCCTCGACGCTGCCGACCACGGCGAAGCCGTCGCGGGCAACGCCGTCGATGTCGCTGAAATGCCCGGCGACGATCGCGCGGTGGTCGCCGAGCGCCAGGATGCGGGCCACCCGGGTGTCGCCGCCGATGCGGTCGCCGAACCGGCCGTCGGTGGCCAGTACCTGCGCGGCACCGGGCGAGGCTGCGGCGGCGGGGATGCGCACCACCTCCAGCGGGTAGGTGATGGTCGCTGTCGAGGAGTCCGCCGCCGAGCGCAGCAGGAATACCCAGCCGCCGGCTGCGTCGATGCGCAGCACACGCCGGTCGACGCCGGGCTGCCAGGTCAGGTCGAGTTCGCCATGGTGGCGATCCACCCGTGCCGGACCGGTCCAGGGCATGGCGCCGATCGCGACGATGCGATCGGCCAGGTAGAGGTGGTCGCCGTCGATGGCGAGCGCCAGGTGGAATCGGGATTCGGCGGTGCTGCGCAGGTCGATGGCGAATCCCGGATCGGGAACCGCCCCCGGCGTGGTGGCGACGCGCCGCACCCGCCAGTCGATGCCGTCCAGGCTGGCCTGCTCGAGAGTGGCGAAGTACAGGTAAGCGCCGTCCGGGGAAAGCACCGGGACCGTGCTCGACGAGGTGCTGGTCACCGCCCACGTGGCGTCGGTCTGACAGGCATCGGACAGCAGCATCGCGATTGTGATGCGTCCGATCAGCAGATTCGGTTGGTGCGCCGGGCAAACCTGGCCGACCGGCGACAGGTACAGCAGATCGCCGGGGCCCGCCAGGACTTCGCCACGGTTCGACCACCTGTAGCGGACCTGGGAGCCAGTGGCATCGATTGCCACCGTCCTGGGTGTGGGACCGATGAGGAAGACCAGTGGTGCGCCCTCCACATGATCCATCGCCACCACCGCACCACTGCCGTGCAAGGACACCCGTGCCCGCGTACACCTGTGGCGCCCGCAGGGCGAAGCAGGCTCGATGGCGACATTGGGCCAGGCGACATCGAGGCTGAAATCGGCGGCCAGTCGCGCGACGCCCGCCCTGGGCAGCCCATCCACCTCGGTCATCGTTCCGACGATGGCCGCGCGCCCATCCGGCGCCCGTGCCACGTCGTTGACGCCGGCGGCGCGCCGCACGCGCGGCGCGAAGCCGGCCACCGGCGCCAGGCCGGCATCCACCTGGCGCAGCTCGGTGTCGGCCACCAGCCACCCCGTCGGCGTCCTCGGCGCGAGCGGCTCGACGGCCTGCGCGCCCGGCACGAACGTCTGGAACTGGCCGTCGACTGCGGAGACGACGCGTTGACCCTGGGCCTGTTCGCCACCGGGCAGGATCAGGCGGTCGCCGATCAGGACCTGGCCGTTGCCGGCGGCCTCCAGGGCGACAGTCTGGAACGCCACGCCCGGTTGCGCGGGATCGGCGCCCGCCGACCACAGCTCGTCCAGGCCGACCGGCGCATCCGGATCCAGGCGCCGGACCGTGCCGTGCTGTCCCTGGTCGTTCCAGACCAGCACGAACAGCCGGTCCGTCACCGGGTCGCGGGCGAGCGCTCGGACGATGCCGGTCACCCCGGACGTCCAGCCCGGATCCGTCGCACCGCTGTGGGGCAGCAGGCGGCGCACGATGCCCTGCTCGAGCAGCGCGAAAGGACGCCCCTGCTGGTCGGCGACCAGAGCCGACACCCGGGCCGAATGGAGAAATCCGGGGTCGGGAACGGCAGCGGACTCCAGCCCGAAACGGCGCACCGTCCCCCCGGTGTCCTCGCTGAAGGCGACCAGGACCTGGTCGCCGGCCAGCACCATCGCCACCACCCGACCGGGCACCTCGGCCAGCGGGTCGTAGCCGGCGACGCGCACGCCGTCGGCATCGAAACGGGCCAGACCGCCTGCCGCGACGCCGTCCACCGCGCCGAAGTCGCCGGCAAGCAGGAAGCCGCCGTCGGGCAGGGCCAGCAAGCCGCCCCGGCAAGGCCGGCTCGCCGCCGTGGCCCCGGGGCCCGCGGCGCAATGCGGCGCGAACCCGGCGACCGGGCTGCCATCGGCCTCCAGCAGCACCAGATCGGCCTGCGGCACCCGCGCCACGCGATTGAAAACGCCGCTGGCGACGACCCGCCCCCCCGCCAGTTCGATACCCGCGTCGAACGAGGCATAGGCGGTGATCTCCAGCACGCCTTCGGCAAGCACCCCGAACGGGCGCGGGTCGGCACCCGCCGACGCGGTGGTCACGGCAAGCGCGAGTGTACCCAGGGCGATCGCGCGCAGCGTGGTGCCGGACTCCATGGACAACTCCTGCGGATTGACGTGTCGCAGAGGGAAAGGGGAATTCTGTATTCGCCCACCAAGACTACTCCTGGCAGGCCCGGCCCTCAAAGCGGCGCCGGTCAGGGCAGCTCCACCGACCGCTGCGCAGCGAGGTGGACGCCATCCCACGCGGCCTCGACCAGGCGCGGGCCACTGAGCGCGAAGATCCGCGAATCGAAGAAGAACAGGCGGGCGTTGCCGTACCAGTCATGACAGTCGCTCCTGCAGGTCATCGGCGCTCGCCCCGCGCGCATGTCGAGCACGCCCGCCAGGGAAAGGCGCCCGCCGCCCCAGCGGAAGAACGCGAGGTCCGACGGTTCGTCGGACAGGTAGGAATCGTGCGCTGCCGCCTCCCGCCCCACCACCGGCCAGCCCAGCAAGGTGCTGCCATCCGGCCAGGACGCCTGGTTGAACGCATGGCTCCGCTCCTCGCTGGGCAGATGATCCGGGACCGCAAGGGACACGACATCGGGGTGTCCGTGCCGCGCCGACAGCACCGACAACCGCCAGTCGCCGGACAGGTCGACGCCGGACACGATCGCAGCGGTCGCCATCGGTTCGATCTGGTCCCCGGCGTGCCCGAGCGGGATCTCCATGGCCGCGCCGCCGTCCAGAGGCTGCAGGAGCAGGGGCGGGATGCGCCGGATGCGGGAGGGCGAGAACCGTCCTTGCGCAGCCAACCATTTCCCAGGTTCTTCTTCAGCGAGCGCCCGGCTGCTGGCACCGATCAGGAGCCCCAAGTCTGTGAACCGGTAGACCAACTGGGCACGATCCAGCTCGCGTCGGACATCCAGACGCGCACCGACCGCGGCTTCCGGCGCGCCGTCGAATGCCGTGACCTCCAGGGACTGCAGCAGGAGCACCCGCTTCTTGTCGGGATCGCCGGCCGGGTCGGTCATCGCCACGTGCAGGCGTCCCGCTCGCTCGGAGAAGGTGAACTGCGTGCCTGGCACGCCTTCGAAAAGCGCATGGGCCGGCGCCGCACCCGACGCCAGCGGAAACCTGTAGATCACGGTGGAGGGCCGCCAACGCGCGGGATCGGGCCAGCCGCCGTCGAAGCGCGGATCGGCGATCGTGTCCCGTCCCAGATGCTCGACCGCGAGATAGACCGCGCCGGGCGAAACGTAGGAGGTCGCGTCGTCTTCCCCCACCACACCGCGCGCCCGGCAGCCCAGGGCTTCCCCGTCAAACTGCTGGAGCGGACACTGGACCACCAGGTGGATGACGGGTCGCAATGGCACCACCGCCGGCAGGTGGATGTCGTCGACCTCGACCAGGGGCTGCCAGGCGCCGGATCCCGCGTCCCGCCGTGACCAGGCGGGCCATGCGCGTTCGTCGGCGGTGTCCAGCGGCATCGCGAGGATGAGCAGGAGGTTGTCGCGCTCGATGCGGGCGCCGTAGTTGCTGGCCGAAAAGTAGTCCTGGACGCGGATCCAGTAGCGGGCGAGGCGTTCCAGCTCGCCATGTTCGCCGATCGCGTAAGCGATCAGTTCGACCGTCTCCGTCTGGTAGTTGTAACCGAGCAGCAGCAGGCGGTCCCCCTGCGCAAGGATCTCGTCGTACCAGACTGTTTCCCCGGTCGCATCGGTGGCAACCTGGAGGCTCTGCACCAGCGCGAGATCCGGCGCTGCCGGGCTGCCCGTGTCGACCACGTGCAACCAGCCCCGCCGAAGCACGAAGACGAACCGGCCCGACTTCTTGACGATGTCGCCCTCATCGACCCCGGACTCCTGGTTGTTGGTGATTAGATCGTGCGCCTTGATGGTGGACCCCACCGTTTCCACGCGATCCAGCGTTCGCACGTCGCCCTTGGGCTGCGGAACGGTGCCGGCAGGATCAGCGGCAACCGTGCTCGCGACCGGAACCTGGCCGGCGGAGGGCGGCTGGTTTGCCTGAATCTGCTGGGTACTGGCGGGACGGGGCGCCGCGCAGGCCCACTGGCGTCCCTCGGCGCAGTACCTGGCGCGCTGACGGACACTCAGTGCGGCGTCCAGCGCCAGCGCCCGCTGGCTGTAGCGCTTCAGATGCTTCACGTCGGTGAACCGGCCGAAGCGTTCTTCCGACAGGGCGTCGTAGGCCGCCTCCACCGCATGTTGCGGTGAACCCGATGGCTGGAGGGGTGTCGTCGCGCATCCGGCCAACCACCCGGCACAAGCCAGCATGGCCAGTCGAGGTAGACCGGGGAACCGATCGCCACCACGGTCGCAATGCCGCAATCGCCCTATCATCCGCCCATGACCTCCCGACCCGTGCTGTACAAGATTACTTTTCTTTCCCAGGGCAAGAGCATCGAGCTGTACGCCCGCGAGGTGGCCAGCAGCGGCCTGTGGGGGTTCGTCGAGGTCGCCGGGCTGGAGTTCGCGCCGGCCGGCGAGGGCCTGGTGGTCGATCCCACCGAGGAGCGGCTGCGCGAGGAGTTCGGCGGCACCCGGCGTCTGCACCTGCCGATGCATGCGGTGGTGCGGGTCGAGGAGGTCGAGCGGCGCGGCACCTGCCGGATCCGCGACGCCGCCACCGGCGAGAAGGTGATTCCGCTGCCGCTGCCCGGCAACCGGCCCGGCGGCGCCTAGCAGCTTGTTGAAAAACGACCTTCCTGGTCGTTTTTCAAGTCGCCCGTCCGGCGCAGGTCCGGACGGGCTCCCGTCGAATCAACTGCTTACGCACTTGCTTCGCCGAGCGGCCATCCATGGCCGCCGCCAGCAGGCTGTTTTTCAACAGCCTGCTGGGGCCGCCGGAAGCTCAGCCCTCGCCGTCGCGCTTCGGCGCCGGCTCGGTGGCGCCGCCGCGGCCGGCCGGCGGCTTCGGGCGCAGCGCGGGGTCGGCGGCCATCGCCGCCTTGGCCATCAGGTGGGCGCTGATCGGCGCGGTGATGAACAGGAACACGGTGATCAGCAGCTCGCGCAGGCCCAGTCCCTGGTCGAGAAGTGCATGGTGCACGATCGAGGCGACCAGGATGCAGCCGACGCCCAGGGTGCTGGACTTGGTCGGGCCGTGCAGGCGCTTCAGGAACTCCGAAAGCTTCGCCAGGCCGAACGACCCTACGAACACGAAGAAGGCGCCGACCACGACCAGCGCCACCACCACCCAGGCAGCGATCGCGCTCATTCGACGATGTCCCCGCGGATGAGGTACTTGCACAGCACCACGGTGCCGACGAAGCCGAGCATGGCGATGATCAGCGCGACCTCGAAGAAGATCGCCGAGCGCAGGTACATGCCGAACAGCATGAGCATCGCGATGGTGTTGATGTACAGGGTATCCAGGGCGAGGATGCGGTCGGCCACGGTCGGCCCGCGCAGCAGGCGCCACAGGCACAGCAGCATGGCGAAGCCGACCACGCCCAGGGCGGCGACGACGACGGATTCGATCACGGGAAGATCTCCTTCAGCGGCGCCTCGTAGCGGGCCTTGATGGTCGCCACCTGGCGCTCGGGATCGTCCAGGTTGAAGCAGTGCACCAGCAGGTGCCGGCGATCCTCGGTCAGTTCGGCCGACAGGGTGCCCGGGGTCAAGGTGATGATGCTGGCCAGCGCGGTGATGCCGTGGATGCTGGTGATATCCAGCGGCAGCCACAGGAAGGACGGCTTCAGCGCCTTCTCCGGGCCGAGGATGCGGCGCGCCACCTCGATGTTGGACAGCACCATGTCCCACAGCACCACCGGCAGCAGGCGCAGCGCGACCCAGGCGCGCCCGAAGCGCGCCGGCTCCGGCCCCAGCAGGCTGGCCACCAGCGGCAGCGCGACCGCCAGGATCAGCGCCAGCAGCATCTGGCCGACGCTGAAGTCGGCGACCAGCAGCAGCCACAGCACGAATACCGCGATGCTCAACGGCAGGGATGGCAGCAGACGCTTCATGGCGACGGGGCCCTCAGTCCGGGCGCGGTGGCGCGCACCTGATCGATGTAGGCGGCCGGGTCCAGCACCTGCTCGGCGGCGGCCCGGGCGTAGCGCATCAGGGGATCGGCGGCGACCGTCATCGCCACGCCGTAGGCCAGCAGCACGCCGATGGCGACCTGCTGGAGACGGTGCGGCGGTGCGGCGATCGCCGGGCCGGCGTCGGGCTCGGCGCGCCAGAACACCTGGCTGCCTGCGCGCGCCAGGGCGACGATCACCATCAGGCCGGTGACCAGCAGCAAGCCCCACAGCCAGCCGGTCGCGGCGCCCTCGGGCACCGCCGCCATCAGCAGGAACTTGCCGATGAAGCCGGACAGCGGAGGCAACCCGGAGACCAGCACCGCGGCAACCATGAACAGGGCGCCGAGCAGGGCCCGCTGGGAAAGCGGCGCGGGCCGATGCAGGCGATCCTGGGCCAGGCCGCGGCGACGCCGGATCAGGTCGATCAGCAGGAACAGCGCGGCGGTGGCGAAGGTGCTGTGCGGCAGGTAGTAGAGGCCCGCCGCCACCGTCGCCGGCTGAGCGAGCGCGAAGGCGATGAACAAGGTCGCCGCCGAGGCGACCACCAGGTAGGCGGCCATGGCGCGCAGGCTGGCCGCGGCGAGCGCCCCCAGGGTGGCCAGCGCCAAACTGGCGGCACCGGTCCACAGCAGCCAGTCCCAGGCCCAGCCGGCCAGCGGCCCGGCACCTTCGCCGAACACCAGGGCGTAGACGCGCAGCACCGCGTAGATGCCGACCTTGGTCATGATGGTGAACATCGCCGCCACCGCCGCCGGCGCCCGCGCGTAGGTCTCCGGCAGCCACAGGTACAGCGGCAACAGGGCGGCCTTGGCGCAGAACACCACCAGGAGGATGCCGGACGCAGCGCGGATCAGCGGCAGGTCGCCGGGCTCGGCGCTGGCCACGCGCAGGGCCATCTCGGCCATGTTGAGCGTGCCCAGCAGGCCGTACAGCAGGCCCAGGGCGATCAGGAACAGCGTCGAGGCGGTGATGTTGAACACCACGTAGTGCAGGCCGGCGCGCATGCGCGGACCGCGGCCGCCGCTGAGCAGCAGGCCATAGCTGGCGATCAGCAGCACCTCGAAGAACACGAACAGGTTGAACAGGTCGCCGGTCAGGAAGGCGCCGTTGAGGCCGGCGAGCTGGAGCTGGAACAGGGCATGGAAATGCAGGGCGCGGCGGTCCCAGCCCGATCCTGCGTAGAGCAGACAGGGCACCGCCAGCAGGGCGGTGGTCATCACCATCAGCGCACCCAGGCGGTCGGCCATCAGTGCGATGCCCAGGCGGGCCGGCCAGTCGCCCAGCAGGTAGACCAGCACCGGCCCCTGGTCGGCGGCGAGCACCAGCAGCCCGCCGACCAGCAGCAGGGCGGCCAGGCCGAGCCAGGACAGCAGCCGCTGCAGGGCCAGGCCGCGACGGCCGGCCAGCAGGACCAGGGCGCCGGTGACCAGCGGCACCAGCACGGCGAGGACCGGCAGGTGGCTCACGGGCTGTCCTCCGGCGCCGGCGCGTCGACATGGTCGTCGCGGTTGTCGGCGCGTGCCCGGACCGCGACCACGATGGTCACCGCCGTCATCGCGAAGGCGATGACGATGGCGGTCAGCACCAGCGCCTGCGGCAGCGGGTCGGCATGGTTGGCCAGCGTCGGGTCGAGGCCCGGCTGCAGCACCGGCGGCTTGCCCACCACCAGCCGACCGGCGCTGAAGATCAGCAGGTTGGTGGCGTAGGACAGCAGGGTGAGCCCGAGGATCACGTCGAAGCTGCGCGCCCGCAGCAGCAGGTAGGTGCCGGCGGCCGTGAGCACGCCGATGGCGCTGGCGAGGGCGAGTTCCATCAGCGGGCCTCCTTGCCGGCGATGTGGGCGATGGGCGGCTTGACCGTGCCCAGCATGGAGAGGATCAGCATGGCGCCGCCGAACACCACCAGGTAGACGCCGATGTCGAAGCCGATCGCGCTGGCCAGCGGCACGGTGCCGACCATCGGCAACTGCAGGTCGTAATGGCCGCTGGTGAGGAAGGGATGGCCGAACAGCATCGGCACGATGCCGGTGGCGGCCGAGGCCAGCAGGCCGATGCCGATGCAGCGCGCGTAGTCCAGGCCCAGCCGGACCTCGACGTGGCGGGCGCCCTGGATGACGTACTGCAGCAGCAGCGGGATCGCCAGCACCAGGCCGGCGATGAAGCCGCCGCCGGGCTGGTTGTGGCCGCGCAGGAACAGGTAGGCCGAGACCGCCAGCGCCAGCGGGAACAGCAGCTGGGTCAGGTTGGCCGGCATCGGCAGGCGGTCGCGCGGGCCGGGCACCACCCGCTCGGGCGCCAGCCGGGCGCGCCGCAGCAGGGCGTGCACGACCAGGCCGGCGATGCCGAACACGGCGATCTCGCCCAGGGTGTCGAGGCCGCGGAAGTCGACCAGCACGACATTGACGACGTTGGTGCCGTAGGCCTCCGGCAAGGAGCGCGCCAGCAGCTCGCCGGCGATGGTGTTGCTGGGCCGGGTGATCACCGCATAGGCGAGCGCCGCGACGCCGCTGCCGGCGGCCAGCGCGATGGCGCCGTCGCGCCAGCGGCGCAGGCGCGAGGGGCCGGTCGCCGAGGTCGGCGGCAGGTAGTTGAGGGCCAGCAGCATCAGCGAGATGGTCACCATCTCGACCAGCAGCTGGGTCAGCGCCAGGTCGGGCGCCGACAAGAACACGAAGATCAGGCTGACCGCCAGGCCGACCGCGCCGATCACCACCAGCGCCAGCAGGCGCTGCCTGTGCAGGACCACGGTGCCGATCGTCGCGGCCACCAGCACCGCCCAGGCGACCCAGCCCAGCGGCGGCAGCGGCTGCGCCTGCGCCGGTGCGCGCGCCGCCGTCTCGCCGAGGAAGGGCGCCGCGGCCAGCACCAGGGTGGCGAGCACGGTGAACAGCAGGTAGCGCTGCAGGCGGCCGTTGGCGATCGCCTCGGTGAAGCGCCGGGCCAGCGCGAACAGGGCCTCGACGTTGACATGGAACAGGTGCCGGCCGAGCGAGCGGCGCACGATCGCGTGCAGGTCGAACAGCCGGCGCAGGCCGAAGTACAGGGCGATGCCGCCGAGCACGCCGCCCAGGCTCATCAGCAACGGCCAGTTGATGCCGTGCCAGATCGCCAGCGAGTAGTAGGGCAGCTCCGGGCCGAGCACGCCGCGCGCAGCGGTCTCCAGTACCGGCGCGATGGTCAGCGCCGGCGCGATGCCGACCGCCAGGCACAGCACCACCAGCACCTCGACCGGGATCTTCATCCAGCGCGGCGGCTCGTGCACCTCGCGGTCGACACGGCGCGGCCCGGTGCCGAAGAAGGTGTCGTGCACGAAGCGCAGGCTGTAGGCGACCCCGAACACGCCGGCCAGGAAGGCGGCGACGGTCATCGCCAGGCGCATGCCGGCGTGGCCCTCGATGCCGAGCGCCTCGGCGAAGAACATCTCCTTGCTGAGGAAGCCGTTGAGCAGCGGGATGCCGGCCATCGCCAGGGTCGCGACGATCGCCAGCGCGCTGGTGAACGGCATCAATCGTCGCAGGTTGCCCAGCCTGCGCATGTCGCGGGTGCCGGTCTCGTGGTCGATGATGCCGGCGGCCATGAACAGCGAGGCCTTGAAGGTCGCGTGGTTGAGGATGTGGAACAGGCCGGCGACCACCGCCAGCGGCGTCGACAGGCCGAACAGCAGGGTGATCAGGCCCAGGTGCGAGATCGTCGAGTAGGCCAGCAGGCCCTTGAGGTCGTGCTGGAAGATCGCGAACCAGGCACCGACCAGCAAGGTGGCGGCGCCGATGCCGCTGACCACGTAGAAGAACAGGTCGGTGCCGGCCAGCGCCGGGTGCAGGCGCGCCAGCAGGAACACGCCGGCCTTGACCATGGTCGCCGAGTGCAGGTAGGCCGACACCGGCGTCGGCGCCGCCATCGCATGCGGCAGCCAGAAGTGGAACGGGAACTGCGCGCTCTTGGTGAAGATGCCAAGCAGCACCAGGCCAAGCACCCACGGATAGAGTTCGTGGCCGCGGATCAGGTCGCCGGAGGCAAGCACCACGTCCAGCTCGTAGCTGCCGACGATGCGGCCGATCAGCAGCACGCCGCCGAGCAGGGCCAGGCCGCCGGCGCCGGTCAGGGTCAGCGCCATCTTGGCGCCCTCGCGGGCGTCCTCGCGGTGGCTCCAGTAGCCGATCAGCAGGAACGAGCTGATGCTGGTGAGTTCCCAGAACACGACCAGCATCAGCAGGTTGCCGGCCACCACCAGGCCGAGCATGGCGCCCATGAACAGCAGCAGGTAGGCGAAGAAGCGCGGCGCGCTGTCCTTGCTGCTCAGGTAGTACCGCGCGTACATGACGATCAGGCCGCCGATCGCCAGCACCAGCAGGGCGAACATCCAGGCCAGCCCGTCCAGGCGCACCGACAGCGACAGGCCGGCCTGCGGCAGCCAGGCCAGGGCCGCCTGCGGCACCTGGCCGGACATCACCGCCGGCGTGTGCGGCAGCAGCAGGGCCAGACCGGCGATCGGGCCGAGCGCGGCCAGCCAGCCGGTGGCCCGGCGCGACAACCGGTGGCCGAAGGCGACCAGGAGGGCGGCAAGGAACGGGGTGGCCAGCAGGGCGAGCAGCATCGGCATCCTTGGGCAGGAACTAACTCAAGAAGTGTCCGGACGACCCTTCCATGGGCCGGTCGGACCCGCCGCCGTCCGGCTCGGGTCCGGGCGCAGCGCGGGCGCCGCGGCCTGTCACCGGCCGCACGGGCGCCCACGGCGCCGGCGGCGCATCGGCGTCGGGCCGGGCATCTTACCCCATGGTTGTGAGCGGTCCGTGGCAATCGGCGGAGCTGGGAGCGCGGCCGCACGCCACGCCAGCAGTGTTTCCCACCCGCTCACGGCTGTGTCGAGACGGCACGCGACGATCCGGTTGCCGGACTGCGTGCGCGGGCGCAGCCACCTGTTGCATGCTTCGCGGCCATATCCCCGCCCACCCCGGATCGACGATGACCGTTCCTCCTCCAGCCGCCCTGCCCCGCCGCCGCCCGCACCTGCGCACCCCTGCCCTGGCCGCACTCGCCCTGTCGGCGGCACTGGTCTGCGCGGCCCAGGCCGAGGACGACGACGCCCGCGAGGAACGGATCTGGGCCGTGGCCTCTGCGCTCGCCACGGCTGATGCCGTGCGCGAGCACTGCCCGATGCTGAAGGTGGACGCCGAGATCGAGGCCCGCCTGATCGCCTCGACCGGGCTGGACCGCGCCGCGCTCAGCGCCCACGAGAGCTACCAGGACCAGGCTGCCGCGGAAGCCTGGGTCCGCAGTTATGCCGGCGAGCGCGCCTGGCTGGCCTGCGACACCGCGATGTCGGCGCACGAGGACATCGCCCCGGGGCTGGTGAAGCGGCGACGCTGAGCCTGCGATCCATCGGGCATCCCGGCCGCGGCCGGCGGCCGGCAGCCCGGATGAGCGGATGCGGGGCGCTACACTGCCGCGCCCCGCAATCCATCGTGCCCCGCCATGAGCCAGCCCGAGCTTCTGCCCTGCGTCGTCCGCGAGATCGGACCCTCGCCCAGCGCGGCGATCGTCTGGCTGCATGGCCTGGGCGCCGACGGCCACGATTTCGAGCCGATCATCCCGGAACTGGTCGATCCGGCCTGGCCCGCCCTGCGTTTCGTGTTTCCCCACGCCCCGGTGCGGCCGGTCACCATCAACATGGGCATGCCGATGCGCGCCTGGTACGACATCAAGGCGATGAGCCTGGACCAGCGCGCCGACGAGGCCGGCCTCACCGCATCGGTCGCCCAGGTCGAGGCCCTGCTCGCCGACCAGGTGCACCAGGGCATCGCGCCCGGCCGTCTGTTCCTGGCCGGTTTCTCGCAGGGCGGCGTGGTCGCCCTGCAGGCCGGCCTGCGCCATGGCGCGCCGCTGGCCGGCATCATCGGCCTGTCCTGCTACCTGCCGATGGCGCGGGTGCTGGCCGATGCCCGTGCACCTGCCAACACGGGTACGCCGGTGCTGCTGATGCACGGCGACCAGGATCCGGTGGTTCCCCTGGCCTTGGGCGAGCATGCTCGCGCGACCCTGACCGGCTGGGGCCAGCCGGTGCATTGGCACACCTACCCCATGCAGCACAGCGTGTGCATGGAGCAGATCCTGGACCTGCGCCGCTGGCTGGGCGCGCGCCTGGCGGAGATCGCCTGAAAGGCAATATCCCTCACGTCGGCGTCAACCCAACGGCGCGCCCGCCGCAGGTACTCGATCCTGCCCACCGGGCGTATGTCCGGGGCGTGCCCCGCCGACTTACACTGCCGGCATGGCGATCCGCAACGGCGAACCCTGGCTGCCCGACTTCTGTCGTGCGCCCATGCTGTTCGCGGCCTTCCTGGTCGCCGAGTGCGTGGTGCTGGCGGCGTGGCTGATGCCCTCGCCAGCGGCCTTCGATATCGGCGGGTTCGGCCTGGCCAGCCTGTTCGCGCTGTGGCTGACCCTGCTCGCCTGCACCGCCCTGTGCCTGCTCGGGCCGCGCCTGAACCGCCTGCCTGCCTCCAGCGGCGCACCGCTGGCGCTGGCGATGGTGGTGCTGCTGGCGCTGGCCGGTGCCCTGGCGGTTCGCTGGCTGGACCATGGCCTGGACCTGGGCATCACCGGGCCGGCGGGGACCGGCCGCTTCGTCGGCTCCACCGGGATGCTGGCGGCCATCTTCGGCGCCCTCACCCTGCGCTACGTGCTGTTGCAGGAGCGCTGGCGCCAGGCCGTGCAGGCACAGGCGCGGGCGCGCTTCGACGCGCTGCAGGCGCGCATCCAGCCGCATTTTCTGTTCAACACGCTGAACACGGTCAGCGGCCTGATCCAGTCCGCGCCGGCCCAGGCCGAGGAGGCCCTGCTCGACCTTGCCGACCTTCTGCGCGCTGCCCTGGCCCGCGAAGGCGGCCGTACCCGGCTGCGCGAGGAGCTGGACCTGGCGCGTCGCTACCTCGCCATCGAACAGCTTCGCCTGGGCGAACGGCTGCGTGTCGACTGGCAGGTCGCCGACGACCTGCCGCTGGACATGGGACTGCCCACGCTGACCCTGCAGCCGCTGGTCGAGAACGCGGTGCTGCATGGCGTGGCCCGGCTGCCGGCCGGCGGCACCGTATCCGTGCAGGCGAGGCGCGAGGGCGCCGGCGTGACGGTTCGCGTCCGCAACCCGCTGGCCGCGCCGGTTGCCGCCAACCGCCCCGGCCGCACCCAGGACAACATCCGGCATCGCCTGCGCCATGCCCTGGGCGCCG
Organism: Lysobacterales bacterium; assembly: GCA_019634735.1. Classification (NCBI taxonomy): domain Bacteria; kingdom Pseudomonadati; phylum Pseudomonadota; class Gammaproteobacteria; order Lysobacterales; species Lysobacterales bacterium. The sequence continues at coordinate 129,072 of JAHCAT010000011.1, read as the reverse complement.
GCGCGCGGCTGTCGCTGGACGGCAGCGACGGCCACTACACGGTGACCCTGTGGTTGCCGGTGCCCGGGCGTCGGCCATGAGCGCCGGCGAAGCCCCGCTGCGGGTCCTGGTGGTCGACGACGAGCCGGCCGCCCGCCAGCGCCTGCGCGGCCTGCTGGCCGACTGCCCCGGCGCCGAACTTGCCGGCGAGGCCGAGGACGGCGAGTCGGCCGTGCAACGCTGCACGGCCGGCGGTATCGACCTGGTCCTGCTCGACATCCGCATGCCCGGCATGGACGGCATGGCGACCGCGCAACGCCTGGCGGCGCTGGCCAGCGCGCCCGACGTGATCTTCCTGACCGCCTGCGACGACCGCGCCCTGGACGCCTTCGAGACCGGTGCCGTCGACTACCTGCTCAAGCCGGTCCGTCGCGAACGCCTGCAGCAGGCGCTGCAGCGGGCCGGACGCCGCCGTCCGCCGCCCCAGGCGGCGCGCCGGCACTTCGCGGTGCGCCGCGCCGGCACCATGCTGCGCGTGCCCGTGGAGTCGGTGCTCGCGCTACGCGCCGAGGACAAGTACGTGTGCCTGGTCACCGCCGACGGCGAGCACCTGGTCGAGGAATCGCTGGCCGCCATCGAGCGCGAGTTCGGCGACCGCTTCCTGCGCATCCACCGCAACTGCCTGGTCGCCACCGGTCGGCTTGCCGGGCTGGTCCGTCAGCCCGACGGCAGCGAACGCGCCCGCGTCGACGGCCTGGCCCAGGACCTGGAAATCAGCCGCCGCAACCTGCCGGCGGTGCGCGCCTGGCTGCAAGGGCGAGGGGGCTGAGAGGAGCCGGGACTCGGGACTCGGGACTCGGGACTCGGGATTGGGGGACCGGGGACCGGGGACCGGGGACCGAAGGAAGCGAAGCGCGGGGCGCAGCAGGAAGCAAGCCTTGGGAATCGGGCGCTGGTCCCCGGCGCTGCGTTCAGTGGCCGAGCAGGCGCCCGGCGCCCTGGGCCAGGAGTTGCTCGGCGACTTCGGCGGCGATCGAGTCGCCGGCGTCGGCGGTGCCTTCGGCGTGGCCGCGCAGGACCCGGCCCCCGGCAGCGTCTCCGACCATGCCGTGCAGGACGAGGCGGTCGCCGGCGAGCTGCGCGAAGGCGCCGATCGGCACCGTGCAATCGCCGGCCAGGATGCGGTTGAGCGCGCGTTCGGCGCCGCAGCAGACGGCGGTGTCGGCATCGTGCAGGGGTGCCAGCAGGGCCGCTGTGGCGTCATCGCCCTCGCGCAGCTCGATGGCGATCGCGCCCTGGCCGACGCCGGGCAGCCAGTCGGGGGACGTGAGTCGCTCGCGGATGCGGTCGCCCAGGCCGAGTCGTTGCAGGCCGGCGCAGGCCAGGACGATGGCCTCGTATTCGCTGGCATCCAGGCGGGCCAGGCGCGTGTTGACGTTGCCGCGCAGGTCGAGCAGCACCAGGTCCGGACGGCGTGCGCGCAGCAGGGCCTGGCGGCGCAGCGAGGAACTGCCGACCCGGGCGCCGTGCGGCAACGCGTCCAGGCTGTCGTGACGGTTGCTGACCAGGGCGTCGGCGGCATCGGCGCGGGCCAGGATGGCGCCGAGGGCGAAGCCCGGCTCCAGGCGGGCCGGCACGTCCTTGAGCGAGTGCACGGCGAGGTCGGCGCGGTCCTCGAGCAGGGCGTGCTCGAGCTCCTTGAGGAACAGGCCCTTGCCGCCGACCTGCGCCAGGGGGCGGTCGAGCAGCTCGTCGCCGCGGGTGCTCATCGGCACCAGGACCACCGCCAGGCCGGGGTGCGCCGCGCGCAGGCGGGCGGCGACGTGTTCGGCCTGCCACAGCGCCAGGGCGCTCTTGCGCGTGGCGATGCGCAGTTCGGTTCGGTCGACGGTCATGGCGCCATTCTAGTGGCGACTGCCGCAGCCACCCGCCCGGCCGCGCCGGTGCTTGCCGACCGTGCCCCGATCCGGGCTGCGCGGCAAAGCCCGGCTCGCGGACCGGGGCCCGCGCCATCGCGGCGCGGGCCCGCCGGACTCAGCGGAAGTCGTAGACCAGGTTGACCGTGGTCAAGCGGTCGGTGCGCCGGCGCTCCGGCGGCACGTCGGTGTTGTGACGCACCTGCAGGCCGGCCTTGATGGCGAAGCGGCTGTTCATCGCCACCTTCACCCCGAAATCGTTCTGCACGAAGGTGTTGTCGCCGCCGGCCTCGACCAGCAGCGTGTCGACCAGCGAGGTGTTGGAGGTCAGCGCGGTCTCGAACTCCATGCGGCCGCGGCCGATGATGTCGTTCTCGACTTCGCCGGTGACCGCGTCCTTGCTGCGCCGGTAACCGGGGCCGACTTCGAAGGCCAGCTTGGTGGCCTCGGTGCGGATCGCCTGGTGGCCCCAGCCCACCGACATCGTCGCCTGGTAATCGTATGGCGCGAAGTCGTCGTTCTCGTAGCGCAGCGAGGTGTACAGCGAGTTGCGCTCGCCCAGCTTGCGGGCGGCCGATCCATCGAGCTGGTAGCGGTTGGCGTTGAGCTGCAGCCGCCGCGTTGCGCTGTCCGGGTCGTCCGGATCGGCCAGCACCACCACCTCGCCCTTCTGGCGGAAGGCGGCGGCACCGAACGAATACTTCCAGGACTCATCCTCGAACTTGAGGCCCAGCTTGGCGTTGACGCTTTCCGAACGGCTGTTGCCGCTGGACGACACGAAACCCAGCTCGCCGGTGCCAGTCCAGCGCGGCGCCGGATCGGCGGCGGTCTGCGCCAGGACGGCGGGGCTGGCCAGGGCCAGGGCGATGCAGGGGGCGAGCAGACGCATGACGACCTCGTTCGGACGATGAAGGCCGCCAGTGTCGGGGTGGCGACTGAAGCGGCGCTAAACCCAGGGGCGTTCCGGCGAATACCAGGTGGTCACCAGGTGCCGGGCCTGGGCGAAGAAAAGCCAGCGCTCGAGCGCCGTGGCGACCAGCACGCTGCCCGCCACCAGCGCCGCGACCGCGGGCCGCGCACCAGGCCACAGCCAGCTCGCGACCAGGGCGAGGGCCGGCAGGCCCACCAGCAGCGCCAGGCACACGCGGCGCAGCCGGGCACCGTGCTTGCGGGCCAGCGCGAAACCCATCTCGCGCATCAGGAAGTTCGCTTCGGTGTGCGGCGCCTCGAAGCTGCGTACGGCGCTGCCGGCCGGCAAGGCCAGCGCGGCGGCGGCCGCGACGCCGCCGGGATGGCGGTCGATGTGGCGCCAGTAGGCCCACTTCACCGCCGCGGCCAGCGCCAGCAGCACCAGCAGGACGAACCCGTCGCCGCGGTGCGGCGGCAGCGCGAAGGCCAGCACGCCCAGGGCCCACAGCAGGGCGCCGCCGCTGGCCGCGGCCAGCGCCAGGAAGCCGGGCAGCACCCAGCGGTTGTGCCAGGCCGGGATCGGTCGCAGGGTGTCGTAGATGCGCGCGGTGCAGACCAGGGTGACAAGGGCAGCCGGCACCAGGGCCAGCGCGAAGCCATCGCGCCAGGCCGGCGCGGCCCCGGACAGCACCGCCCAGCCCAGCCCGGCGATCGGCACGAAGCTGGCCACCGCCGCCACGCCCTCGCGCGACAGCCAGGAGGTGCGCCATTGGCTGAACGCCCGCCAGGCGCGTTCGGGGCGCCCCAGGTGGGCCAGCGAGGCAAGCAGTCCGGCACCGACCAGCATGCCGCCCAGCAACAGCGCGGTCAGCACCAGCGCGGGCGAGCGTCCCGCCTGGCCGAATGCCACCAGCAGACCCAGCCACACCAGCAGCCCGTAGCCGGCGCCGCTCAGGGTGGTGAAGGCGATGACCGACGCGGCCGGGTGCACGTCAGCGGCTCAGCACGCGGTCGAGCCAGCGCAGCAGCGGCGAGGCCTGCCCGGCATCGAAGCCGTGGCCCTCGTCCAGTCGCGCCGGCGCGCCGGTGTCGCCGGCCTTGTTCCGGCGCGGCCTGGGCGGCAGGTAGCGGTTGACCGGGCGATAGCCCAGCTCGGGCAGCAGCGGCTGGCCATCGCGCTCGGCGACCAGGCGCGAAACCGCCGAATCGGGGTCGGCGAGGTCGCCGAAATGGCGCGCGCGGGTCGGACAGGCCTGCACGCACGCCGGCTGGCGGTCTTCCGGCGCCAGCGCGGCATTGTCGATGCGGTCCGCGCACAGGGTGCACTTCTTCATGGTCTTCTGGACCGGGTCCAGCTCGCGCGCGCCGTAGGGACAGGCCCAGGCGCACAGCTTGCAGCCGATGCAGGTGTCCGGATCGACCAGCACGATGCCGTCGTCGGCGCGCTTGTGGCTGGCGCCGGTCGGGCACACCGTCACGCAGGCGGCGTCCTCGCAGTGCAGGCACGAGCGCGGGAAGTGCAGGGTCATGCCGGTGCCGTCCGGCGTGGTGACGTCGTAGCTGTGCACGCGGTTCAGCCAGGCGCCCTCGGGGCGCGGACCGGAACCGTCGACGTCGGGCAGCGGGCCCCATTCGCCGATGTCGTTCCACTGCTTGCAGGCCACCGCGCAGGCATGGCAGCCGACGCAGGTGTCGAGGTCGATCACCAGGCCCAGCTTCTTGGGGGTCGTCGCCGGCAGCGCGGTCATGGCCGGGCATGCTACCCGATGGCCCGCGCGCAGGCGGCTTCCCTTTTCCTCCACGATCGGCCGGCACAATGGAACCCCGGCAAGGCGATCGTGGTCCACGGTCGTTGCCGACCCGCCGACAGCGAGCCCGACCCGTCCATGACCAGCACCCCGACAACGCCCGCCACCGGCATCCGTCCGCCGTCGCGCCGGGTCGCCCTGCCCGAACCGCAGCGGCGCCGCCTGCGGCCGGTCCATGCCGCGATCGCGGTCGCCGTCCTGCTGGCCGCCTGGTTCGGTTGGCAGGCACTGCGCGGCGACGAGGCGGTGCGCTGGCGCACCGCCCAGGTCGACACCGGCACGGTGCGGGTGTCGATCGCGGCCACCGGCAAGCTCAGTGCCTTGTCGACGGTCGAGGTCGGCTCCCAGGTGTCCGGCCAGGTGCTGGCGGTCGAGGTCGACTTCAACGACGCCGTGCAGGCCGGCCAGGTGATCGCCCGCATCGATCCGGCCAATTTCCGGTCGCGCGTGGCCCAGGTCGAGGCCGACCTTGCCAGCGCCCTGGCCAACCTGGATGCGGCGCGCGCCAACCACGGCGAGGCGGTGGCCGCGCAGCGCAATGCCGAGGCGGCGCATGCGCGCGCGCAGAGCATCCTGGCCCGGCAACTGATTTCCCAGGCGGACTTCGACACCGCGGTGGCGGCCCGCGACCAGGCGCAGGCGCGGGTCGCATCGGCACAGGCGGCGATCCAGGTCGCGCAGTCGCAGGTCGCGCAGCGGCGCGCCGCGGTCGAGAGCGCGCGGCTCGACCTCGACTACACCGTGCTGCGCGCGCCGGTCGATGGCGTGGTGCTGTCGCGCCAGGTCGAACCCGGCCAGACCGTGGCGGCCAGCTTCCAGACCCCTGTTCTGTTCACCATCGCCGAAGACCTGCGGCAGATGCAGATCGAGCTGACCGTCGACGAATCCGATGTCGGCCAGATCCGGGTCGGCCAGACGGTGCGCTTCACGGTCGACGCCTTCCCCGGGCGCGACTTCGAGGGCGTGGTGCGCCAGGTCCGCCTGGCCGCCACCGAGGCATCGACGGTGATCACCTACCCGGTGATCGTCGATGTCGACAACGCCGACCTGGCCCTGCTGCCGGGCATGACCGCCAGTGCCGAGGTGCTGGTCAGCGAGCGCGAGGGCGTGCTGCGGCTGCCCAACGCGGCGCTGCGTTTCCGGCCACCGGGCGCGGCAACGGCCGCCGAGGCGGCGCCGTCCGGGCCACCCGACGCCGCGGCGATCGCGCGTTTCCGCGAACAGGCGCAACGCCAGGTCGACGAACTGGCCGGCCGCGTCGGTCTGGACGAGTCCGAGCGCGCCCAGCTTGGCGAGGCGATGGCCCAGGTGCGCCAGCAGATGATGGCGCAGGCACGCGCCGGTAACCTGCCGGCCTCCGAGGAGGCGCGTCGCAGGCGCAGTGCCGAGGCGACCGCCGTCGCCCTGCAGCCCCTGCGCGCCACGCTCGACGAAGGTCGACAGCGGCGCCTGGATGCCGAGCTGGCGATGCTGGCGGCCAGCCGGCGCGCCAGCGTCCATGTTCTGCGCGATGGCCGGCCGGTCGAGGTGAACGTGCGGATCGGCCTGGCGGACGCCAGCCACAGCCAGGTGCTCGATGGCCTCGCCGAGGGCGATGCCGTGCTGGTCGGCGTCGAGCGGAGCGGCTGATGGACGCCGGTGGCCCGCGCCCCGAGGCGCCCGTTCCGGTGATCCAGGTCGAACACCTGGGCAAGGTCTACAACCCGGGCTCTCCCGGTGAGGTGCGTGCACTGGCCGATGTCAGCTTCCGCATCGACGGCGGCGAGTTCGTCGCCATCATGGGCCCGTCGGGGTCCGGCAAGTCGACCCTGATGAACCTGATCGGCTGCCTGGACACGCCCAGCGAGGGCCGCTACCTGTGCGACGGCGTCGATGTCGCGACGCTCGACGCCGAGCAGCGCGCGCGCCTGCGCCTGGCCAAGATCGGCTTCGTGTTCCAGGGCTTCCACCTGTTGCCCAGGATGAGCGCGCTGGAGAACGTCATGCTGCCCCTGGTCTACGCGGGCGTGCCGCGCGCGCAGCGCGAGCCGATCGCCCGCCAGGCACTCGCCGATGTCGGCCTGGCCGATCGCGCCGGGCATCGGCCCACCGAGCTGTCCGGCGGCCAGCAGCAGCGCGTCGCGATCGCCCGGGCCCTGATCAACGCACCGCCGGTGCTGCTCGCCGACGAACCCACCGGCGCGCTCGACTCGCGCACCGGCGAGGAAATCCTGGCGCTGTTCGAACGCCTGCGCGACGCCGGCCACACGGTGGTGCTGATCACCCACGAAGCCGAGGTCGCCGGCCACGCCGACCGCACCCTGACCATCCGCGACGGCCGCCTGGTCGAAGGCGGCGCCGAGGTCCAGCCATGAAGCACACCGACATCCTGGGCATGGCCCTGTTCGCTCTGCGCGGCAACTGGCTGCGCAGCATCCTCACCGCCCTGGGCGTGATCATCGGCATTGCCGCGGTGATCGTCATGGTCTCGGTCGGCCAGGGCACGCAGTCGGAACTCGACCGGATCATGGCCAGCCTGGGTTCCAACCGGCTGGAGGTGTTCTCGGGCGGAGGTCGCGGCGGCGGGGCCCGCATGGCCGCCGGTTCGCTGCCGTCGCTGACCACCGGCGACATGGAGGCGATCCGCGACGAGATCCCCGAGATCCAGTACGTCGCCGCGAGCGTCCGCGGCGGCGGACAGGTGGTGTTCGCCGAGCGCAACTGGTCGACCAGCTGGCAGGGCGTCAGCGAGGACTTCAAGACGGTCAACGACTGGCAGCTGGCCGAAGGTGAGGGCTTTACCGCACGCGACTTCGCAAGCGCCGGCAAATCGGTGGTGCTGGGCGCCACGGTGCGCCGCGAGCTGTTCGGCGAGGGCGAGGCGGTCGGTGCCACCGTGCGCATTGCCCAGGTGCCGATGATCGTGGTCGGCGTGCTGGCGGCCAAGGGCCAGACCGGCTGGGGCGGCGACGCCGACGATGTCGTGATGGTGCCGCTGGACACCGCGCGCCGCCGCCTGCTCGGGCCGGCGGCTGCCGCGGCCTCCGCGGCGGCCTCCGCCGCCGGTCGGCCGGCGGTGCTGATGCCCACCGACCGCGTCAACCAGATCACCGTCACCGTCGCGCGTGCCGAGGACCTGGAATTCGTGCAGGAGGAAATCACCACCCTGCTGCGCCAGCGTCACCGCATCCAGCCGGGTGCCGAGGACGACTTCAGCGTGCGCAACCTCTCGCAGATGGTCGCCACCCGCACCCAGACCACGCGGCTGATGTCGCTGCTGCTGGGCGCGGTGGCCTCGATCTCGCTGCTGGTCGGCGGCATCGGCATCATGAACATCATGCTGGTCTCGGTGACCGAACGGATCCGCGAGATCGGCCTGCGCATGGCGGTCGGCGGCGGGCCGTCCTCGGTGCGCCGGCAGTTCCTGGCCGAGGCGATGATCATCTCCCTGGGCGGCGGCGCGATCGGCATCGCGATCGGCGTCGCCGGCGCCCTGGCCACCGCCCGCTTCACCGACCTGCCGGTGGCGCTCGACCACAACGTGATCCTGATGGCCACCGGATTTTCCGTGGCCACCGGCCTGTTCTTCGGCTACTACCCCGCCCGCAAGGCCTCGCGGCTGGATCCCATCGAAGCACTGCGCATGTAGGCTCGCGCCCCGTTGGCACACCGGCGGAACGGACCGGATGTCCCGGCCGGAGAATCGAACGCGCCCTGGACGGGGCCGCCCTCTCCCCCAACCCCTCTCCCGCACCGCGGGAGAGGGGAGCTGATCACGCCCCGCTTCCCGCTTCCCGCTTCCCGCTTCCCGCTTCCGGCTTCCCGCTTCCCGCCTCCCGCCTCCCGCCTCCCGATTCCCGATTCCCGATTCCCGAGTCCCGAGTCCCGAGTCCCGAGTCCCGAGTCCCGACGCACGATCGCAAGGCCCTTGCCACGGCGCCTCACTTCTCCCCTCCCCCGCGCGCGGGGGAGGGGCCGGGGGAGAGGGAACCCGGTCGCCAGAAAGCCCGCTGCGGCGAGGACACCCCTTCCACGCATCGCGTGGACCCACGTTCCTGGATGGCAGGCGCTCTGCCGAGCATTGCGCGCAACGGAAGGCGACAGCCTAGGTCTCTGGGCACTGACTGTCCGGTTGCGACAGCGCCGCCACCGGCATGGTCTCGGCCAGGAAGTCGATGAACGCCCGCACCGCCGGCAGCAGGCCGCGACGGTGCGGGAACACGGCGTGGAACACGCCCTGTGGCAGGCTCCAGTCGGGCAGCACCTGCTCCAGGCGACCGCTGGTGAAGCCCTCCGCGGCCACGCTGCGCGGCAGCAGGGCGACCCCCAGACCGTCCTGCGCCGCGGCCAGCACCACGTCGAACTGATGGCAGCGCAGGCGCGGCCGGAGCGCCACCTCGGCCTCCTCGCCCGCCACGTGTCGCAGGTGCCAGACCTGCCGCTCGGGCGCAGGGATGAAGCTCAGCGTCGGCAGGTCCTGCAACGCGCGCGGATGGGCCGGTCGGCCGGCCTGGTCGAGCCAGCCCGGGCTTGCCACCAGCACTTCGTGCAGGTCGGCGAAGCGGCGCATCACCAGGCCGTCCTCGCCGCTCGGCACCGTGCGCACGCGCAGCGCCACATCAAAGCCCTCGGCGAGCACGTCGACGCGCCGGTTGTCGACCTCCAGCGCCAGCCGCACATCGGGATGCGCGGCGAGAAAGCGCGGCAGCACCGGCGCCAGCATCGTCGAGGCCACCGCCACCGGGCAGGCGACGCGCAACAGGCCGCGCGGCTGGGCACTGGCCGACTCGACGACCTCGAAGGCGGCTTCGGCCTGGGCCAGCATCGCCTGGGCATGGCCGTACATCTCCCGGCCCAGGTCGGTCACGACGAAGCGCCGCGTCGAGCGCTGCAGCAGGCGCACGCCCAGACGGCGCTCCAGGGCATCGACATGGCGCGACAGCCGGGACTTCGGGATGTCCAGGGCCCGTCCCGCAGCCGCGAAGCCGCCGTGCTCGACCACCTTGGCGTAGTAGTACAGGGCATCCAGGTCGGGCGCGGGATCGGGGATCGGCATGGCTGGGTTCCTGCGGGCCGCGGATTGACCCCATCAATGGAACGCAGGATCGCATTTTTCCCGCCTTATCGGGGATTGTTTACACCCATAGATTGAAGGGCACCTATCCAGCTATTGGAGCCCGCAATGAAACTGCTGCACATCGACGCCAGCGCGCTGGGCGAGAACAGCGTCACCCGCACCCTCACCGCCGCCGTGGTCGCGCGCTTCCGGACCGCCGACCCGGCCCTGGAGGTGCTGCGCTGGGACCTGGATGCCGAGCCGCTGCCGCATCTGACCGCCGCCAGCCTGGCCCAGGCCGACCCGGCCGAGACCGCCCGCGCGCAGGCGGCGCTGGCCGACTTCCTCGCTGCCGACGTGCTGGTGATCGGCGCGCCCATGTACAACTTCAGCGTGCCCTCGACCCTGAAAGCCTGGATCGACCGCATCGCGGTCGCCGGCACCACCTTCCGCTATACCGAGAAGGGCGCCGAGGGCCTGGCGCGCGGCAAGCGGGCGATCCTGGCGATCAGCCAGGGCGGCGTCCACGCGCCCGGCGGCGCCAGCGATTTCCAGGAGAGCTACCTGCGCTTCGTGCTCGGCTTCCTGGGCATCACCGACATCGAGGTGGTGCGCGCCCAGGGCGTCAACCTGTCGCCGCAGCAGCGCGTGCAGGCGCTCGACCAGGCCCTGGCCGAGCTGCCGGCCGTGCTGCCGCGGGCGGCGTGAGGGCAACGGCGCGGCGCGCCGGCCAGGCCGGACGGCGCGCCCTGCACGTGATCGCGACGCATCCTGGACGGTCCGCAGACACCGGCGCCGGCGAGAATCGCCGGCCCCCTGCGAAGCGCGCCCATGTCCGACCTCGTCCGCATCGTCTACCTCAGCCAGGCCAGCTTCGACGCCGACCGCGGCGAGGGCATCCATCCCGAGGTCGCGCGGATCCTGTCGCAGTCGCGACGCAACAACGCGCGCAGCGGCATCGTCGGCGCCCTGCATTACGCCGACGGCCACTTCCTGCAGGTGCTGGAAGGCCCGCGCGCCGCGGTCGAGTCCCTGGTCCAGCGCCTGGCCCGCGACCCGCGCCACCAGCGCTTCACCGTGGTGCGCTCGCAGGCCATCGAGGAGGCCAGCTTCGCCTCCTGGTCGATGAAGTTCGTGCCTTCGGCCGCTGACGTGCGCGCCCTGCTGGCGCAGGCCGGTCAGGACCGCTTCGACCCCTTCGCCTTCGACGCCGCCACCCTGGACAGCTTCGTAGGGCTGCTGCACGGCGAACCGGCGCTCGACCCCGCCGATGCCGCCCCTGTGGGCAGCGGCCGCCGGGGCTGGCCGCTGCTGCTGGTCGCGGGCCTGGCCCTGGCCACTGCCGTGGCGCTGCTGGCGATGCGCGGCGGCTGAGCGCGCGGGACATCCCGGACCCTGCCAAGCGAGGGGGTTCCGGATCGCCGGGCCAAGGCGCGGTCCGTTGCCCGGACAGCCGTTCCGTCATCGCTCTTCGAGAGCGGGCGGTCGTGCCCCGAGCCCGACGACACGCCTATTGGCGCGCCCACGAACGGGGCGCTGCCGCGTCGACACTTGACGGGCCCGGGCCACAGGAGTATCCCCGGATCGAGGGGTCGGCCGCCCCGGGCCGGCACCAGGCCGCGGCCGCGCGCCGCCACGGAGGCCCGCATGCGGCGCCATCCCGCCCACCCGCTCCGCATCCTGTTCGCGGTCGCGGCACTCGGTCCGGCCGCCGCCGGCGCCATCGACGAATACCGGCTCGACGACGGCGTCAAGGAAAACGGCATCGGCATCCAGGCCACAGGCAGCAATTCCATCGCCTGGCTCAACCGCTTCGTGATCACCGCCGGCAACGAGATCATCACGGCGGTGCGTCTGGCCTACGGCGCCGACCCGCTGGCCAGCGACAACATACCGAACGGCACACCGGTCACGGTCTATCTCTGGTACGACTTCAACCAGGATGGCGACCCCGACGACGCCGTGGTGCTGGCCTCCGGGCAGGGCGTGGTGGTCAACTCGGGCACCAATTCCTTCAGTACGGTGCCGCTGGCGTTGCCGGTGACGCTGGCCGCCGGCGAGGTGGTGTTCGCGGGCGCGATCGTCGACTACCAGGGCCAGTTCCGCGTCGCCAGCATCGATACCGACGGCACCGACAGCGTCCCGCCCTATCCGCCCAACGATCACGCCTTCGTGGCCGGCAGCAACAACGGCATGGCGGTCGATCCCACTGGCCTCGCCCTGGCGCAGTTTCCCGTTGCCCCGGTGCGCGCTGCGCTGTTCGGCGGCAACGGCGACGGCACCTGGCTGGTCCGCCTGAACGCCCAGGGCATCGCTGCACCGGTCCCGGTGGTGGCGCCGCAGACCCTGGACATGGGCGCCGTCGACATCGACGCCAGCTCGCCGCCGCAGACGGTCAGTCTGAGCAACGCCGGCAACGCCCTCTGGCAGGTGCTGGCCCTGCTGCCCTCGCCGCTGCCGGACGGCTTCCAGGCCCTACCCGGCACCTGCGGCCCGCCGCCGTTCGCCCTGGCACCGGGCCAGGGCTGCGATCTGCAGGTGGTGTTCGCCCCGAATCGCCACGGCCACCACGTCTGGAATGCCGAACTTGCCGGCAACACACCGCCGGGCAGCGCCGTGTTCCAGGCACGCGGCATGGGCACGCTGTTCGAGGATGGGTTCGAATAGCTCGCATCGATCCTGCAGCGGCAACACGAAATAGGGGTGCAGGACCGCCCTCCGGTCCTGCACCCAAGGCAGATGCAAGCGCAGCCCGAGCGAGTCGCGCCCAACGGTACGCCCTCGCCGCGGACCACGCAGCTCGGCGGTACCGGCCAAGTCCATCCTACCGCCTGGCCTGCAGATGGAACGCAGCGACCCATCGACCATGCGAACGGCGCCCAGATGCTTGTGCGGGCTTGACCCTGTCGATATCGTCTCGGAGAACCCGCCGGTTGCCGTTCCGTGCCTGCTGTCGACGACGGCTCCGGTCTTGAAGGCCCGGCGGGCTCGCCGCCTTCGGCAAGGCCATACGCACATTGAATGGCTGCGCGAAGGGTTGGCCTGCTGTCGCAAACTTGTGACTTGGAGGACGGGCAATGAGGCCGCGGCGTGATGCCGCGGAAAAAGCAACAGCAGGACCATCCTCTCGATGTGGCTTTCCATTGCTTCAATGAGGCCGCAGCATGATGCCGCGGAGAACGTCGTGGGGACGGGCCAACCGGCCACCTGGGAGATGCTTCAATGAGGCTGCGGCGTGATGCCGCGGAGAACCGGAACCAACCACACTTGGACGTGGGGCAACACCTCGCTTCAATGAGGCCGCGGCGTGATGCCGCGGAGAACGTTCCGCTCCCCTGACCCGGAGCAGAAGACGGTGCTGCTTCAATGAGGCCGCGGCGTGATGCCGCGGAGAACACTTGCTACGCCTGTCGTTGCAGCAAGGCCGGGCACGCTTCAATGAGGCCGCGGCGTGATGCCGCGGAGAACCGCAGTGGTGATCGGCGGCCTGTCCCTGCTGCTGGTGCTTCAATGAGGCCGCGGCGTGATGCCGCGGAGAACGGGCCTGTGCGCCCTGTGCGGCTGCCCGATGCGCAGGCTTCAATGAGGCCGCGGCGTGATGCCGCGGAGAACGGCCCCTATTCGATCGGCAGCGACATCGCCCCGGTGCTTCAATGAGGCCGCGGCGTGATGCCGCGGAGAACACGGCGTGCAGGCCCTCGACGGCGTGCAGGTCGTTGCTTCAATGAGGCCGCGGCGTGATGCCGCGGAGAACTCCTCCCAGGGCACCCAGCCGGCATCGGGGCAGTGGCTTCAATGAGGCCGCGGCGTGATGCCGCGGAGAACCCCGATCTGCACTGCGTCATCATCGGCGACCGGGAGCTTCAATGAGGCCGCGGCGTGATGCCGCGGAGAACTGGGGCGCTCGGCGATCAACGTCGCGGACCAGACGGCGCTTCAATGAGGCCGCGGCGTGATGCCGCGGAGAACGGCCGTCACGAAGAAAGACGCGCCACGGTGACAGCCAGCTTCAATGAGGCCGCGGCGTGATGCCGCGGAGAACTTTCGGTTACTGGCGAGGCTGCCAGACGGTCAGGTCGCTTCAATGAGGCCGCGGCGTGAGGCCGCGGAGAACGCCCAGCATCAGCGTGCGGATCGACGGTGAGGGCCGGCTTCAATGAGGCCGCGGCGTGATGCCGCGGAGAACCGGTTCAACTTCCGCGGACGCACGTATGTCGATCGGCTTCAATGAGGCCGCGGCGTGATGCCGCGGAGAACGGTGTCGGTCCAGACGGCGCAGGTCACGCGCTGCTGGCTTCAATGAGGCCGCGGCGTGATGCCGCGGAGAACCCTGGCCGCCGGCACGGTCACCTGGGCGAACCCGCTGCTTCAATGAGGCCGCGGCGTGATGCCGCGGAGAACCTGGCGGCGTGGGCCAAGTCGATCCGCAATCCTCCCGCTTCAATGAGGCCGCGGCGTGATGCCGCGGAGAACGTCGGAAGGTGCGCGCGGTAGCCGATGTCGCCGTCGGCTTCAATGAGGCCGCGGCGTGATGCCGCGGAGAACACTGCCGCGGCCAGGCGTGCGGCTGGTAGGGCTCGCAGCTTCAATGAGGCCGCGGCGTGATGCCGCGGAGAACCCTGCGAGCTGCCGCTCAGGAACCGCAGCATCGGCGTGCTTCAATAAGGCCGCGGCGTGATGCCACGGAGAACGATCAGTTGCGCGTAGGACTCGTCCCGGGCCGTGTTGCTTCAATGAGGCCGCGGCGTGATTCCGCGGAGAACGACCGATTGCTGGGTCTTCTTGGTGCGCTCCTCAAGGCTTCAATGGGGCCGCGGCGTGATGCCGCGGAGAACCGACGGGCGCCAGGTTGTTGGCGAACGGCGCGATGTAGCTTCAATGAGGCCGCGGCGTGATGCCGCGGAGAACCACGTCGAGCTGCCCTGGGGGCTGCCACCCGAGCGGCTTCAATGAGGCCGCGGCGTGATGCCGCGGAGAACCCGGACCTCGTGCCGCGTGCCGTCCCAGGCGTCCGCGCTTCAATGAGGCCGCGGCGTGATGCCGCGGAGAACCGATCACCACAAAGGCGTCGACGGACACAGGCTCCGGCTTCAATGAGGCCGCGGCGTGATGCCGCGGAGAACCCGAGCGCCAGGCCGCAGCCCAGGCCAAGCGCGACCGCGCTTCAATGAGGCCGCGGCGTGATGCCGCGGAGAACGTGCTTGCGCATGCTCATTTCGGGCAGGGTGCGCATGCTTCAATGAGGCGGCGGCGTGAAGCCGCGGAGAACAACGCGACCGAGCGCGGCCCGTGGCAGGATCACTAGCTTCAATGAGGCCGCGGCGTGATGCCGCGGAGAACGACGCGGGACAGCTCGGCGGAGACGGCCACGGCAGGCTTCAATGAGGCCGCGGCGTGATGCCGCGGAGAACCAACGGTTTCCCGGCCTTCGCCGCTGGCGGCATGGTGCTTCAATGAGGCCGCGGCGTGATGCCACGGAGAACCCTGGCCGCCGGCACGGTCACCTGGGCCAACCCGCTGCTTCAATGAGGCCGCGGCGTGATGCCGCGGAGAACCTGCGCTCCACATTGGAGACGCAGCAGGCGTACATGCTTCAATGAGGCCGCGGCGTGATGCCGCGGAGAACCCCACCCCCGGAAGGCTGCTGATCTCGCACCAGATTTCGCAGCAACTGCGAGCACTGGCGGGACGGCAGGGCGATCAGCGTCCCGACGGTTAGGTGGGGCGTGAGGATACGCATGTAATCCTTCGTTTTCAAAGAGCCGGGTGGTTGCGAGCGCTGGCCAGGATTTGCTTCACCACCTCAGCGCTCGCGAGCGCGAGGCGGCGCGCTCTCAGGGCGGTACCTAGTGTATGGGACGCTACACGATCGTCGGTTCCCCGGCGACCGGATCGACGCGCTCGCCCAGGCTGACCACCCGGGGCTTCACCTTGTCGGCCGGACCCAGGTCGATGACCAGGAGGGCATCGACCTTACTTTTGATGACCTCGTCCAGAGACTGGATCATTTCGGCATGGCGGCGCGCGCTCAGCCGGCAGTTAAACTCGATCAGTTGCAGCCACTGGCCAAAGCCCTTTATCGGCTTGAAGACCCGCCGCCGGCGACGGGACCGAGGCTTACCAACGCCCACACACTACGACGACAACCTGCTGGAGGACTCCACTTCGACCTCCTGATTTCCCTCGCAGCGTAGGAAACGTCGCCACCATTGACCCGTTCCGCCCCCCTGACGATCAAGCGGGCACACCCATGGTGAAGTTCCGGTACTTCTCAACGGTCAGGCGCTGGCTCTTGAATACCGCTTCGACGCCCATGCGTCTCAGCGCCGCCTCATTGGTGCTTGCCTCGCGCACGCGCTGGCTCGCCAGAAGACTTCGGACCACGGGCAGTGAAATCGGCTGTGACCAGATCGGCCATCGAAACCAGGTCCCCCTGCTTCCCGCCGTGACGAAACCGGTGGTTTCCAGACGAGTTCCACGCGGCATGACGGGGAACAGTGGCAGCGCCTCGATGGCGAGACGATTGGCGCCCCTTACGGTCCTTATGGGATCGCTGCTCGGCTCGTTCCACCTCAGAGCATAGCGGCGGTCGTCAACGGGATCCCAGCGCATGCTCGGCTTGTCGTCTTCGTACCGCCATTGCTCGAAAAGCGCGCGCTCAAGATGGTCCTGCTCGGTGCACGCAGCCAACTGGCGCATGAACCCGAGAAAGTGCTGATGACCCGCACCACTCATGGTCCGGAATGCCGTGTCGCACACCACAACCCGCTTTTTCGCATCGACCTCAGTGATCGCATCGCAGGCGAACGCCGCGACGAACTCCGCCGCGGTCGGATCGGCGGTGGACGCGCGCGCAGCTGCGGCCAGTGCATGACTGCGGAAGTCGCCGGCTTCGACATTGAGGTTGTCCGAAAACCTCCAAGCCTCATGATCCACCATCGACCTCAAGGCCTCATCGAGACGAGCCACGAGTTCGGGCCGAGATAGGGCGATCTCGGTCGTAAGCGCTGGGCGCCATGCTCCGTTGTGGACTTGCCAGGCGAGGCGTGGTCGGAGCGCATCTTCCGCCCTGAATAGCGTTCGAAGCACACCCAGCGCAGCCAGAAAACCCAGCGGATTGGCCCCATCAATGCCGGGCAGAAGGAGGGTCGAGCAGGTCACAGACTGTCCTCCATTCCAAGCTGCTCCGCTTCGCTGCGGCGGTGGTCGGCCAGCACGTGCATGGCCTCCAGATAGGCCAAACCCCACCAGCCGTAGCGTCGAACGAGGTTCCAGAAGCGCTCGACCTGTCCGCTGTCGAGGCGCTCCAGTTGAGTGTCGGAAGACGCGCTCAGCCGGCGACCATCGATTTCGAGTTCGACCGACCGAGGTTCAAGATCCGTGACGACTGGGGCGAAAGGCCGGCAGCGTCCGTGATGGCTGGCGATCAGGTGCAGGACCAGGTCGGGATCGTGGGCCTGCGTCAACAGTTCCGGACTCGACTCCACGAGCCGGACGGACAACAGTTCGTGGCGTCCGCCCTCCGGGTAACCGGCGCGGTCGCGAGCGCGCCGAATCGCCGCGGGACTGCTGGCGCCCCCGGACTTGGCCAGCATTGAGTGGAATGGGACCGGTACCGGATAGGGCACACCGCCGCGCAACCAGGCCTGGAACCGTGGGTCGGCCTTGCCGAGGTCGTGCAGGGAGGCGGCCAGCCTGAGGTCTTCGGCGAGTGCGCGGTCAAGACCGCAGGTGTGGGCGAATCGCTCGACGAGCTGTGCGACACCTTCGAGGTGATCCGGCAACGGAACCCGCACGGTAAACGAGGCGGAGTCGTCGTCGGTGCTGAAGGTCTCGTTCGGTGCGCGCTGTCCCTCCGTCAACACCTGGTCAGGGCGCAAGCGCCGCCGCGCGGTCAACACCAGCCCTCCGGCAGGATGACGATCGAGGTCGAAGCTGCTGCGACTACTGGTCAGGCCCGCTACAGCGACGCGGAGCCAGGTCCAGTCCCGTGCCTGCGATGTTGGATCGGGAAGGGCATCCGCAACGGCGCGCAGGGCGTCCTTGAGCGCCTGTCTATACTCTTCGGTCGCGCTGCGTTGCTCGATCTCTCCTGCGTCGAGCAGCGCCCTCAACGCGTCGCACGCATCGCTCGGCGGCCAGGAATCCAGCAGAGCTGGCACCAGCCGAAGCACCGGACGCAAGCGCGCTGTCAGCTGCACCTCGTCGGCGATGTCCACGGCCAGCGGTCGGCCGTCGGCCTGCTGGGCGACGGCCCCGAATACCGACCAGCCCCCCGCACTTGGGGGCAATACCAGGGTGTCACCAGGACGCAGGTCATTCATTTCGCCGATGGTCGACAGCACCAGGACATCCGACGCACCCCGCCAGCGCACAGCCCTGTGCCGAAGACTCCCGGAAGCAGCCGTATCGCTTTCCAACTCGTGATCAGCGAGGTCGACATCGCCGCCCACGTCCTCCGATACGCCGTAGCACAACCAACGCTTTAGCGCGTGCATCGGCACGCTCATACACTCGGCCGATCCTGGCGCTATCAAGCTCACCAGCTCTGGCCACTTTTCCGTGTCCTGCGTCGCATCCAGATCCTGACGCCAGCAAACCTGCACCTCAGCGACGCCCTTGCGAGGTCCGTGCAAAAACACAGCGGGATCGGGGTCAGGCCAGGGCGCAGGACTGGTCTGTGCCCAGGCATCGACATGAGCGGAGAGCATGACCGGCGCATCCGGAGCGCGAACGACCAGCTTTCGCTCAGCGAGCAGCGTGGCGCGTGCGTGCGGCTCGACAGGCAGCAGGGCATCGATGGCGTCCACGCCAAGGTCGACCAGGCCATCGGTGGCGTGCTCAGCAAGCCAGCGCCAGGTTGTCTCGATCGCCTCTCCATAGATGGGGTCGTCCTGGCGCGGTTCCGGCTTCGGCAGGACGATCGCCGCGACCGGCTCGTTACTGCATTCGTCGACCCCGATTCTGCCGAGTCGGAACAAGCGGCCGAAGCGCTGACGCAAGGCGTCCAGGCTGGCGCACTCGGTCACAAGGGCGTCGAAGTCGAGGTTGGCGCCAACTTCAAGGCATTGTGTGGCAACAGCGAAGCAGGGTGATTCCAACGTCTGGCGATGCGGATCGGCTGCAAATGTCGGTTGCCACCGCTTGAGCAGGCCGTCTCGATCCCATGGACGCATGCGGCCGATGAAAAGCGCGCGCCGTTCAACTGGTACGCCCAGCTCCCCGAGCACTTCATGAACCTCCCGGGCAGTGGCGATGCGATTTACGATCACGCCAACACGCCGGGCGCCTCGCCTGGCGAACTCGATCGCCTCCCCGGCAATCTGCCGGGAGAGTGCCATGGTGGCGGTCTTGCCCTTGCCTTCCACCAGTCGAGCGGGCTTGCTGGCGGACAACCGGCTGGACAGGATGGGATGGGCGCGGTCCTCGGCATCGAGTCCAAACGTTTGGGTGCCGATATCACCCGCTGGCGTTGCGCTCAGGACAACGTGCGCGAACGGGGTCGGACACGATTGCTTCGCCCAGACGCGATAGCGCGCGATGGCATCCAGGGTCTGCCGGAAGGGCTCGGCGCAATGCGCCTCGTCGAGGAGGACCAGTGCATCGTTTGCGGCCAGGCCTGCATGCAGGGGCCAGGCATAGGGGCTGGCACCATAGGAGCGGAACAGCAGTCGCGAACCGATCTGGTCGACCGTGGCGCATATCACCGTGGGCTGCGCGGGTGAGCGGGCCCAGGCATCATCGCGGTAGATTCCGCCGCGCAGTTGGAACACTGCCAATGGGGCATCCGCGCCCGCACCAATGCGGCAAAGCGCCTGGCGGACTTCGCCAAGCACGCCGTCTACTTCCGTCGCCAGCGCGGAGGCGATCCGTCGCGCGCGAGCGAAGGCCTCATCGACGATGACACGGCGATCCACCACGAAGAAGATTCGACGGGTGGCTTGAGCCGCCCGGCAAGCCAGGGCAAACACGGCGATGTCGATGCAGGCGGTCTTGCCGCTCGCTGTCGGCAATCCCAGCGTGGCTGGCCAATGGCCAGCCACCACTTGATTCAACAATCGCGTTTGCCAGGGAAACGGCTCGTGCCCGTGGATAGCCTGGAAGAATTCGGGAAAGCGCTCGGGTCCGAGGCTCATCGGCCCTGCCCTCCGTGGGGTGGCCAGGGACGACACAGCCCATAGCCGCGGAACCGGCCTGCGCCGACCAGCACGGGTCCCTGGATCGGCTTCTGGAATGTGAGCACTGCGTGCACGTGATGCCGCCGCCCGCCATCCTTTCGCAACAGGTGTGGATAGGCGCCGCGCTTGCCACCCGCCGGTGGAGCGCCAATGAAGTGGCTGACCGGCCCTAGCACCACATGCTCCGGGCGCGGCAGGCCGGCACGCTCGCATGCCGTTGCCACCACGTCCTCCGCTTCCAGCCAGGGGTCTTTGGACCGACCGTGGCGGTCGAGCACGATCGGAGTGACCGTGGCCCACGTCCGGCAGCCTCCCTCCGGACCGATCCACGTGTCCGGCCGAAGGGCCCGGGCCGGATCGTCGGCCAGGTCCAACTGGAGCTCGATCTCGAACTTTTGCCCGGCATAGAGTCGGAATGGCTTGGGCAACCCGGTCTGGTCATCGAGATCGAGCAAGGGAGCCAGACATTTGCCGACCTCGAGCGCAGGTACGTCGATTGGCAGCGCAAGGGCCACGCCCAACAGATGACCCTGGGCGTTGGCATGGCCGACGTGAGGCAATGGAAACGCGGCAAGGTGAGGGGCACGGCTTGGCGTCCCGTCTCCCGCATGCCCACTCAGCCACTCCGGTGGGGGCTGTGCCGGACAGTGCGACAACAGGCAGTCGCGCAGGGACTGCGTCAGATTCAGCGTGCTTTCCAGGCCCAAGCGGGTTCCGGCGGTCTGGCGGAATACAAGCAATCGGGGGCTGAACACGCCTCCCGCCAGATGAACTTCCTTGCGGGGCCGCGTTGGCTGCGCGTACCCCGTCCAGAAGCCGGCCGGCGGACGGCGCGCCATGGGTGGGCGGTCGTCGAAGCGGCGCTTGCGCTCTGCCTTGAGCGCCTTCCGTGCTTGCCCCGTGGCTTGGGCTATGGACCGGTCGAGCTCGAACCACGCGGTCTGGGCGGCCTCGTTGTAGGCGGCCTCCAGTGCGGCCAGGCGACCGGGGGTAGGCACGCGGAAGTTGCTTGTGCTCATGCCCTGTCCGCTCGGCTGCCAGGTCGGCGCTGGCGCCTGATCGGCAACCCACATCTGGACCAGTGACGCCGAATGCCCGATACAGGTGACGTTCGCGCAAAGGAACTCCAGTGCTGCTCCGAGTTCGTCGGGCATCTTCACGCTCGGCCAGATCAGATAGACGGTGTCGTCGAAGGGGATGGCGACCGGAAACTGGCGAGGTTGTCTGGACCGGTGCTCAGGCAGCAGCGAGAGGCCAGCGCGAAACTGCGCATCTGAGACACCGGCGGCCCTTTCGGGATCGATCGAGGGTGCCGTCGCGTCATTGACCGGCACATAGTGCGTGGCGATGGTGCGCACTTCGCAATCGCTGGCGGCGATCGCTGGCGGCGGGAGGGACTCAAGCCATTCCAGAACTGCCCGAGTCGTTTCGCGGCGCTCGGTCTCGAAGTGGGCGGCGGCCAGCGCCATGTAGACGCGGTCCGGGTGCGGCGGCCATTCGGCCGCTTCCTTCTTCGACCCGTCGGCTGCCGCCATCGCCCACCCGTTTAGGTAGCGGATACCCAGGGCGAGCATCAGTCTTCTCCATTGGACTCGGCAAGGTCGGCAGCGAGTTCCTGGCTGCGCCGCACCAGCGCGACCAGCTGCGGGGATGGGGAAAGTTTCAATTCCTGGTCCAGCCAAGGAAGCCCTGCCGCTCTGGCCGCGGCCACGGCCTCCGAAAAGAGGGCAATCGCTTCGTCCGGCTCAAGCTCGAACTGCTCCGGTGGCTGTCCGGGCCGATCGATCAATTCCCAGGTACTGGCGGATTCGGCGACCAGGTGGCAGCGCGAACGCAGGTCGCCCCCCATGTCGCGGGCCAGGGTGGCTCCACACAACCCCAACGCCGCCAGCACGACCCGGCCAGCCTGGTCACGCCGCATGTCGTGCTCGTCCCCCACGGGGAAGCGAAGGCGGCGCAAGGCCGGCAGGGACAGTGTGGTGGTGCGGCGGGCATGGTCGATGGTGAATCCGCCCGTTCGAACGTCCACGCTTGGAGTGATGTTCCCGTGATTAACCTCGGACGGCTTTCCGTCCTTGCCGACCTTCACTGGTTTACCTTTCTCCGTACGCGCGGCGGCGACATCCACAGTCCAGTCGCCTTCCTTCGTCATGTAGACGGGACCTGCCCCCAGCAGGATTTGTGCCGGATCGATTCGACTGCTGGACTTGACGCCCGGCACTGCCTCTATTCCGACGATCTCCGACACCATCGCTCTGGCGAACTTGGCGCCCAAACCGCCGCGCGGACCGGTCGAATCCCACAGTCCCATCACCAGTGCAGTGGGACACAGTTCGAACAGCGCGGTCGCGTTTTTCATATCAACCTGGTCGAGCCCCTTGCCGCGCGTCGATTTGCGGAACGGCACCCCGTCCAGAAGACTGTCGCGCAACAGCGCATCGGCAATGCGATGCGGCGCCTCCAGGCTGGTCACGCGCAAGGGCTTGAGCAGGCCCTGACCCGCGAAGTCGACACTGACCACAGGCAACGGCAATTGGCCCCGCTCCCACGCTTCCAGCAGCGCGAGTTCCATGCGATTGGCCTGGGACTGGACCGAGTCGAGCAGTACGCACTCCACCGGCTGCTCGCGTCCGGGAAGACGTCGCTGTTCCGTCGCATAGGTGCCTCCGCTGTAGGTTGGGGGGAAGACCTTGTCTCCCGGGCCGCCCACCGGCTGCATGCGACCGACCGACCTGAAAGCAGCAGCGCTGCCGTTGACGGCCTCGGCGAGGGTGCGGAGGTCAAGCTTCTTGCCCATGAACGGTTCTCCTGCTCAGTTGATGCGGCGCAATTCGCGATTGGGGAATGTGGTCGGCGGGCAGACAAAGCTGAGAAATAAGGCCGGAGCGCGAAGCTCCGGAAAGGCGCCGGTCTCGCTTCGAGCACACAGCTCAAGGCACTTCTTCAATGGAGCCTCCGAGCGTATGGGGAGGATTGACCGTGGACGCGATCCCACCCTACTGTCGCCATGGCCTCTTTGGCAACACATCTCAATACACTAAACCGCAGTCGTGCATAGCCGGCATCGTCGCTCCCATTCGCCTGGTTGGGACTACACTTCCTTTCGTGTAGTCACCAGCGCGGGCAACCATGCAAGTCACCATCCGCACCCTCAAGGCCAGACTGTCCGAGTACGTCCGCCGCGCAGAGCGGGGGGAGACGGTCGTGGTGACTTCGCACGGTCGCGTGGTGGCGACGCTGGCGCCGCCGCCCGGTGCGTCGGTCGCGCTCAAGGAGCGCCTGGCGGGGTTGCCCTGGGTCCGGTCCGGCCGGGCCTCTGGGGCACCGCTGGGGCTGCGCGAGGCGGTGCGTCTGCAGGGCGACGGCCCGACGCTGACCGAACTACTGCACGCTGACCGGGAATGATCCTGTACCTGGACACCTCGGCCTGGTTCCGGCTCTATGTCGACGAACCGGGCCGTGATGCTGTGATCCGGCGGGTCGAGGAGGCGGCGCTGGTGTGCACCCACCTGGTCGCCTATGCGGAGCTGCATGCCGCGCTGGCCCGGGGGGTGCGGATCGGCCGGGTGGCCGAGGCCGACGCGATGCGGCTGATCGCCCAGGTGGATCGCGACTGGCCAGCCATGACGGTGATCCAGGTCGATGAACCGCTGGTCGTCAGGGCAGCGAGACTCTCCGGGCAGTTCCGCCTGCGCGGCTACGACAGCGTGCACCTGGCGGCGGTTGAGCGACTGGCGTCCCAGGCCGGCACGGAGGCGATCCGCTTCGCCTGCTTCGATGAGGCGCTTTGCGGTGCGGCGACCCGGCTTGGCATCGCGCTGATGTCGGGCCAGGCTGCGCCTCCGGACCCCTGAGCGGCCGCGAGCGGGGTCGAGACCGGAGCGCCGTGCGAACGGCTCTCGCAAGGCGCGGGCAGGCAGGTGCGCGGGCTGGCAGGTGGCCATCGTCGATTCCCGATGTGCGTCCTGACCCGGATACCCCAGCGGCGTCTCTTGGACTGCGACAGTCCACCTCGACGATGATCCCCTGGGAACGTGCGGCTCGACCCAGCTAAGGACGCCTCTGCGCAACTTGCATGGACCGCAGCAAGTGCATCGGCCGGGATCAGGGCCTGTGAACCGCCACGCGGCGTCAGGTGGCGACCGATCCCTGGCCCGGGGCAAGCCCTCGAGGCCGCAACACCCGACCTGCCCCTACAACGGCGCGAACAACGCCTCCAGGTCGGCTTCGTCGAAGCGCAGCTTGCGGGTGCTGCCGCCCTCCAGGACGGCGCGGGCGAGTTCGGCCTTGCGCGCCTGCAGGGCCTGGATCTTTTCCTCGACGGTGCCGGCGCACAGCAGCTTGTAGACGAACACCGGCTTGTCCTGGCCGATGCGGTGGGCGCGGTCGGTGGCCTGGGCCTCGACCGCCGGGTTCCACCAGGGGTCGTAGTGGACGACGGTATCGGCGGCGGTCAGGTTGAGGCCGACGCCACCGGCCTTGAGGCTGATCAGGAACACCGGCACGGCGCCGTCCTGGAAGCGGCGCACCAGGCTTGCGCGGGCGGTGCCGGGCGTCTGGCCGGTGAGGGTCTGGTGGGCGACGCCGGCTTTGGCGAAGGCCTGTTCGATGAGCGCCAGCATTTCCGCGAACTGTGAGAACACCAGGATCCGGCGGCCCTCGTCGACCAGGCCGGTAACCAGCTCGACCAGGGCGTCGAGCTTGACCGAGGACTTGCGCCGGCGCGCGCTGTCGAGCTTGACCAGGCGTGGGTCGCAGCAGGCCTGGCGCAGTTTCAGCAGGGCGTCGAGCACGACGATGCCGGACTGGGCCAGGCCACGCTTCGCCACCGCCTGCTTGACGCGCTCGTGCTGGGCCAGGCGCAGGGCCTCGTAGAGGCTGCGCTGGTCGCCTTCCAGGTCCAGCATGCGCACGATCTCGGTCTTGGCCGGCAGGTCGGTGAGCACGTCCTCCTTGCGCCGGCGCAGCAGCAGCGGGCCGATCCGGCGTGCCAGCCGTTCGCGGCGGTCGCCGTCGCCGCGCTTCTCGATCGGCGTGCGGTACAGCCGGGTGAACTGCCGCTCGCTGCCCAGCAGGCCAGGCTCGACGGCGTCGAACTGCGCCCACAGCTCGCCCAGG
Source organism: Lysobacterales bacterium (assembly GCA_019634735.1). Taxonomy (NCBI): domain Bacteria; kingdom Pseudomonadati; phylum Pseudomonadota; class Gammaproteobacteria; order Lysobacterales; species Lysobacterales bacterium. The sequence goes on along the minus strand of JAHCAT010000011.1, from coordinate 104,129 downwards.
TGGTTCTCCAGCGGCGTGCCGGTCATCGCCAGGCGGCGGCCGGCTGGGATCTCGCGCACCACCTGCGCTGCCTGGCTGCGCGCGTTCTTGATCGCCTGCGCCTCGTCCAGCACCAGCAGGCTGAAGCTTCGCGCCATGAGGTGTTCGCGGTCGCGCGGCAGCAACGGATAGGTGGTGATCACCAGATCGCTGTCGGCGATCCGGTCGTAATGTTCGGCGCGGTCGGCACCGTGCAGGACCAGGCAGCGCAGGCCGGGCGCGAAGCGCGCCGCCTCGTCGCGCCAGTTGCCGACCAGGCTGGTCGGGCAGACGATCAGCGCCGGCTCGGCGAGCCGGCCTTCCAGGCGCAGGGCCTGCAGGTGCGCCAGCACCTGCACCGTCTTGCCCAGGCCCATGTCGTCGGCGAGCACGCCGCCCAGGCCGGCGTGGTCCAGGAAGGCCAGCCAGGCCAGGCCGTCGCGCTGGTAGGGACGCAGCTTGCCGCGGAAGCCGGCCGGCGCCTTCGGGCGCAATCTGGCGGTGGCGCGCAGGGCTTCCAGTTCCCGCCGCAGGGCCTCGTCGCCACGCCAGGGCACCGACGCGCCGTCGGCGAGCCGGGCGAGGTTCTCGGCCTGGCTGCGGTGCAGGCGCAGGTGGTCGCCCGGGTCGCCTTCCAGCCATTCGAGCAGGGGCGCTGCCAGATCACGCAGGCGGGCCAGCGGCAGACGCACCTGCCGTTTCTCGTCGAGATCGATCGTCCAGGCGGCATCCGCCTCCTCGCGCTTGCCGCGCTGCAAGGGGAAGGTGGGGTCGGCCAGCACCCGGCGCAGGATCGGCAGCAGGTCGACGCGCTCGCCGTCGATGTCGATACCCAGGCGCAGATCGAACCAGGCATTGCCGCTGCGCTCCAGCTCGGCATGCCAGTCGCCGGCCTCGACCAGGCGCCGGTAAGGGAAACCGCCCTCGAACTCGAAGCGCACGCCCTGCGCTTCCAGGGCATCGATGTACGGCCGCCAGTCGGCCGGGGCAGCCAGGCCTGTATCGAGCCTCAGCAGCAGGTCGTCCGGAACCAGCGGCAATGCATACAGGCCGTGGGCGCTGGACAGAAGCCCAGCCCTGGCCAGGGGCAGCGGTGCCAATGGCGCGATGGCGCGCTGCTCGGCGGCATCGTCACGATGCACCTCGACAAGCTCGCCGTCGACGGTATGGCGCTCTCGCGGCGGACCCGGCTCCACCGGCACGCGCACGCCCTCGTAGTCGAAAGCGGTCCTGGCGACGCCAAGCGCAGGGGGAAGGCGGCGTTCGCGCGCATACCAGTACGGCCCATGGGCGGCCGCCGTCGATACCTGGCGCAGCGACAGGACCACTACCGGCTGTGCCCGCACCTGGCGCGCTGGCCGGGGCTGGGCCGGCCGCGGCAGGACCACGGGCAGCGCGACGTTCTCCAGCAGCACATCGAATCCGGCTGCCTGCTCGAGAGACAGCGCCGGGGCCGCGGCCAGCGCCTCGACCAGGCGGGGCTCGGCGGCGATCCGCCCGAAACAGCGCTGCTCCTCGTCAAGGAACCACAGGCCCTCGCCGCGCAGGAGGCGTGTCCGCGGTGCCCCCTCGACCTGTGCCTGCAGGTGCTGACTGCCATCGGGCTGCATCTGCCAGTGCAGGTCGAGCGTACGGTCGTCGTCGATGCGCAGGGGCTGCGCCCCGGCACGCTCTAAGTGCACGGGCACCTCGCGGATCAGGGTGGCCAGCGCACGGTCGTGGTAGGCGGTGACCGGTCGCGACCACTGCAGCGCACCGGCGCGCTCGACCGGGCAATCGGCCAACAGCACCAGCGACTCCAGCACGCCCTCGGGCCAGCCCTGCACAGGCGCGGGCACCGGGCCACGTGGGCCCATGGTTGGACTGCGTGGCGACACCCAGGGCTTGTTCTTGCCGGGACTCAGCCACACCGGCGCCACCTGCAGGCGCGGCCAGGGCGCGCCCTGGCCGGTCCGCAACAGCAGTGCGAAGACATCGCCGGCACGGACGGTGTCGACCCCGCGACCGGGACCGGACGGCTTCTGCAACTCGCCCAGCCAGTGGCGCCAGGTGGCCAGTCCATCACCAGGCGCCGGCGCGGAAGCGGACAGGGCTTCGCCCGGCGCGCGCGGCCAGGACACGGGTGGGTTCTCCCCGGCTACGGTCAGCGCGGCGACCACGTGCTTGCAGTCGCGTGCCATCGGGCAGGTGCAGTCGCCGCCAATGTGCAACTGGGTGCCAACGGCCTGGATGGCGATCCGACAGACGTAGTCCTGCCGGGCCCGGCCGCGCACCTGCGCGGTCAGCAGCACGGCATGGGGACCAACCGGCTGGACGGACAGGGAACGCACCTTGCCCTGGGCGGCGTACACGAACCCCCGCAGCAGGGCATTCGTTTCGAACACCTGTTGCCAGGTGCGCAGATGCAGCAGCCGGTGCAGGGCCGTCTCATCCATGGCCCCGACTCCGGCGATGCCATGCCCTGCGCGCGTGGCGTGCCGCGCCGACCCCGCGTTTCCTCATGCCGCCCGGCTGCCGCCCTGCCGCCGCAGGTGCACCAGCAGCAGCGAGATCGCCGCGGGGGTGACGCCGGCGATGCGGCCGGCCTGGCCGAGGGTGTCGGGGCGGGCGGCTTCCAGCTTCTGGCGCTCCTCGGCGCCGAGGCCGGCGACGACGGCGTAGTCGAAGGCGGGCGGGATGGCGGTGGCCTCGTGGCGGCGCGCGCGCTCGACCTCGAGCTGCTGGCGCTCCAGGTAGCCGGCGTACTTGGCGCGCACCTGCACCTGCTCGGCGACCTGTGGGTCGTCGGCGCCAGGCTGCAGGTCGCGCACGGCCAGCAGGCTGGTGTAGTCGAGTTCCGGGCGGCGCAGCAGGTCGAGCATCGAGGTCTCGCGGCTGACCGCGATGCCCAGGTCGCGCTCGACGGCGGCGGCCAGGGCGTTGCCGGGCGCCGCCCACAGCGCGCCCAGGCGGGCGTGTTCGGCGTCGATGGCGTCGCGCTTGCGGGCGAACGCGGTCCAGCGCGCGTCGTCGACCAGGCCCAGTTCGCGGCCGGCTTCGGTCAGGCGCAGGTCGGCGTTGTCCTCGCGCAGGTGCAGCCGGTACTCGGCGCGCGAGGTGAACATGCGGTAGGGCTCCAGGGTGCCGTTGCCGGTGAGGTCGTCGACCAGCACGCCCAGATAGGCCTGGTCGCGGCGCGGCGTCCACGGCGTCTGCCCGTGCGCGGCGCGCGCGGCGTTGACGCCGGCCAGCAGGCCTTGCGCGGCGGCCTCCTCGTAGCCGGTGGTGCCGTTGATCTGGCCGGCGAAGTACAGACCGGCGATGGCGCGCGTCTCCAGCGAGGCGTGCAGGGCGCGCGGGTCGAAGTAGTCGTACTCGATGGCGTAGCCGGGCCGGGTCAGGTGGGCGGCCTCGCAGCCGGGCAGCGAGCGCACCAGGGCCAGCTGCACGTCGAACGGCAGCGAGGTGGAGATGCCGTTGGGATAGACCTCGCTGCTGTCCAGGCCTTCAGGCTCCAGGAACACCTGGTGGCTGTCGCGCTCGGCGAAGCGCACCACCTTGTCCTCGATCGACGGGCAGTAGCGCGGGCCGCTGCCCTCGATGGCGCCGCTGTACATCGGCGAGCGGTGCAGGGCGGCGCGGATGATCTCGTGGCTGGCGGCGTGGGTGTGGGTGATCCAGCAGCTCACCTGGCGCGGATGGTCGGCGGTGCTGCCCAGGAAGGAGAACACCGGGCGCGGGTCGTCGCCGGGCTGCTCGGCCAGCCGCGAGAAGTCGATGCTGCGGGCGTCGATGCGCGGCGGCGTGCCGGTCTTCAGGCGCCCTGCCGGCAGGGCCAGCTCGCGCAGGCGCGCGGCCAGGGTGGTGGCCGGCGGCTCGCCGGCGCGGCCGCCGGCCTGGCTGGCTTCGCCAACATGGATGCGGCCGGCCAGGAAGGTGCCGGTGGTCAGCACCACCGTGCGCGCGTGGATGTCCAGGCCGGTGGCGGTGCGCACGCCGGCGATGCGGCCGGCCTCCAGCAGCAGGTCGTCGACGCCCTGCTGGAACAAGGCCAGGCCCGGCTGTGCGGCGACGGTGCGCTGGATGAAGGCGCGGTACAGGGCGCGGTCGGCCTGGCAGCGGGTGGCGCGCACCGCCGGGCCCTTGGAGGCGTTCAGGCGCCGCCACTGGATGCCGGCGGCATCGGCGGCGCGCGCCATCACCCCGCCGAGGGCGTCGATCTCGCGCACCAGGTGGCCCTTGCCGATGCCGCCGATCGCCGGGTTGCAGCTCATCGCCCCGATGGTGTCGAGGCTGTGGGTGAGCAGCAGGGTGCGGGCGCCGGCGCGGGCCGCCGCCAGCGCCGCCTCGGTGCCGGCGTGGCCGCCGCCGACGACGATCACGTCGAAGGGTTGGGACAGGTCCATGGCCGGCATTGTAGGACCGGTGGTGCGGGCCGGACCGGCTCCTTCTCGCCTGATCGGGCGCAGGCGCGAGGGAACCTCCCGGCACGGACATCGCCTCCTGCCGGTGTTCGCTATCCATTCCCTGCGTCGTTTACCGGTCTGACAGCAAGCAAAGCCCTGCCCCCGCCACAAGGCCAACCCAGGAGACGCCGGCCATGACCCCTGCCCCGCCACTCAGGAATCCCGGCCTGCCGGCCGGCGGTCGCATGCGGTGGCTCGCCTGCACCCTGGTCTGCGCCCTGACCAGCGCCGGCCAGGCGGGCGGCCTGGCCATCGACCAGGCGGTGGTCGCCGGCGGCGGCGCGCGAAGCACGTCGGCGGGCGGTTGCCTGTCGGTCACCGCGACGCTCGGCCAGGAGCCGGTCGCGCCCGCCAGCGGCGGTGGCTTCGCGGTGGCGGCCGGCCTCTGGCCGGCGCTCGCCGGCCTGCCCGGCGATGCCCTGTTCATCGATGGTTTCCAGGAGTGCCTGTGATGTCCCGTGCCTGCCCGCTTCATCCCGTCCTGCTCATGGCGGCGCTGGCCGCCCTGCTCGCCTGGCCCCGGCCCGCGTTTGCGGACCCCCAGCTTCCCGATTTCAGCTACCAGGGCCGGCTGACCCAGAACGGCGCCCCGGCCAACGGCAGCTTCGACTTCGAATTCGCGCTGTTCGACGCGGCCGTGGCCGGCAACCAGGTCGGCCCGACCCTGCTCGAGCCCGGCTTTCCGGTGGCGGACGGCGTGTTCACCGTGGCGCTGGCCTTCCCGGGCGCCTTCACCGGCGAGCAGCGCTGGCTGCAGGTGACCGTGAACGGCCAGGCGCTGCTGCCGCGCCAGGCGGTGGGCGCGGTGCCGGTGGCGCAGTTCGCGCTGTCTGGCAGCATCGCCGGTCCGGCCGGCGGCGACCTCGCCGGCAGCTACCCGAACCCGGTGATCGCCAATGGCGCCGTGACCACGGCCAACATTGCCGTCGGCGCGGTCACCAGCACGCGCATCGGCGACCTGGCGGTGACCAGCGCCAAGCTGGGCAGCAGCTCGGTGACCACCGCGAAGATCGCGACCGGTGCTGTCGCGACGGACCGCATCGCCGATGCTGCGGTGACCACGGCCAAGATCGCCGCCGCGGCGGTCAACTCGGCGCGCATTGCCGACGGCGCGGTTACTTCGGCCAAACTGGGCAATGGTGCTGTCGGCACGAGTGCCCTGGGCAACGGCAGCGTGACACTGGCCAAGCTGGCCGGCGGCAACGCAACCGGCACGGTCAGCTTTTCGCTGGGGGCCGGCGCATGTGCCGACCTGAATGTCGGGGTCAACGGGTCGCAACCGGGCGACCTGGTGATCTTTTCCTGGGGCGCCAACGCATCGATCCCGGTGAACCTGGTGGTGGTCGGCCACCGGGCGGTCACCGCCGGCCAGGCGGTGCTGCGCGCCTGCAACCATGGCTCCCTGCCGACCTCCGTCAGCAACCAGCAGGTGCTGATCCGCACGCTGCGCTGATCGCGCGCCGGCGCCGGCGGTTCAGCCGGCCGCCGGCTCCGGCTCGTAGCGGTAGCCGACCCCGTAGACGCTGTGGATCAGCGTGCGGCCCGGCAGGGCGTCGTCGAGCTTGCGGCGCAGGTTCTTGACGTGGGAGTCGACGGCGCGGTCGGAGACATCGCGCCAGTCGTCGTAGATGCGGTCGAGCAGTTCGGCGCGGCTGAACACCCGGCCGGGCCGTTCGGCCAGGGCACTGAGCAGGCCGAACTCGACCGCGGTCAGCGTCACCGGCCGACCGCCGACCACCACCCGGCGCGATTCGGCGTCGATCTCGACCACCGCCTCCTGGCCCGGGCCGCCGCGGCGGGCGTCGAGACGACGCAACACCGCCTTGACGCGGGCGATCACCTCGCGCGGGCTGAACGGCTTGCAGATGTAATCGTCGGCGCCCAGCTCCAGGCCCAGCAGGCGGTCGATCTCCTCGACCCGCGCCGTGACCATCACCACCGGCAGGTCGGACTGGCGGCGCAGTGCGCGGCAGACCTCGATGCCGTCCATGCCGGGCAGGTTGAGGTCCAGCAGCATCAGGGCCGGCCGGTGTTCGGCGACGGCGGCCAGCGCCTGGTCGCCGCGCTCGACGATGACCGGCTCGAAGGCGGCGGCGCGCAGGTAGTCGGCCAGCAGGCGGGCGAGCTTGGGTTCGTCCTCGACGACCAGGATGGTGGCGGTCTCTTGCGTCGTGCTCATGCCGCCTCTCCCGTGATCGGCAGGTCGATGCGCAGGGCCAGGCCGCCCAGTGCCGAGGGCGACGCGGCGATCGTGCCGCCGTGCGCCTGCACGATGCGGCGCACGATGGCCAGGCCCAGGCCGGAGCCGCGACCGGCGCCGGCCTCGTCGCGGGCGCGCGCCGGGTCGCCGCGCACGAACGGCTCGAACAGCTGTCCGAGCATCGCAGGGGGCACGCCCGGGGCGCTGTCCTGCCAGTCCAGGTGCAGGCCGTCCGGCCCTGCCGTCAGGGTCACGGCGATGCGGCCGCCACGATCGGTGTAGCGCAGGCTGTTCTCCAGCAGGTTCTCGACCAGCTGCCGCAGGCGTCGGGCATCGCCGTGCACCTGCACGGGCCGCGCGGGGCGCGTCCAGCCCACTGTCAGTCCGTGCTGCGCCAGTCGGCCGGCGTTGGCCGACAGGCACTCGTCCACCAGCGCGTCGAAGGCCAGGTCGGCCATCCGGTAGTCGAGCGCGCCGAGGTCGGCCAGGGCCAGCTCGCGCAGCTCGTTGATGAGGGCGCCCAGGTGGGTGGCCTCGGCGTGCAGGGAGGCGACCGCGTCGCGGTCAAGCGGCCGCACGCCGTCGAGCAGGGCCTCGAGTTCGCCCTTGAGCACCGCCAGCGGCGTGCGCAGTTCGTGCGCGGTATCGGCCATCCAGCGGCGGCGTGCCGCATCGGCCGCCGCCAGCGACTGGCCGAGCTGGTCGACGTCGCGCGCCAGGGCGCCGATCTCGTCGCGGCCGGCCGGCCCGACCCGTGCCCCGAGATCGCCATCGGCGAGACGCCGGGCAACGCTGCCGATGCGACGCACGGGCCCGGTCCAGACCCGCGCCAGGGCCATCGCCGCCAGCGCCAGCGCGACCAGCATCACCAGTGCGGCAACCACCAGGCCGCGACGCTGGTCGGCCAGGAAGGCCTGGCCCAGGCGGCCGCTGGCATGACGCAGTTCGACCAGGCCGACCCAGCCGACCTGGACGCCGTCGACCTCGACCGGCAGGCGGCGATGGGTGGCGGCGAGCGCGTGGCGACCCAGCACCGGCTGGCCCTCGCTGTCGTGGATCGCGACCCGCGCCCAGAACGGCGTCCAGGGTGGCGGTGGCTCCCGACCGTGACGTGGCGCAGGCGGCCGCTGCCGGGGCGCCCGTGCGGCATGGGCCGGTGGCGTTGGCAATGCCTGCGTCGAGGAGTCGTCCTCGAGTGCACGGACGCGCGCGTGCAGGGCGCGCCAGGCGACGCGCTCGGGCTGCGCACGCAAGCCCGCCCAGCCGCCGTCGCGGCGATGCACCTCGGCGGCGGCGGCGGCCAGCGGCACCAGGCGCTCGGCATCGGCGTCGTTGATGTAGGCGATGAAGCCGCGGCCCAGGCGCCAGTCCAACGCCAGTGCGAGCGCCAGCAGGGCGAGGGTGCCGGCGGCCACCATCGACAGGGCCAGTTTGGCGTACATGCTCATGCCGGCACAGTATCGGGCCGGACCATGGACGCTTGATGGAGGGCGACCGGCAGGGATTGCCGGGGCCGCCCCGACCGGGGTCGCCGGTCGGGGCGCACGACGCTCAGAGCGCGCGCGGCCGCAGCCAGCGCAGCAGGGCCGGCATCACCAGGATCGCGCCCAGCATGTTGGCCAGGAACATGAAGCTGAGCAGGATGCCCATGTCGGCCTGGAACTTGAGCGCCGAGAAGATCCAGGTGCCGACGCCCACCGACAGGGTCACCGCGGTGAACAGCACGGCAGCGCCGGTGGTGCGCAGGGCGCGGAAGTAGGCCTCGGTCATGCCGACACCGGCACGCAGGTCCTCCTGCATGCGCGAGTACAGGTAGATCGCGTAGTCGACGCCGATACCGACGCCCAGCGCCGCCACCGGCAGGGTGTTGACCTTCAGGCCGATGCCGAGCTTGGCCATCACCGCGTTCGACAGCATCGACACCACGGCCAGCGGCACGACGATGGCGATGGTCGCCGACAGCGAGCGATAGGTGAGCAGGCACAGCAGGATCACCGCCGCGTAGACCCACATCAACATCGGCCATTGCGCCGCCTGCACGGTCTCGTTGGTGGCCGCCATGACGCCGGCGTTGCCGGTCGCCAGGCGCAGGTTGATGCGGTCGCCCACGCCCGCTTCGCCGTCGGCCAGGGCCTGCGCCTGGGCCTCGCGGAAGCCCTCGCGGTAGGCGTCGTTGTCGGCGCGGAACTGCTTCACTGCCTCGACCACGCGGTTGATGGTGGTCGCCTTGTGGTCGGTGAGGAACAGCATCACCGGGATCGCGCTGCAGTCGCTGTTGAGCAGACCGGAGTCGGTCTCGAAGCCCTGGGTGGCGACGCGCAGCTGGTCGCTGCCGCGCGGCAGCGCGCGCCAGCGGATGTTGCCCTCGTTCCAGCCGGCATTGACCATGGTCGCCGCCTGCGGCAACGACATCACTTGCTGCACGCCTTCGACGTTGGCCATGTGCCAGGCGAAGCGGTCGATGGTCTCCATCACCGGGTAGCTGGCCGTGCAGGAGTCCGGCGCGGCCTCGGCGATCACGTAGATCGAGTCGATGCCCAGGGCGAAGCGCTCGGCGATCAGCGCGGCGTCCTGGTTGTAGCGGGACTCCGGGCGCAGCTCGGGCACGCCAGCCTCGGAATCCCCGATCTGCATGCCCTGGCCGATCCACCAGCCGCCGGCACCGAGCGCCAGGGCGACGACGATCACCGCCAGCGCCGGACCGCGGCCGGTGCTGCGCGACAGGCCGCGCCAGACGCCGTCCATGCCCTCGCGACGGCCGGCCAGCGCGCGGCTGGCGCGGCGCACGTAGGACAGCAGCACCGGCAGCAGCACCAGGTTGGTCAGGATGATCAGGGCGACGCCCAGGCTGGCGGTGATCGCCAGCTCCTGGATGATCCGGATGTTGATGAACAAGATGGTGACGAAGCCGATGCAGTCCGAAGCCAGGGCGATGATCCCCGGCACCAGCAGGCGTTGGAAGGTGCCGCGCGCGGCGGTCTCCGGATCCTCGCCGTCCAGGCGCTGGTTGAGCCAGCGGCTGATCATCTGCACGCCATGGCTGACCGCGATCGCGAACACCAGGAACGGCGTCAGGATGTTCATCGGGTCGATGCCGAAGCCGAGCAGGCGCAGGGCGCCGAGCTGCCAGACGACCGCGACCAGGCCGCAGGTGATGACCAGCGCCGACAGGGTCAGCGAACGGCAATAGACGTAAAGCAAGAGCAGGGTGATCAGGATCGCGATGCCGAAGAAGGCGACCACCGACTTGGCGCCGTCGCTGACGTCGCCGACGATCTTGGCGAAGCCGATGATGTGCAGGGTATGGCGGTCGTCCTCGTAGACGCCGCGCAGGTCCTCCAGGCGCGAGGCCAGCGCCTGGTAGTCCAGGCCGGTGCCGGCGTCTTCGGGGATCAGGTCGGCCCAGACCATGGTGCCGCCGAAGTCGCGCGCCACCAGGCGGCCGACGATGCCGGCCTTGACGATGTTGCCGCGGATGGTCTCGAACTCGCCATGGTCGGCGACGTAACCCTCCAGGTTGGGCGTGAACGACTGCGGGATGACATTGCCGCCGGCGAAGCCGTCCTCGACCACCTCGACGAAGCGCACGTTGGGCGTGAACAGCGAGCGCACGCGGGCGTCGTCGGACTCGTCGAGCGCCATCACGTCGGAGGTGAGCCGCTCCAGGGCCGCCATGTACTCCTGATTGAAGATGTCGCCGTCCCGGGCCATCAGCGCGACCAGGACGCGGTTTGCGCCGCCGAACTCGCGCTCGTAGTCCAGGAAGGTCTGCATGTACTCGTGTTCGAGCGGGATCTGCTTCTTGAACCCGGCGTCGACGCGCAGCTGGCTGGCCGCCCAGAGCATCACCACCGTGACCAGGGCGAACAGCACCAGGATCACCGGCCTGGCGCCGAACACCAGGTTTTCCAATGCGCGCTTCATGGCTGACCTCCGTGGCGGACCTGCCCGTATTCGCCCAGCAGCAGGACGCCGTCGGCGCCCAGGTCGATGACCGCGGCCAGTACGCCGGCCTCGGCCAGGGTGGTGGCGCGGAAGCCGCGGGCGCCGGCGTCGCCCTCGAGCAGCAGGCCGTTGGCGCCGACCAGGACGATACCGCCGCCGCGGCGCGCGCCGCCGAACAGGCTCAGGTCGGTGCCGGTCTCCACCGGCGTCCAGGTGTCGCCCTCGTCCTCGCTGATCAGGGCATTGCCGCGCAGGCCGAAGGCCAGTACCCGGGCCTGGTCGAGCGGCAGCAGGCCGAACATGGAGCCGTCGTAGGGCAGGCTGGTGCGTCGCCAGGTCGCGCCGTCGTCGTCCGAAACGAAACCGGCACCGCGCTCGGCGACGATGAACAGGCGCCCGGAGTCGAGGCGGGCAATGGCGTTGAGATGGGGGTCCTCCTCGGCATCGAGCATCAGCTCCGATTCGTCGAACAGCAGCGGGTCGCCGCCATCGTCGATGCCGTCGGCGTCATCGGCGGTTTCCGCGGGCTCGTCGGCAGCGCCCGGCTGTCCATGCGCCTGCAATTCGTGCTGCTGCCAGGTCGCGCCGCCGTCGTTGCTCTCCAGCAGCAGGCTGTAGGCGCCGATCGCCAGCACGCGGTCGGCGTCCAGGAACAGGATGTCCAGCACCGGCGCGCCGCTGGTGGGATCGTCGCTGGCCGGATCCCAGGGCATTTCCCGGACCCGCGCCCAGGTGGCGCCGCCGTCCGCGGAGTGCAGCAGCACGCCGTCATGGCCGCCGGCGACCAGCCGCGTGCCGTGGCCGGCGACCGCGGTGAGGGTGGCGCGGGTCGGCGTGGCCGCCTGACTCCAGGTGGCGCCGAGGTCGTCGGAGAGCAGCACGTGGCCGCGTTCGCCGACCACCAGCAGGCGGCCGTCGTCCATGCGCAGGCCGTCCAGCAGCAGCGCGTTGGCCGCGCGCGGCAGGATCTCGGAGGTCGAGGTGGCGGTGTCGGGCCAGGCGGCCCACGTGGCTGGCGCTGCCAGCAGCAGCGCCAGCAGGGCGGACCTGGCGGATAGGGTTGCGGTCATGGCTTGGCCTTGCCTCCTTGGCTGACGCGTCTGGGCGGACCGGCGGAACGGCCTTGCCCGGATTTGACCAGATTCCCGCAAGGCCGGCCATGTCGCGGCCGGGCGTCTTCCAGGCTCCCGATGCGCGACCGGCCGCTCTGGGGCGGCCGGTCGGTGTTGCCCTGCTGCGTCGCGGCGGTCAGCGCACGCCGCGCTGGCGCAGGTTCTGCGGCGAGAACTGGTCGGCGGAGAACTGGATCCGGTAGTCGATGGTGCGACCCTCGGTGTTGTCCAGGCCCGAGGCCAGGTAGCGGCCGTTCTTCAGGTCGTGGTGGTTCTCCAGGGTCGACCAGAACAGCGGCATCTCGTAGTAGCTGATCGAGGGCGCCTCGGAGTAGCGCCAGATGTTGCCCTCGCCGTCGTAGTGGTCGATGACCAGGATCTGCCAGCTGTCCTCATCGACATAGAAGGTGCGCCGGCTGTTGATGTGGCGGGAACCGGCCTTCAGGCGCGCCTCCACCACCCACACCCGGTGCAGCTCGTAGCGCAGCATGTCCGGGTTGATGTGGCCGGGGCGGATCAGGTCGCCGATCGGCGCGGAATGCGCCTTGTAGCTGTTGTAGGGCACGTACATCTCGCGCTTGCCGACCAGCTCCCAGTCGAAGCGGTCCAGGGCACCGTTGAACATGTCGGTCATGTCGTTGGTGCGCAGGTTGTCGGAGGCGGTGCCGGGGTTGTCGTAGGCGACGTTGGGCGCCAGGCGGACGCGGCGCTGGCCCGGGTTGTACACCCACGCGCGGCGCGGCGACTCGGCCTGGTTCAGCGTCTCGTGCACCAGCAGCAGCTGGCCGGCCAGTCGCGGCGGCGATTCCACCGACTGGTAGAAGTACAGCAGGATGTTGTTGATGTCGGCGATCGTGCGGCCCTCGATGAAGTAGGGCGCATAGAAATCCTCGCGCAGGCGCACCAGGTTGTAGCTGCCGCCGGAGGTGACCGGCGCCTGGTTGTTGTAGCGCATCGACGACACGCCCTTGAACTTCAGCTTGTGGTTCCAGATCACCTCGTTGCCGTTCGCCGGGATCGGGAACGGCACGCCCTCGGCGGCGTCGGCGACGCCGTCGCCGTTGCTGACCAGGCGGGCGGTGGTGGCGTTGCGCCGGGTCATCTCGTAGATGCGCTCGGGGAAGGCCGCGCTGCGCCGGGTCGGGTAGACGTTCATCCGGAACGTCTCGTAGCGCTCGAACATGGCGCGCTGGCCGACGCTGAGCTGCTCGGCATGGTCGGCCAGGTTGGCGCGGGTGATGGTGAACTGGATCTGGTCGCTGGCGAACGGGTCCGGATGGAACTCGCCGAAGCTGTAGCCGGACGGCGCGCTGCGCACGCCGCCCTCCCAGGCCGGGATGGCGCCGCCGTTGCCGGCCATCTCGCCGCCCATCGGGGTCAGGTCGCGGCCCAGGCGGTCGGCCTCGGACTGCGGCACCGCGGCGATGCCGGGCAGGGCCACCAGGGCCGCCGCCAGCGCGCTCGTCAGAAGGGTGTGTCGGATTGCCATGGTCTGGTCCTCAGAACGAGTAGCGTGCGGAGATCGAGTAGAAATCGCGATCGGCGAGGGTATTGAACATGCCGGCACCGAAGAAGCGCGTGTAGCTCAGGTCGACCGCCCAGCGCTGCAGGTAGTTCGCCTCGACGCCCAGGGTGTAGGACTTGCGGTCCTCGACGAAGTTTCCGCCCGGGCCCGGGGTGGTGCCGTTGACGTCGTGGTTGAAGGCAAGGCGCGGCGAGACCAGGAACGGCGTGCCGAAGGCATTGCTGTAGTCGGCGCGCATGGCCAGGCGATAGCCCCAGGAGAACTCGGTGGGGAAGCCGCCGACCTGGGTGATCGGGTTGCGCAGCGCGCCGCTGGTCACGTCCGGGCCGCCGCCGGTGTCGGTGCCGTCGCCCTGGTAGCGCAGCACGCTGGGGTCGGGCAGGTCGCGGACCTTGGTGCCGCCGACCTCGATGACGATGGAGACCTGGTCGGCGGCCAGCCAGTTGCCCGGCCCGAACACCTTGGTCAGGGTGAACTGGCCCTGCCAGACCTTGTGGCGCTCCCAACCCTGGATCTCGGCGCCCGGCGCGAACTCGCCGAGCTGGCTGCGGAAGCGCAGGCCCGGCTGCGGGATCAGCGCGTTCAGTGGCGACAGGCCGGCGAACAGCACCTCGACGTCGTCGATCTGCAGCGGCACGTTGGTCTTGTGGCTGACCTCGCCCTGGAAGGCGACGCCCCAGGGCAGCAGGGTGTTGGCGCTCAGGCCGACCATCTTGATGTCGTCGGGATACTCGACGAACACCCGGCCGCTGTTGGGGTTGGAATTGGTCACCGCGTTGCCCGAGATCAGCGGCAGGCGGCTGGCGTAGTTCATGTAGTACAGGCCGAACTCGGTGCTGTTGAGGTTCTCGGCGAAGTAGCGCATCGCCAGGCCCCAGTCGCCGCGATCGCGCGGATAGCGGTCGCGGCCACGCGGCAGGGCGGCCTGGCAGGACACCCGGTACAGCGGAATCAGCGCGCCGCCAGGGCCGGCCGGCACCGGCTGGTTGAGCGCCGGGATGTCGCTCGGCCGGTTGCCGTAGCACACGTCCCAGAACAGGTCGGGGTTGAGCACCGGCTGCGGCACCGTGCCGAAGTTCAGCATCGCGTAGGTGCCGCCCAGGGTGGCGAAGTCGTTGGTCGAGAAGAAGGTGCCGACCGGCTCCGGCTCGGTCTGCTCGAACTCGAGCAGGTACATGCCCTCGAACGCGAGGTTCTGGGTCACGTTGACCGAGGCGAACACCATGTTGACCGGCAGGAAGGCTTCCTTCAGCTCGGCACCGGCGACGCGCAGGCGCGAGACGTCGACCGGATTGATGACGTTGATGCCGTTCTGGATGAAGGTGTTCTCGCCCCAGCTCACCACCTGCTGGCCCAGGCGCAGCGAGCCGTTCAGGCCGCCCGACTCGCCGAAGTTCCAGAACACGAAGGCGTCGAGGATCTTGGCATCGCGGCCGACCTTGTCCCGCGCATAGCGGGAGATGTCGTTGCGGCCCTCGTATTCCCAGTCGTAGAACGCCGTGCCGCGCAGGAAGGCGCCGAAGTTGCGCCAGTTGAGCGCGAATTCCGAGGTGATCTTGGCGGTGTTGGAGACGACATCGCCCTTGTCCCACTTCAGGTTGGCGTCGTCGCCGTTCACCGACCAGCGGCCGGGCGCGGCGCGCTGCTGCGGATTGGTGAGGCCGAGCAGCGGGAACAGCGGGTTGAGATTGGCCTTGCCGACGGTGTTGTCGTTGGGGTTCTCGGCGCGAACCGAGACGCCGTAACTGACCGTGGTGTCCAGCGAGCCGGACCATTCGCCGCTGGTGAAGTCCAGGGCCGCGGCGCCGGTGGCAGCGCCGGCCAGCGCCAGGGCGATGGCGGTGCTCAGGGAAGTGCGCATGTTCATGGAATCGGGCTCCTGCCGGTCACTGCTGGATGACGCTGGTGTTCTGGACCAGCACGGCGGTGCCGTTGCTGGCGATGAAACTGGCCGCCTGGCCCTGCATCTCGGCGGTGACCGCCATCGACGCCGCTGGATTCAACAACGATCCATGGTCACCCGCGTTGAAGCGCACCGCGCCGCGAATGCCGGCGGCGTTCTGGGTGGTGGCGGTGATCGGCGCCAGGCCCAGCACGCGGATCATCGGCTCGGTACCCGACAGCGGCGCGCCCGGCACGGCGTTCGGCACCACGGTGTCGCCGGCCACCTGGTGCAGCAGCACGCGGTTGGTGGCGGTGACGAAGCCCCAATTGATCGGGTCGCCGGAGTCGATGACGGTCTGGGTGATCAGCAGGAACTGGTCGAAGTTGGGGGTGCCCGGCTGCACACCCGCCGCGGCCAGGCCGGCGCGGATGCTGGGGCCGAAGGTCTGCGAACCCTCGAGCAGGCGGGCGATGCCACCGCCCGGCACCGACAGGAAGCCGGTACTGACGGTGTCCGACAGGGCCAGGAACGGGGTGCCGACGATGCCGCCCAGCGACAGGCCGGCGAAGGCGATGCGCGAGCCGTCGGTGTCGGCGCCGGCAGCGCCGTCGAGGTTGAACTGCGGGATGGTCGCGGCCAGCGACAGCAGGTCGACCTCGCCCTGACGCAGGTTGTCGCGCGAGGTCAGCAGGCTGCCGAGGTTGACGAAGTGGGTGCCGGAGGCGTCGACCTGGCCATCCGGACAGACCGGCGCGCCGCCGGGACAGGGACTGCCGTCGTTGGGCAGCAGGTCGACATCGAAGGTGCGCTCGCGCGCCACGGCGCCGAACGGGCTGTTGCCGATCGCCAGCGGCGAGCTCGGTGGCAGGCCGTGCAGGGGCAGGTCGATGGCGACCGTGACGAAGCCCTGGGCGGCCAGGGTCGCCGCCAGCGGCAGCGCCTGGCTGCGGTTGCCGCGAATGCCGTGCTGGAAGATCACCACCGGCCAGCCGGCGGCCGGCTTGCTGCGACCGGAGTTGGCGTTCGGCACGGTCACCAGCACCGGCACGCGCTGGCTGGACTTCACCCGCGGGAACGGGTTGGCGAAGGTGAGGTTGGTCGAGGTCGGGTTCAGGCCGAGCCCGTTGAACGGCGGCACGTAGGCGCCGGGGTTGGCCTGCCAGAAGCCGGTCAGCACGCGGGTATTGGTCTGCGGGTTGCCGGCCTCGGGCGCCTCCAGGTAGTAGGGCAGCTCGATGAAGCCGATCCAGAGGTCGGCGACCGGCGGCAGCGGCAGGCCGACGTTGGCGGTGGTCAGGCCGGTCGGTGCGAGCTGGTGGGCGCGCGGCTGCACGGTGCTCTTCACCGCCTGCAGCACCGGCGTGATGCTCTGGGTGGTGCCCACGAAGCTCAGCACGATGCGATCGCGCGGGATGCCGCGCGAGGCGGCCGCCGCCTCCTGGCTGTTGACCAGCTGGCGCAGGCCCTCCAGCGAGGGGCAGCTGGTCGGCGGGATCAGCGGGTCGAGCACCTGGGCGCCATTGCACACCGGGGTGGTGCGCTTGGCCAGGAAGTAGGTCTGGTCCGGCGTGGCGTCGTTGCCGTTGGCGTCGGTGACGCCGTTGGTGATCACCGCCATGTAGCTGGTGACCTGCTTGAGCGGCACGGTCGGCACGATCGCCAGGGTGCGGCCGGTGGTGTCGGTGGGCGACAGCGCGACCACGAACTCCTGCGGCGCCAGTTCGCGCACCACGCCGGTGACGCCGCCGCCGGGCCCGGTCAGGGTGACCTCGAACAGGCGCACGCTCTGGCCGGCGACCAGGGTCGCCGGATTCGGGCGCACCGACCAGCTCATCGACCAGGGCGCCACGGTGCTGAAGCCGTCCAGCGCGCTGAGCGCGACGGCCGGGTCGGCGAAGTTGTTCGGGTTGGCGACCGGCGGATTCAGGGTCAGGTCGGTGGTGCCCGAGAGCAGCAGGTTGCTGGGGAAGGGCAGCACGCCGGCGCCGGGATCGAAGCGGGCGGTGATCACGCCGGTGACCGGCGAACCGTTGTTGTTGGTGGCCGCCGGTGCCGGCACGGCGCGCGGGCTGTTGCTGCCGCCGCCGCAGGCGACCAGGCTCAGCGCCAGCAGGCCGGCGGAAATGGAACGCGTGATGCGCATGATGTCTGGACTCCCTGGCGCGATTCGTTACGTCAATTCGAGGGAGGAACCCCTCAATACGCCGCCGTATCATAGGCAGCCGGCGGCGTCCTTGGCAATGCAAAGAATTCGTAAAACCGTCGGTCGATCAGGATGTTGCGCCGCACCATTCAGGCGCCGGGAAAGTCCTCCGCCGTCGGCCTGAACGGCTCGTCCCTCAGACCCAGCAGTGCGCGCGCGGGGGCGCGGTCGAACACCAGGTCCTGCCGGCAGCGGGCCAGGACGGCGGCCAGGTCGCGCCCGGCCAGGCCGAACGCGGCGGCGACCCGGGCCGTCCAGACCAGGCCGGGCAGCGCGCAGACGCGCCCCGGCGGCGCCACGGCCGCAGCCACCCGGCGGGCCATCTCGTGGTACGGCATCGTCTCGGCACCGGGCAGGTCGAGGGCGCGACCAGCGGCGTGATCCGTTGCCATGGCGGCGGCCACCGCCGTCGCCACCTGCCGGGCGTGGATGGGTTGGCGCCCGCCCCGGGCACCGGTCGGCACCGGCAGGCAGGGCAGGCGGCGGGCCAGCGCAGCCAGTCTGGACAGGTTGCGGTCGCGACCATCGCCCCAGATCAGGGTGGGACGCAGCACGGTCCAGGCGATGTGGCGCGGGTCGCAGGTCGTTGCCAGGTCCTCCTGGGCGGCGTGCAGCCGGGCGGCCAGGGCGCGTTCGGCCGGGTCCGGCGAGTCGCGCTTGCCGGCCTCGCTGGTCGAACCCAGGGCGACCAGACGTTGCAGGTTCGAGGGTGCGACACGGCGCAGCCAGCCCGGCAGCGCCGCAAGGGGTCCGGCGCTGGCCAGCATCGGCAGGTCGGGCCAGGGACCCTCCCCCGTCTCCAGCGAGAAGGCCGGGCCGCAATGCCAATGGGCAAGGTTCGCCAGCGCCGGCGGCGGCGCCGACGCCCGGGTGGTGGCGTGCACCGGCACCCCGGCGGCAGCGAGCTGTCGGACCAGGTGGGCACCGACCAGGCCGCTGCCGCCCAGCACCAGCACCGGTCCGCGGGCGGGCTGGACAGCGAGGGCGGGTTGCGGCGAAGGTTCGTCCATGCCCGCCAAGCGTAGCCCGCCTTCGCGTCGATCCTTCGCCCGTCCCCGCCCCGGCGTCGGTCGGACCGGCGTCGATCCGGCCGGCGGCGCCGGCCGATGACGGTCGCACCGGCGCCTGGCGGCGGCCTGCGGCCGCACCTGCTCTGGCTGATTCCCCTGGTGGCCGTGGTCGTCGGTGCGCTGCTGCACCGCGCCGGCATGCCGGCGGCGATGGCGATCACCGTGGCGATGACCGTGCTGTGCGCGGGCTGGTGGATCGGCGAACCGGTGCCGGCGCCGGTCACCGCGCTGGCGCCGATCGCCCTGCTGCCCCTGCTCGGCGTACTGACCCCGGTCGAGGTCGCCCAGGCCTACGGCAACGACCTGATCCTGCTGCTGATGGGCGGCTTCATGCTGAGCAAGGCCCTGGAGGCGCAGGGCGCGCACCGGCGCCTGGCGTTCGGCATGGTCCGCCTGTTCGGCGGCGACAGCGGCGGCCGTCTGCTGCTGGGCTTCATGGCGGCCACCGCGGTGTGCAGCATGTGGATCTCCAACACCGCCACGACCCTGATGATGATCCCGGTGGCGCTGGCGGCGCTGGAGCGCTATCCGGATCCGCGCCTGCGCCTGCCGCTGATCCTGGGCATCGCCTACGCGGCGTCGATCGGCGGAATGGGCACACCGATCGGTACGCCGCCCAACCTGGTGTTCATGCGCACCTATGAGCAGGCCACCGGCAGCGCCTACAGCTTCCTGGACTGGATGCGCGTCGGCGTGCCGGTGGTGATGGTGTTCATTCCCCTGGCGGCGCTGTGGCTGGGCCGGCGCCTGGCCGGCACGCCGGCGGCGCCGCTGCCGGTGCTGGGCGGCTGGAGTCCCGGCGAGCGCCGGGTCCTGGTGGTGTTCGCGATCACCGCCCTGGCCTGGGTGACCCGCACCGAGCCGTTCGGTGGCTGGCGCGAATGGCTGGGGCTGGTGCAGGCCAACGATGCCTCGGTCGCCCTGCTGGCGGTGCTGGCGATGTGCGCCCTGCCCGACGGCCGCGGCGGGCGGCTGCTGCGCTGGGAACAGGCGGCGGCGATCCCCTGGGGCGCGCTGATCCTGTTCGGCGGCGGCATCGCCCTGGCCACCGCCTTCGAACGCTCCGGGCTCAGCGCGGCGATCGCCGGCGAGCTGTCCGGGTTGCAAGGCGTTCCGCCGTGGCTGCTGCTGGTCGCGGTCTGCCTGGCAATGACCCTGCTCTCGGAGATCGCCAGCAACACCGCCAGCGCTGTGCTGGTGATGCCGATCCTGGCCGCCGCCGCGGTCGCCATGGAGGTCGACCCCGCCCTGCTGATGCTGCCGGCGGCGATGACCGCGAGCTGCGCGTTCATGCTGCCGGTGGCCACCGCCCCGAACGCCGTCGCCTATGGCTCCGGGCTGGTGACCTCGCGCGACATGCTGCGCGAGGGCGCGGCGCTGAACGCCATCGGCCTGACGGTGATCATCGCGCTGAGCTGGCTGATCCTGCACTGAGCGCGGCCCCGGCGCCGGCCACCTACCCAGCCACCCGCCGCCGCACCCCGGCGCGACATCATGGCAAGCGCCGGCCCTCTCCCCCGCCCCTCCCCCGCACGGCGGGGGAGGGGAGAAGTGCGGTGCCGCCGCATGAGGGGTAGGAGAGAAGTGCGGTGCCGTCGCATGAGGGGGAGGGGTGAAGTGCGGTGCCGTCGCATGAGGGGGAGGGGTGAAGTGCGGTGCCGTCGCGTGAGGGGGCGTCCGTTCGCCACACCACTGCTGCTGCATGAGGCGGACATCCTGTCCGCCTCGAGCCGAAGCATCGGCAGCTGCGGGAGTGGGAAGATAGGGACGCCCCGTGCTTGCAACTGCACCTCCAGCATTCCTCATTCGGTGAGCATGTTGGCCTGCAAGGCGCCCGTGCCATCGAGCGTCCGATCCAGTTCCGGGGATCGCCTGGGCAGCACGGCGAACCGAAGGGTCTCCCGCCCGGCCCCTCGCCCTGGCGAACGGGGCGCGTACCGGGTGACCAGCCAGGTTTGCGCGGCATCGTGAAGCGATCGACGCAACCTCAGGCTGCCAGCGGCCCCGCCTCGGTCCTACCGGTGGCGGGACACCCCGTATTCCCAGCCGGTTGGCCGCGGAGGGGCGGTGCCTGCACAATGGCGGCCCGCACCCGCAGGCAGCAGGACAGGTCATGGCGCAGATCAAGGAAGCGAAGGTCCCGGACATCGGCGACTTCACCGACGTGCCGGTGATCGAGCTGCTGGTTGCGGTCGGCGACAAGGTCGTCAAGGACCAGGGCCTGGCGACGCTGGAGTCCGACAAGGCCACCATGGAGGTGCCGGCGCCCTTCGCGGGCACCGTGCGCGAGTTGAAGATCAAGGTCGGCGACCGGATCGGCGAAGGTGCGGTGGTGGCGATGATCGAGCTGGCCGAGGCCGGTGGCGACGACGGCAAGGCGGCCTCCACAGCCGCGCCGGCGAAGGCGCCCACCGCCGCGCCTGCAGCCGCCGCCGACGCCCCGCCACCGGCACCGGCGCCGGCCCGGGCCGCAGCATCGGACGCCGCGACCACGCCTGCGCCCTCCGCCGGCACGCCGGCCTCGCCTCCGGTGGCCTTCGGCGCCGAGGCCGTGGCGCCTGGCAAGGTGCCGCACGCCTCGCCGGCGGTGCGCGCGTTCGCGCGCGAGCTGGGCGTCGACCTCGGCCGGGTGACCGGCAGCGCTCGCGCCGGCCGGATCACCCGCGAAGATGTCCAGGCCTTCGTCAAGCAGGCGCTGGCCGGCGGGGGCGCCCGCAGTGGCGGCGGTGGCGGCGGCCTCGACCTGCTGCCCTGGCCCAAGGTCGACTTCGGCAAGTACGGCCCGGTGCGCAGCGAGCCGCTGTCGCGGATCAAGAAGATCTCCGGCGCCAACCTGGCGCGCAACTGGGCGATGATCCCGCACGTCACCCAGTTCGACGAGGCCGACATCACCCAGATGGAGGCGTTCCGCAAGGAACTGGCCGGTGAGCACAAGGACGTCAAGATCACGCCCCTGGTGTTCCTGATCAAGGCGGTGGTCGCGGCCCTCAAGGCCTTCCCGCGCTTCAACGCCTCCCTCGACGCCAGCGGCGAGAACCTGGTCCTGAAGGACTACTTCCATGTCGGCATCGCCGTCGACACGCCCGACGGCCTGGTCGTGCCGGTGCTGCGCGACTGCGACGGCAAGGGCCTGGTCGAGCTCAGCCGCGAGCTGGCGGCGATCTCCGCCAAGGCCCGCGACCGCAAGCTCGGCCCCGGCGACATGGCAGGCGGCTGTTTCTCGATCAGCTCCCTGGGCGGCATCGGCGGCACCGCGTTCACGCCGATCATCAATGCCCCCGAAGTGGCGATCCTCGGTGTGTCGCGCTCGTCGACCCGGCCGGTCTGGGACGGCAAGGCCTTCGAGCCGCGACTGATGCTGCCGCTGTCGCTGTCCTACGACCACCGCGTCATCGACGGCGCCGACGCCGCCCGCTTCACCAGCTTCCTGGCCCGCACCCTGGGCGACCTGCGCCGGCTGCTTCTGTAGGCAGGAACCGGTCCATCTCCGCCGGTCCGTCGGAGAACGACTGACCGGTCGTTCTCCAGGTTGCTCGCCCGCTGCCGGCCCGGACCGGCCTCCGGAAGACCGTCTGTCTGCGCACCCGCCTCGCCGCGCACCCACCCTGGCCGCAACCGGGAAGCCGATCTGCAACGTTGGCGGTAGCGTGCGGCAGCGCAACGGCCGTGCCGCGAAGACGCAGCATCGAATGCTGCTCCACGCGATCGCGCACGTCCTGGCGTTCCGACCGTGCAGCCGCTCCGCTCATCGCATTCGCGCGACGCGCGCACCGCCGGCCCGGCACGATGCCCCTGCCGGGCTGGCAGGCCCCCGCCGATCCGGGCGGTCCGGCGGAAGCGACGGGGGCACGCCATCGTTGAGGAATCGAGCATGAGAAAGTCACTGACCCTCGCCATCGGCGCGGTCCTCGCCGGCAGCCTTGCGGCCAGCCAGGCCGGTCTTCCCGACCTGATCTTCGCCAACGGCTTCGAGGCGCCACCGGCGGTGATCTGCGGCTGGGACACCACGCTGGGAACGCCGGGCGGTTCGCTCAACACCATCGGCCGCTGGGGCAACGACCTGTATGCCGGCGCGTCCGGCGCCGGCAGCTTCGGCGGCGTGCCGGGCGGCGTCGCGCGCATCGACCTGGGCACCGGCACGGTGTCGCCGCTGGCCACCACCGAACTGGTCGACGGCTTCGTGACCAGCTTCGTGCCGTACACCACCGCGGGCACGGAACGCCTCTACCTGGTCGGCGCCTTCAACGGCATCCGTTTCGGCGGTGTCGAACTGCCCGGTTCGCGCGGCGTGGTCGCCTGGGACGGCACGACCACCACCACCCTGCCGGGCTCGCCCTTCGCCCAGCCGCTGGTGTTCGGCCAGGCCGGCACCGCCTGGAACGGCCTGCTTGCCCTGGGCGGCGCCGGCGGCGCGGTCGATCCGCCGCAGAAGCCGGTGCTGGCGCTGTGGGACGGCAGCGACTGGCAGGTCTGGCGCGAGGAGTTCACCGGCACCGTGGCGCCGGTGATCCTGGCCATGGAGGTGTTCCAGGGCGATCTCTACTTCGGCGGCCGCTTCGACAACATCACCGTCCCCGATGGCGCGGGCACCACGACGACCACCTCGAAGAACGTCATGGGCTTCGACGGCGAGAACTTCTTCCCCCTGGCCGCCGGCCTGGACCGCGCCACCAGCGTGGTCTCCCAGGTCCTGGCGCTGAAGACCTTCGACGACGGCACCGGCGAGGCGCTCTACATCGGTGGCCGCTTCGACCGCGCGATCGGCATCGGCCCGATGTTCGCGGTGGCTCGCTGGGACGGCACCACGCTGTCGGCGGTCGGCGCCGGCTTCCCGATGCCCAACGAGGTGCGCAGCCTGGAGGTCCACGACGACGGCAGCGGTCCTGCCCTCTACGCGGTCGGCAACTACACCGCCGATACCGCCGCCGTGCCGATCCGCCGCGTCGCCCGCCTGCGCGACGGCGAATGGGAGGAGGTGGCCGGCGGCGCCGACGCCAACCCCAACAAGGCGCTGAGTCTGCCGGACGGCAGCCTCGGCATCGCCGGAAACTTCACCGAGGTCGGCGGAACCGGCGTGCCGGGCAGCGGACCCAGCAGCGGCTTCGCCGCCCTGGTCTGCGTGCCGGATCCGGACTGAGCCACGCCCGGCGCGAACCTCGACGAGGTGCGCGCCGGACACGGGGCGCCCGCAGCCCGACCCGACTGTCGAGAAGCGGCCATCATGGCCGCTCTCCGCGCATTCTCCATCCGGTGCCGGCCCAGACTGCCCTCCGGCGAAGCCGCCTCCCCGCGTGCCACGCCGCGCAGCCCTTGGGGCCGCAACGGGCGACTGTTCCTGAGCGGCCTGCCCGGGGGCTCAGGGCGCGGTGATCGCCTGGTGGGCCTGCGCCGCCAGGTCCGCATCGGGGCGGACGTGGACACGCCAGACGACGCCCGCGTGATCCAGCAGCAGGGCCCAGGCCGGGCCCGAACGATGTGCGAATGCGGTCGCCAGGGGCTGTGTGCCGGGCGGGCGCCGCAGCGCGCGCACCAGCCAGGCGTGCGGGTCCTCGCGACCGGACAGCAGCAGCCCGGTGTACTCGCCCAGACCTTCGATCAGTTCCTGGCCGCGCTCGGCCTCCGCGGCAAGCAGTCCGATCCGGGCATGGCGGGCCTGGCGGGCGGACCAGGCCTGCTGCACCGCCCGGTGCAGGCGCTCGGGCCGGTCGCGATGCGCCAGCGCGCGGGCCAGCGCGCGCCATTCCCGCTGCAGCAGGCGGCGCGCGGCAGGATCGTCGTCGAGGTGGCTGGCCGGCGCCGCCTGGTCGGGCAAGCGCAGTTCGTTGCGCAGACGCTGCCAGAGTTCGCGACCCAGCAGTTGCCGGCGATCCAGCGGGTCGGCGGGCAACGGCCAGGCGAGCTGCGCCCATCGGACGTTGTCCCATTCCAGGATGCGCTCGCCTCGCGGCAGGTCGTCCGGCAGGCGACCGGCGAACACGGCAGTCCCGTGCTTTGCGGCCAGGACACCCGACAGGTCGGGCCGGTTGCCGACCGCGGCGCCGGTGCCGGGCTCGACCAGCAGCAGCGGACCGCACAGCATGCGCGCCCACAGCACGCCGGCGTCCTCGGTGCACAGGGCCTGGGCCTGGTCGAACACTTCGGCGGCGGCGCGCGTGTCGATAGCCTGCGCGGGAGCGGCGAGGGGAACCAGGGGCGTCGATGCGGCCAGCAGGAGCAGCACGCTGGCCAGCGCTCCACGGGCAGGGCCGGAGCGGCGGTCGGACGGGATCATGCGGGGCGGGGCGACGTGGATGACGGAATGATGACCTTAGCGGCCGGTCATGACAGTGCGGTTGCAGGCGTGGTCCTCGCCAGCCGGAGGGGCTTCAGCAGCGGCCGGCTATCCTTCGCCGGTCAGTCCCGAGGAACCGCATCTTGAGCGAAGCCCCCGCCCCCGCCGACGCGCCCGCCATGCGCAGCCTGCGTGTGCGCAACGCCACCGCCGCCGATGCCGCGGCGGTCGCCGAGCTCACCGACCGGGTCTACGGACCGAAGCTCGGCTACACCGCCGAGATGCTGCTCGGTCAGATCGCGCGCTTCCCGGAAGGCCAGCTGGTCGCCGAGGCCGGCGGCCAGGTGGTCGCCTACAGCGCCAGCTTCCGGATCGCCGAGCGCGTGGCGATGGCGCCCCACGACTGGCTTGCCATCACCGGCGGCGGCTTCGCCTCCCGACATGACCGCGCCGGCGACTGGCTGTACGGCATGGAGTCCTGCGTCGACCCGGCGTTCCGCAACCTGCGCATCGGCCGGCGCTTCTATCAGCGCCGGCGCGAGCTGTGCGAGGACCTCAACCTCAAGGGCGTGGTGTTCGCCGGCAGGGTCCCTGGCTTCCGGCGCTGGCGCCGCCGCAACGGCGGCGATATCGGGGACTACGTCGGGGAGGTGCAGGCCGGCGCGATCCGCGACCGCGCCTTGACCTTCCAGCTTCGCAACGGCTTCGAGCTGGTCGGCATCCTGCCGGGCTACCTGCCGTCGGATCGCGATTCCGAGGGCTACGCGGCGCATCTGGCCTGGCGCAACCCGCGTTTCCGCGACGCCACGCCGCAGCCAGGCGTGCGCAGCCGCCTGCCCGACGCCGTGCGGGTCGCCACCATCCAGTACCAGCAGCGCCGGGTCGCCTCCTTCGAGGAGTTCGCCACCCAGGTCGAGTTCTTCGTCGAGACCGCCTCGGACTACCGCGCGGACTTCACCGTGTTCCCCGAACTGTTCACCCTGCAACTGCTCTCGGTCGAGAACCGGCCGCTGTCGCCGGCCGACTCGCTGAAGGCGCTGACCGGCTACACCGGCCGCTTCCAGACGCTGCTGTCGGAACTTGCGATGCGCTACAACACCAACATCATCGGCGGCTCCCACCCGACCATCGTCGAGGACGGCGACGTCCACAACATCTGCTACGTGGCGCTGCGCGACGGCAGCGTGCACACGCAGGAGAAGATCCACATCACCCCCAACGAGCGCAACTGGTGGGGCATCAAGGGCGGCGATGTGGCGCGCGTCATCAACACCGACTGCGGACCGGTCGGCGTGCTGATCTGCTACGACAGCGAGTTCCCCGAGCTGGCCCGCCACCTGGTGGACCAGGGCGCGCAGATCCTGTTCGTGCCGTTCTGCACCGACACCCGCGAGGGCTACCTGCGGGTGCGCTACTCCTGCCATGCCCGGACCATCGAGAACCAGTGCTACGCGGTGCTGTCCGGCAATGTCGGCAACCTGCCCGGGGTCAACAACTTCGACATCCAGTACGCGCAGAGCTGCATCCTGACCCCCTGCGACTTCCCGTTCGCGCGCGACGGCATCGCCGCGGACACGACACCGAACGTCGAGCAGGTGGCGTTCGCCGACCTGCGCCTGGACACGCTTGCAGCAGCCCGCAGCGAGGGCACCGTGCAGAATCTCAAGGACCGCCGGCACGACCTCTACCAGGTGCGCTGGCGGCGGCGCTGACCGGCCGGAACGACGGCCGGCCGGCCCGGAAGATGCCGCCGGGCGAGGCGTGCGGGTGTCCTGGCGCCCTGGCCCGCTGCTAGGCTGTCCGGCAGTCGCCCATCGAGGATTCCGGAATGTTGAAGCGCATCGCCCTGTCCTGCCTGTGCCTGTCCATGGCCGCCACGTCCCCGGCCGTGCAGGCGGACGAGCACAGCCCGGAAATGGCCGCGGCCATCGAGCTGCTGGCCCTGATGGACATGGAGACCATGATCGCCGGCATGCAGGAGCAGCTGCACGGCATGATGCGCGAGCAGATGCAGGACCTGCTGCGCTCGGGCCCCGGCGCCCAGCACTGCCCGCAGTTGCAGGCGACCATCGACAGCTTCGCCGGCGACACCGCGGCACTGATCGGACAATCGCTGTCCGGAGAGACCTTCCTGCCCGAAGTGGCGCAGGTCTACGTGGATGTGTTCAGTCTGGAGGAAATCCAGGCAGTCACCGACTTCTACCGCTCGCCGGTCGGCCGCAAGATGCTCGAGAAGATGCCCGAGCTGATGCAGCGTTCGATCGAGATCTCCCAGCGGATGGTCGGCGAAATGATGCCGGGGATCGATGCCCTGGTGACCCGCTTCGCCAGCAAGGCCGAGGCGGCGCAGGCGTCCTGCGACGCCGACGACTGAGTCCGGCAGGCCCGCCTTCGCCCACCGCCCATCCCGAAACCCCGACCCGCAGACGACCATGGCCAAGACGATCGAGATCAAGGTTCCCGACATCGGCGATTTCGACCAGGTGCCGGTGATCGAGCTGCTGGTCCAGCCGGGCGACGCGGTGCGCAAGGACCAGGGCCTGCTCACCCTGGAGTCCGACAAGGCGACCATGGAGGTCCCGTCCAGCGCCGATGGCGTGGTGCGCGAGCTCAAGGTCGCGGTCGGCGACAAGGTCGGCGAGGGCAGTGTGGTGGCCGTGCTGGAGGTCGGTGGCGCGGAGACCGCCGCGGCCGAAGCGCCGGCACCGGCGCCGAGCGCCGCTGCGCCGGCTGCGGCGGCGCCCGCGCCTGCAGCGCCTGCGCCGGCCGCACAGGCCGCCGCCGGCAGCGGCCGCAAGGCCGATCTGGAATGCGCCCTGCTGGTGCTGGGTGCCGGACCCGGCGGCTATACCGCGGCGTTCCGGGCCGCCGACCTCGGCCTGGACACGGTGCTCGTCGAGCGCTATCCCAGCCTGGGCGGCGTCTGCCTCAACGTCGGCTGCATCCCCTCCAAGGCCCTGCTGCACGCCGCTGCGGTGATCGACGAGGCCGCCCATGCCGCCGACTATGGCATCGACTTCGGTGCGCCGAAGATCGGCCTGGATGCGCTGCGCGCCTACAAGGACAAGGTGGTCGGCCAGCTCACCCGTGGCCTGGCCGGGATGGCGAAGCAGCGCAAGGTGCGGGTGCTGGAGGGCGCCGGACGCTTCGTTTCGCCCCATGAGATCGAGGTCCAGGGCCCGGACGGCGCGAAGCTGGTGCGCTTCGGCCAGTGCATCATCGCCGCCGGCAGCCAGCCGGTGAAGCTGCCGGGTTTCCCCTGGGACGACCCGCGGGTGATGGATTCCACCGATGCCCTGATGCTGGCCGACATCCCGAAGCGCCTGCTGGTGGTCGGCGGCGGCATCATCGGACTGGAGATGGCCACGGTGTACCGGGCGCTGGGCAGCGAGGTCACCGTGGTGGAGCTCATGGACCAGCTCATGCCCGGCGCCGACAAGGACCTGGTCAAGCCGCTGGCGGATCGCCTGAAGAAGCTGGGCGTCACCGTCCACCTGAAGGTCAAGACCGGCGCGGTCAAGGCCCAGAAGAAGGGCATCGAGGTCGCCTTCGAGGGTGAGGGTGCGCCGGACCCGCAGCTGTTCGACCGCGTGCTGGTCTCGGTGGGGCGGACGCCGAACGGGGCCCGGCTGGATGCCGACAAGGCGGGCGTGGCGGTCACCGACCGCGGGTTCATCCCGGTCGACCGGCAGATGCGCAGCAACGTCCCGCACATCTTCGCGATCGGCGATCTGGTCGGCCAGCCGATGCTGGCGCACAAGGCCACCCACGAGGGCAAGCTGGCCGCGGAAGTGGCGGCCGGCGAGAAGCGTGAGTGGCTGGCGCGGGTGATCCCCTCGGTGGCCTATACCGATCCGGAGATCGCCTGGGTCGGCGTCACCGAGGCCGAGGCGAAGGCCAAGGGCCTCAAGGTGGGCGTCGGCAAGTTCCCGTGGGCGGCGTCCGGGCGCGCGATCGGCATCGGCCGCACCGAGGGCTTCACCAAGCTGCTGTTCGACGAGGACAGCCATCGCGTGATCGGCGCCGGCATCGTCGGCCCGCATGCCGGCGACCTGATCGCGGAGCTGGCCCTGGCCATTGAAATGGGCTGCGAGGCCGGCGACATCGGCCACACCATCCACCCCCACCCCACCCTCAGCGAATCGGTGGCGATGGCCGCCGAGGTCTACGAGGGCACCATCACCGACCTGTATCTGCCCAAGCGCAAGGCCGGCTGAACCACGGGGAACGGCAGCGTCTCCCCCGGCGCCATCGCGCCGGGATCCGGGAAGTGGGTGCAGACAGGGTCCGGGCGACCGATAAAAGTCGCCCCCGGGATCCCGCCGGATTCCTCGGGGGCGTTCAATGGGTGTTGCGCTCAAGTGCGGACACGCGGTCCGGTTCACCCGTCGGAGGCCGTGGCACGCTGGTGCGACGGAACCCACGTGCAGCATGCCCTCGGGCGGAATGGGCGTAGACTCCCGGGCGGGACTTGACAGAAAGACAAAAATCTGACCTGTGGCCGACTGGGACTCAACGCTTGCCGCGCTCTATGCCGGCACCCTGCAACCCGACCGCCTTGCCGCGTTCGGCGGCGAGCTGTGCGCGCTGACCGGCAGCAGCCTGGTGACGCTGACCCACCACGATTTCGCCACCGGCCACGGCGCGGCCACGGTGCTGGCAGGCGCGCCCGCCTGCGACGGCGCCCGCTATGCCCGGGAACATGCCGCGGACAACCTCTGGCTGCAGCGCTGCGGGCATGTCATCCGGACCGGTGCGCTGGTGCACAGCGACGACCATGTCGGCCGCGCCGAGTTCCGCGCGACCCGGCTCTATGAACAGGTGTTCCGCCTGCTGGACCGGATCGACAACGCGCTCGGCCTGGTGGCGCTGCGCGAGGGCGACGAGGCGGTGCTGCTCAGCCTGCACAGGCCGGGGCGCATGGCGTCCTGGGACGGCCATGAACTGGCGCTGCTGCAACGGCTCGCGCCGCACTGGGTGAACGCCTGGGCGCTGCACCGGCGCCTGGCCTGGCTGGAGGAGCAGGCGACAACGCTGGACGCCGCCCTCGACGTGTTGCCCGCGCCGATGATCCTGTTCGATGGCGCGGGCCGGATCGGCAAGCTCAACGAGGCCGCCGCGCGGCTGCTGCAGGACGGCAGCCTGCTGCATGGCAAGGCCGGCCTGGTCAACGCGCGCCACGACGGCGCCGCCCTGGCGGCCGCGATCGGCGCCGCCTGTCGCGGCCGCCCCGGCGGCGACGGCCACCGGGAACGCGCGCGCCAGCGCCTGATCCTGCATGACGGCGACGGCCAGTCGGCGGCCAGCGTGGACATCCAGCCGCTGCCGGTGGCGTCGATGGCGGCGGACAGTTTCGTTGCCGTGATGTTCGTGCAGCCGGTCGCGGCGCCGGCGGGTTCGGACGGCAACGCCGTGCTGCGGCGCATGTTCGGCCTGACCCAGGCCGAAGCCGCGCTGGCGCTGAGCCTGCGCCAGCATGGCCAGCTCGGCACCGCGGCGGCGGCGCTCGGCATCACCCCCGGCTCGGCGCGCACCCGGCTCAAGGTGGTGTTCGACAAGGTCGGGGAACGCAGCCAGGCGGCGCTGTTGCGGGTCCTGGATGCCGTGCTGGGCGGCTGACGCCCGGGCGTTGCGAATCCCGCCCCCCTCGGCTGCGCGCGTGCGCGCTCAGTCGACGCCCGGGTCCTGGACCCCGGTCGCCCCCGACCGCAGCAAGGCCAGGGCCCGCGCCAGGACCGGGTCGTCGCCGCCTTCGTCGTCGCCGGCCTCGATCTGCGGATCGGGGATCACGCCCTGATCCTGGATCGAGCGTCCGGCCGGCGTGTAGTAGCGCGCCGTGGTCAGGCGCACCGCATGGCCCGGGTCCAGGGCGAACACGTTCTGCACCGAACCCTTGCCGTAGCTGCGTTCGCCCAGCACCGGGGCGCGGCCGTTGTCCTGCAGCGCAGCGGCGATGATCTCGGCCGCCGACGCGCTGCCGCGGTCGATCAGCACCGCCAGTGGCAGCTTCTCCCAGGGCGAGCCGGGGCGGGCCTCGTAGCTGCGCCGGGTGCCGTCCATGCGGCCGCTCATGGAAACGATGCGGCCTTCGGCGAGGAACAGGTCGGCGATCGCCACCGCGGCATCGAGGGCGCCGCCGGGATTGCCGCGCAGGTCCAGCACCAGACCCTTGAGCGGTCCGCCATCGCGTTCGAGCTGGCGCAGCCGCCGGCCGAGCTCCGGCACGGTCTGGGCCTGCACCATGGCCATCTGGACATGGCCCAGCCCCGGCTCGACCAGGCTGGCGGTCACGCTGCTCAGGCGGATGCGGGCCCGCATCAGCTCGAGTTCGCGGGGCTCGTCCTCTCCCTCGCGCTGGATCATCAGGCTGATGCGGGTCCCCGGCCGGCCGCGCAGCTTGCGCAGGGCACCGTCCAGATTGCCGCGCACGACCCGTTCGCCGTCGATGTGGGTGATGAAGTCGCCGGCGCGGAGCCCGGCCCGCTCGGCCGGGGAGTCGGGCATCGCCGACATCACCTGGATCATGCCGTCGCCGGACAGCACCTCCACGCCCAGGCCGTCATAGGCGCCGAGGGTGTCATCGGTCAGCAGGGTCAGTGTCTCGGCGTCCAGCCAGGCGCTGTGATCGTCCAGGCCGGCAAGCATGCCGGCGATCGCCAGCTCGATCAGCTCGGCGTCGTCGACTGTGTCGACATAGGCGGCCTTGACCAGGTGATAGACCTGCGCGAAGCGGGCCAGCGACTCCAGCCCGGGACCGGCATCGGCTGCAGCCGCCGGCGGATCCTCCAGCCCGTCCGCCAGGGTTTCCGGGGCCGGTTGGGCCATGGCCGGTCCGGGTGTGCCGGCCAGCAGGCTGCCCACCAGGAGGAAACGAAGCGCGCGCAGGAAAGCCATGGACTGAAGAAACGGGACGGGCGGCCAGTGTAGCCCCGACGTCCGAGGGTCAGCGACGCTGCAGCCAGGCGCGGGCGTCGACCGGCCGACCGCGCTCGCGCAGCTCGAAATGCAGGCCGTCGCGCAGGCTGCCGCCGCTGCGCCCGACCCGCGCGATGGCATCGCCGGCCTGCACCCAGGCGCCCTCCGGCTGCAGCAGGGCCTCGTTTTGGCCGTACAGGCTCATCCAGCCCTCGCCATGATCGAGGATCAGCAGCAGGCCGTAGCCCTTGAGCCAGTCGGCGAAGGCGACCCGGCCGTGGGCGACCGCGCGGACCGGCGTGCCGGCCTGGGCCGGAATCATCACACCGCCATGCTCGCCGGCCTCGGCCCGTCCGGACACCGGCCAGGGCAGCCGGCCGCGACGCTCCCGGAAGGGTTGCTGGCCCTCGAACGTGCGCGGCAGGTCCGCGAAGATGTCGCGGAGCTGCTCGAGCAGGCGCACCATGGCCTGCTCGTCGCGGTCGAGCGCCGCAAGGCGACGCTGGCCTTCGGCCAGCCCATCGCGCAGGGCCCGCAGGGCCGCCTCGCGCTCCGCGGCGGCCGCCTGCAGCGCGTGCAGCGCGTCGCGGGCCGCCTCCTCCTCGGCCGCGAGGGCCGCCAGCGCCTCGCCTTCGGCCTGGGCCAGGCGACCCCATTCGACCAGCCGCTCGGCATGCGCGGCGATCTGCCGCAGGCGACCGCGCTGCAGCACCTGGCCATAGCCCAGGGCGCGCACCAGGCGCGGCGCGCTGCCCGGATCCAGCAGCTGCCTGGCCGGCGCCTGGCGGCTGCGCGCATAGTCCAGCCGCAGCAGCGCCGCCAGCGCCTGGCGTTGTTGCGCCAGGGTCTGCTCGACCTCGCGCTGCCGCGCAGCGATCGCCTCCAGCGCCGTACGCTGGGCCCGGCTGCGCTCGACGATCGCCTCCAGCTCCCCCTGGTGCGCCGAGACCGCGCGCTCGGCCCGGGCCAGGGCACGCGCGGCTTCGGGCTCGGCACGGGCGCGTTCGGCCAGCTCCGTCTTGAGTGCCGCCAGATCGCGACGCAGAGTCTCCAGCTGAGCCTGGGTGACCTGGGCCTGCCTGCTGCGCGCGACCGGATCGTCCGGAATCGCCTGTGCCAGGACCGTCCGGGGAACAGTCACGGCCGCGAGCAGGAAGGCGCAGAGCACACCCGCGGCACAGACCGCACTGACGGGCCGCAGTGCCATTCGAATCAGCCCGGCCCGGCCACCAGGCTGCGACCGCTCATCTCCGGAGGCGCCGGAAGGCCCATCAGCGCGAGCACGGTCGGCGCGATGTCGCGCAGCGCGCCGCCGGGCGACAGTCGCAACGGGCGCTGGCCGACGTGCAGCAGCGGGACCGGTCCCACGGTGTGCGCCGTGTGCGGCTGGCCGGTGTCCGGATCGCGCATCAGCTCGAGGTTGCCGTGATCGGCAGTCACCAGCATCTCGCCGCCGGCGTCCAGCACCGCCTGCTCCAGCACGCCGAGTGCCCAGTCGACGGTCTCCACCGCCTTCACTGCCGCGGAGAACACCCCGGTGTGGCCGACCATGTCCGGGTTGGCGATGTTGCAGACGATCAGGTCGAAGTGCCCCGAACCGATCGCCGCGACCAGCTTGCCGACCAGTTCGGGACAGCTCATCTCCGGCTGCAGGTCGTAGGTGGCGACCCGCGGACTGGGCACCAGGATGCGCTCTTCGCCGGCGTAAGGCGCCTCGCGGCCGCCGGAAAAGAAGAAGGTGACGTGGGCGTACTTCTCGGTCTCGGCGATGCGCAGCTGGCGCAGCCCGAGGCCGGCGACGTATTCGCCCAGGCCGTTGCGCAGGACCTGGGGCGGAAACGCCACCTGGGCCGGCAGGCCCTCCTCGTACTCGGTGAGGGTCACGAAGGCCGAAAGCGCCGGGCGCCGGCGCGGAAAACCGTCGAACGATTCGTCCAGGAACACATGGCTGAGCTGGCGCGCGCGATCGGCACGGAAGTTCATGAACACCACGGCGTCGCCATCGCGCACCGGCACGCCGCCGGCGACCGTGGTCGGCGCCACGAATTCGTCGCTCTCGTCGCGGCCATAGGCGCCATCGAGCGCGGCCAGCGCATCGGCGCTGTCGTGCCGGCCCTGTCCTTCGACGATCGCCTGCCAGGCCTGTTCCACCCGTTCCCAGCGGCGGTCGCGGTCCATGCCGAAGTAGCGGCCACCAACGCTGGCGACCACGGCGCCGGTTTGCGCGCAGACTGTCTGCAGCGCCTGCAACGAGGCGCGGGCACTGCGCGGCGGGGTATCGCGGCCATCGAGAAAGGCGTGCACCGCGACCCGGGGGGCGCCACGCGCCGCGGCCAGTTGCAGCAAGGCGAACACCTGGGCCTCGTGGCTGTGCACGCCGCCAGGCGAGAGCAGGCCGAGCACATGCAGGGTGCCCCGTTCGCGCACCGCGTCGATGGCCGCGAGCAGGGCCGGGTTGGCAGCGAAGCTGCCGTCCTCCAGGGCCGCCTCGATGCGGGTCAGGTCCTGCCAGACGACACGCCCCGCGCCGAGGTTCATGTGGCCGACCTCGGAGTTGCCCATCTGTCCGTCGGGCAGGCCGACCGATCGCCCATGGGTATCCACCAGGGTATGCGGGCGGCTGGCGCGCAGGCGATCCCAGTTCGGCGTATCGGCGGCCGCGATGGCGTTGTCGGCCGGATCGTCGCGATGACCGAAGCCGTCGAGGATGAGCAGCAGCAAGGGCTTGGGACGGTCCACGGGCGCCGGCGGGGTGACGGAGAGAAGGAAGTCATGGTAGCCGATGGCCCCTGACCCCCGGCACATGCGCGCGCCGCGCCGGTCCGCGATGCTGGGCCCGTGCAAACCCGGCTTCTCGTCCGCGCATCGAAGCTGTCGTCCCACCACGGAGAATCGCCATGAGACATGCCTCGCCCCTGCACCGCCTTTCCGCACTCGCCCTGTTCGCGCTGGCCGCCCTGGCGCTGGCCGGCGGCCTGGCCGCCCAGGCCGGCATCAGCAAGGTCAACGGCAGCATCCGTCTGTCGACCGGCGAACAGGCCGGCGACCTGACCACCGTCAATGGCGGCATCAGCCTGGCGGAGCAGGCGGTCGCGGGCCGCATCGAGACGGTCAACGGCGGAGTGCGCCTGGAGCGCGGCGCGCGCGCCGCCGCCATCAACGGCGTCAACGGCAGCATCCGGCTGGCCGAAGACTGCGAGGTCGCAGGCGACCTGAAGGGCGTCAATGGCGCGATCACCCTGCTGGCCGGCACCCGGGTCGGCGGCGAGCTCGGCAACGTCAACGGCACCATCAGCCTGGAGCGCGCCCGCGTCGACGGCGGCCTGACCACCACCAATGGCTCGGTGCTGGTCGGTGCGGGCAGCCGGATCGGCGGCGACCTGCTGGTCAAGCGGCCGCGCGGCACCTGGAACGAGGACCGTCCGCCGCGCGTGGTGATCGGACCCGACGCCGAGGTCGCCGGCAGCCTGCGCTTCGAGCGGCCCGTGCGCCTGTACGTGCACACGCAGGCCCGCACCGGCCGCATCGAGGGCGCCACCCCCGAGCGCTTCGACGGCGAACGCGCGCCGGGCGACTGAGCCGACCCGGCCTCCGCGCGGGGCCACCCGCGCCCGGGGAGAGTCCTTGGCCTGAGGGACCCCAGCGTCGTTTCGGCTTCGTTCCAACGGTGCTGAACCCCGTTGCCGCGACACAGTCCCGCGGATCCCGCTTCCAGCTCCCAAGCCCATGGATCACGGCCTTGCGACGCGATCCCAGGGGCGGCGCGGATGCTTCGCCATCAGGGGTGCCTGGACCGGCAACAGGCACCCCTGGGTCACTGGCGTTCCGCCCGATCGCGAATGCGCATCTGCGTCGTGCTACACGCCACGCGCGGACGATTCACGGTCCTGCTCACGCAGGGCGTACACGTAGTCCGTGATCGCCCCTGCGGTGAGCGCACCCATCCCGACCACATCCACCCCGACCATCATCAGGCGGGCCGGAAGCGGTTTGGGGTTTGGGGGCGGCCAGACCAGATCGGACCAGCGGAAAATGTCCGTCAACGTCCCGACATGGTTCGCGGTGATCTGCCACGGCTTCGGCCGGTTGTTGGGATCGGGGTCCTGGCTGGTCCGGATCGCCCATATGGCCGCGAGCACGTTCATCACCACCGCGTCCACGATCGAGTAGATCGCGAACTTGCGCACCGCAGACGGATGCCCGAAGTAGAGGGCATTCACGCGCAGTCCGACGACCTGATAGCCCAGGTAGAGTATCGCCGCGATGATCAGCTCCGGCGGGGGCGCGGCGGCCTTGGCGACACCGAAGAAGACCAGTGCCGCCGCAGCCACCCAGACAAGGCTCGGTAGTACCGCGAGCACAACCTTGCCCTCGGGGAGCGCGTCGTTGACGGCGGTCAGGACCATGATGACGAAGAACATGATGCCCAACGCAAGGAAGACGCCCACTGGCGTGGCGGCGAGCGTTGCAGCCGGCACTGGCGTGCCGATGATGGTGTTCACCACGTGCATCGGAATTGCGACCAGGTAGGACAGCAGGTCGAGGATGGTCACCCCTCCGAGCCCGACGGCGGCCAGAATGTCGCTGATGACCGGGATCTTGATGGGGGTGTTCATGAGGTCGCCAAGCGCGGTGCTCGAGGCCAGGGTCTGCAAGGCCCCGACCAGGCCGGACACGATCCCCTCCAGCGCCGAAAGAACGCCGTCGACCAGGGCCTGGAGCTGGTCGAGGATCGAGTTCATCGCTGTGGACAGCACGTCGGCGCTGGTCACCAGGTTCTGGAAGAGCGCGATGAAGTTGTTGGCGATCGCCTCGCCGGTCTCAAGGAAGGACTGGGCGATGGATGTCCAGACCTGCTCGAACCCTCGCCAGCCCGGATTGCCCAGACCGAACTCGAATATCGCCCCGCCCAACTGCGGCGTGAGGCGATCCAGCAGCCAGTTGGCCTCGTTGCCGTAGGACTTGCCGCCGAAGTCGAACACCGAGTCCGAGTTGCTGAAGCCGGCCGTCCGGGCGGCGGCGCCTGCGCTGCTGGTGCCGATCTGCTGGCGAATGTAGTCGAGGGCTCCTGACGCCTGCTGTCGAAAGCCATCGAAGATCGGCCCGATCTCCCCTGGCAGCTTCGCCATCTCGAGCATCCTGGGGATGCTGCCCATTCCCTCCACCATCATCGACTTGACGCTGCCTGCGAGCGCCTTGATCGCCTCCCAGTCGAACAGCTTGCCAAGCCACTCGAGAACGTCCTGGAAGATGGCGCCGACGCTCTCGAAAACGGTCCGGATCGCATCAAAGGCATGCTCCATGGTGGCAAGGAAAACCGCGTAAGCCCCCTGGGCGGTGCTGATGACGAGGTTGAGGCCGGTGACCACGTGATCCCCGACCGCGGTCAACACGGCGGAGAACGCGCCGAAGATGCTCTCCTTGATGCCCTCGAACAGGTCGCCGATGTCGATGCCAAGGTCGATCCATTCATTCGAGTCCGCCGGCTTGAAGCGCACCAGGCCGGGCGGCGGACTGCCCAGATCCTCCCACCTGTGCAGGTTGACGCCCGGTGGCGGAGGGAGGCCGAGCGATGCGCCGATCGCGACGGTTCGCGCGATCTTGCCGGCATCGCCTTGCTGCGAGGCAGGCAGCACCGGATTCCCTGATCTCGATTTCGCGTCCTTGAGCTCTGCGCCGGTTAGCCTGTACAGGCGGTCCCGCACGTCGGCATAGGGCTCAAGGGTGCTTGATTGGCCGGTCAGCAGATCGAGCTTCAGTCTCGGGACGTACAGATTGGAGAGCTGGGAGGTGGACTGCTGGATAAGCAGGTTGCCCACGACGCCTGTCTCGAAGATCGCTGTCCTGCCCGGGCCCACCAGGTCGGGCTTGCCGTTGATCAGCACCTCCGTCGCCTCGGCACAGGAAACCACGACCTGCACTCCATTGATGGCCCGCGAATCCTCGTCGAGCACAGAAACCTTCGTCGTGTACCACACGACCTGTTCGGCCGTGCCGGCCGGCACATCCACTTCCTCGACCTGCCAGTCGGCTTCCTGCGGATCTCGGTAGTAGTGACGCAGCGTCCTGTCCACCGTGGTCGCGATGAAGATATTGCCGGCATCAGGAGTGCTGGCACCGACGACAGCGGTCACCCGATCGCCCATCGGCGAAAACGGCGTCCAGCGCGCGCCATCTGGCGAACCGTGGACGTGATACAGGAGCCCAGTGGGGCCAACCGCCAGGATGTCGTAGCCGCTGTTTGCGGAATAGACGCCGCTCGCAGCGGCGATCGGCGAGGAACCGCTCAACAGGACGAATTCACTGGCGGCGCCCCAACGGTAGAGTCCTGGCGTTGTCGCAGGACCGATCGAGCCGGCTGCATACAGGATGCTGTCGGAATCGCCGAGGGCAAACAGGCTGCGAATCACCGACTGCCCGGGAACCTCCCGATCCTCTACGGTCGGTGAACCGTCCAGACCCTTCCAGGCCCTGATCTTCTCGGCCTCGTGCCAGTACAGGAATAATGTCGGCAATCCACTCGCCTGCCCGAGGGTCATCGATGGCAGATCTACCGGCTGGGGCCCCGTATAGAGGAGGTTGTCCAGGTTGAACCCGATCGTCCAAGCGTCCGCCGTCACCATGGCCCGACCGATCCTGTAGGTGTAGTGCCATTGCGGATCGCTCATGCGCTGGAAGTACAGGAGAAAGAACTCCACTGCTCCAGCCGCGGTCACCCGAAGCTTCAATTCGTAGAATGTGAGTGATCCGGTGATGTCGGGACCCGGATTGATGGTCTTCCACGCACCCGTGCAGCCCCCCGGCCCGATCAGAAGGGCGTAGACCTTTCGCGATTTCTGGTTCGCGCCGCACACAACCAGATTGCGCTGGTCATCCATCGTCGCTGCGATGACATCGATCGGTTCCGGGCAATCAAG
This sequence comes from Lysobacterales bacterium, assembly GCA_019634735.1. Taxonomy (NCBI): domain Bacteria; kingdom Pseudomonadati; phylum Pseudomonadota; class Gammaproteobacteria; order Lysobacterales; species Lysobacterales bacterium. The sequence continues at coordinate 65,623 of JAHCAT010000011.1, read as the reverse complement.
ATCACTGATCTTCCAACCCGTTTCGCTGTCTCCATCGGGCGCGACACGGTAGACGCGGCCGTTGGTCCCGACGCTGAAGATCGTCAGCAGTCCGGAGCTGTCCTGTGTTATGGCCACATCACCGCCGGTGGCGACTGCCTGGTGCGGAAAAACATCATCGACCAGCGTCGATTGAACCTGGAGAGTTGTCATGTCCGTCTCCCGGGCTCAGACTGCAGTCAGGAAATACCAGACCTCGGCGTGCCAGCCCCGGCCGCCTTCGTGACTGGCCGCCGTGCCGGAAATCGACGTCGAATCCGATATGGAGTTGTCTCCAAACAACGGAATCGACCACTTCATCGTGAACTCACCGTCGATGCCATCGGCCTTGTATGCGACGTCGCCGGTGAAATGGAATCCGTCGTAGTGCAGCGTGAATCTGGACGTGCCGCCCGGTCCGATCGTATCGGCGGGGTCGGTCTCCCAGCTTCCGTTCGAATCCTTCTTGCTTCGCCGCAAGGTGTAGTTGGTCTGGTTGCTGATGTGACCTACGAAGGAATAGGCCGCCTCCGGCATGAGTGCGATGTCCAGTACTGCCTCCGCTGCTGCGACCTCCACCTCCGGATCGCCGCAGTTGAGGTTGCGCCTGAGCGCGGCGACCGTCTCCGGCAACAACGCATGCAGTTGGGTTACCGACTCCTGGCTTAAATCGAGCGGACGGGACGGCTCAGCCATGCGGTGCGTGGTGCTCATATTCAAACTCCTTGGTTTTGGTAAGTGGACTCCCATGCAATTCAGCGCAGCGTCCGGGTGGCCGTTGCTCGATGGCGGCGGATACGCGTACTGAAACATTCGAGGAATCCACGATAAATACTAGTATCGTTACCCGTTAGTTCGCATCAAATATAAATGCAGCATATTCAAGGCTTTCGGCCCAGGGCCGGAGCTCCACGGCAATTGATGTCCGCAATTCACCGGCTCGCGGCCCGGCGAATTGCCGGCTGATCCGGCCGTCATCCATCGCCCGGACCTGATTAGCGTCGTGTCTCAGCCCAGGATCGGGGACCAAGGACCAGGACCCGGTGTTCGGTGAGCGCAGCGCGCTGTGCTCCCCTCTCCCTCTGGGAGAGGGGTCGGGGGAGCGGGCCGTCGCCAGCCATGGTCTGCATCGTTGCCGGTCCAGCGGCATGCGTTGGCTGGGGCGGCCCTCTCCCCCGCCCCTCCCCCGCAGGGCGGGGGAGGGGAGAAGTGCGGTGTCGTCGCACTACGTAAAGCTGCCTGGCAGCGGGCGGGGACGCGACGCTAATCAGGTCGCCCGGAGGGCCGAAAGGCGAGGTTGGTGCTGGCCAGCCCCCTCGACATCCGTCCGGCTCCCCTGCTCGTGCCGTTCCTGGGCTTGCTCTGAGCCGGCGGGCCCGGGCATATCCCTGCCCGGCGCCTATGAGCCAAGCAGGTGCGCGCCCGATTCACCCAGGCCCATGCATGCCCTGCAGAAGATCGGCGCTGCGCGGCACGGCTCATCTGGCCACGGAAGGCCTCGCCGGATCGGGTGGTACCGATGTCCGCGGGACTGCTGCGCCTTCGGCCAAGAGCGCGGTCCCTGCAGTCGGCGTCGCGTTCCACCGCGCGTACAGGGGGTGGGAACGCGCGGCCCCAGCCGCCTCTGCCCCCCCTGTCGCCGCGCATGGGCAATCGGGCGGCCGAGGCCGGTGGAGAAGTTGGTTGCGTCGAGGCTCTCGCAAGCCCGCACCCAACGGCCCCATCATGAGTCGCTAGGTGCGCAGCAGCCGGGCTGGCGGTGCCGGTTCGCGCCTAGAGCGCCAGCCGCTCGCGGAACTCCCGGGCCTGCCGGCGCGACACCTCGACCTGGGCACCGCCCTCCAGGTGCAGGACGTAGCCGTCGCCGACGCCCGGCTCCACGTTGCGGACGTGGCGCAGGTTGACCAGCACGGCGCGACTGGCCCGGAAGAACGCGGCCGGATCCAGGCGTTCCTCGAGCAGGGCGAGCGAGCGCTGCACGAGCGCGCGCTGGCCGCGGAAGTGCACGTGCGCGTAGTTGCCGTCGATCTCGATATGGCTGATCTCGCCGACCTTCAGGAACCAGCAGCGCTCGCCGTCGCGCAGGAACACCGGGTCGCCGGCGACCAGTGGCGTGCCGCGCGGCGCGGGTTGTTCGGACGGGCGCTGCAGCACGCGTGCCAGCGCCTGGGCCAGCCGCGCCGGCTCGACCGGCTTCAGCAGGTAATCGAGCGCATTCGCCTCGAAGGCGCGCACGGCGTGCTGGTCGTAGGCGGTGCAGAACACCACCGCCGGCACGCGTGGCAGACGCTCCAGGACGTCGAAGCCGCTGCCGCCGGGCAGCTGGATGTCGAGCAGCAGGAGGTCCGGCTGCAGCCCGGTCACGGCGACCACCGCGGCCTCGACGTCGTCGGCCTCGCCGATTACATCGATCTCGGCGTGGGCGGCCAGCAGGGTGCGCAGTTCGCCGCGCGCCAGCCGGCTGTCGTCGACCAACAGTGTACGCAGGCGCCTCATGCCGGCAACGCCAGTTCGGCGCGGACCCGGCCCGGCTGCGGCGACCACAGACGGAAGCGCGCCGCCGGTCCGAGGCCGGCGATCCGCGTCCGCAACCAGGCCAGGCCGACACCCCCGGTGGGGGAGGGCTCGGACACAACCTCGTCGACCTGTTTCAGGTGCCCCGGGTTCTCCACCGTCAGGTGCAGGCCGCCCGCCTCACCGCGGCGCGCGGCGACCTGCAGCAGCCCGCCGCCCGGCGTGCGCGCGATGCCGTGCTTGATCGCGTTCTCGACCAGCAGTTGCAGGAACATAGGCGGCAGCTCGAAGCCGGCCAGGGCCGGGTCGAGCCCGGCGTCCACCTGCAGGCGCTGCTCGAAGTGCACCGCCTCGACGGCCAGGTAGTCCTGCATCACCGCCCACTCCTCGGCCAGGGTCACGCGCTCGCGCTGACTGTGCTGCAGGGCGTGGCGCAGGGTGTTGGACAGGCGGGTGACCAGCTCGCGGGCGCGCGCCGGATCCTCGTTGATCAGGGCGCGCACGTTGTTGAGGGCATTGAACACGAAATGCGGGTTGAGCCGGGCGCGCAGCAGGTCCAGCTCCAGCCGGCGCCGCTCGGCCTCGGCCTGCAGCCGGCCCATGGAGTCGCGCCGGGACTGCCGCTGCGCCGCCTGACCGGCCCAGACCGCGGTCCACAACAGCAGCATGACCGCGGTGTTGAACCAGTAGACGGCGATCGCGCCCGGGCCGTAGCCGGCGCCCTGGACCGGCATGCGCAGCCAGCCCAGCGCCAGCCCGGTGGCCAGGACCAGGTGGATGAGCGCCTGGATCGCCGCCGCCAGCGCGGCGACGACCAGGATCAGGCGCCACGCCAGCGCCAGCGGCGACAGGGCCAGCCAGCCACGGCGCAGCACCAGGGCGCGCGTCGCCTCGCTGCTCATCCACAGACCGGCCGAGAGCACGACCGCGATGACCACCAGCCCGGAGAACAGACCGGCGCTGGCAGTGAACAGCCAGATGCTCAGTGCGCAGAAGCCGCCCCAGATCACCGCGTGGATGAGCTGGCGCACCAGGTGCGCGCGCCAGCCCGACGCCGCGGCGGCCTCCTGCGGGGTCACGGCAGCAGGTGGCCGCGGGCGTGGCCGAGCAGCCAGTCGAGGTCGTCGAACATGAGGAAATGGTAGCCGGCCTCGCTCATCTCGATGCGCACCCCGGGCAGTGTGGCGTACTGGGCCTCGAAGATGCCCCGCGTGCTGTCCAGTGTGGAACCCATCGGCGCGTAGGCGGCCCAGGCGCCCAGCACCAGGACCGGGCTGCGCACCTGGCCCAGTTGCGGCCGCAGGTCGGTGCTGAACATGTCGAACATGGCGCGGGTGGTGGTCTCGCGGTCGCTGGCGCCGGTCCAGTCCTGGATGCGCGAGGTGCGGGCAGGGTCGCTGCTCATGCCCATGCCGGCCTGGGCGCGTGCCTGCACGGCGTAGTCCTCGTCGGACTGCGCGCGCATGCCGGTGCGCATCGCTTCGGCCATCGGCCGCATGGTCTGCGCGGTGGCCTGGGCGTTCATCGCCGCCGGGAAGAACGGCAGCGAGTCGACGATCAGCAGCGGGCCCACCGAGGCCGGCGATTCGATCGCCATCATCAGGGCCAGGACGCCACCCAGGCTGTGGCCGGCCACGGCCGGCTTGTCCAGCCCGGCATGCGCCACGTAGGCGAGCAGGCGATCGCGCATCGGCGCCAGGAAGCCGTCCTCGTCGGTGACGTCGGTCAGGGCCGCATGCCCGGCGAAGCCCGGCAACTGCACCAGGTGGCAGGCGACTCCGTCGGCCTGCAGGGCGGCACAGGTGTCGTCCCAGACCGAGGCCGGGGAGTTCAGGCCGGGGATCATCAGGACCGGGCGGCCCTCGCCGCGAACCTCGACCGCCAGGCCCTGGAAGTCCCGGGGTGCGGCGACGGCCAGTCCGGACAGGGCCAGGCCCAGGGCGACGGCGGCGATGCGGGCAGTGCGGTGGTGCTTCATGGTCGGCTCCAGGTTGACGGGGTGCGCCCAGTGTCGTGGTCCGGTTCCCGTTTCGGCTGCGAAACTACACGAGCGGTCACCGGGACGGGACGGGCGGCGCGCCCGCGCGGGTGATCGGTCGCGCACGGACCGGTGGCTCCACCGGCATTGCGGCAGGCCGCTGCCCGGAACGACCCGGACGAGGCGCCGGGTGGGCACCCCACGTGCGCGGATCGTTATCCTGTAACGAACTGGCCGCGATCGGGGGTTTCCCCCGACGGCCCGCCTACAATCGGGCCACCACCCGTTCCATTCCCGTCCGTCCCCGACGCCGCCCTTGCCGGGCGCCTGCCGGGCCGGACGCCAGACCACGAGGGATCCATGCGCCTTTCCATTCTTGCCTGCGCCCTTGCCGCCGGCCTGCTCGCCGGCTGCCAGCGCGAACAGACGCCCGCCACGACCGACGCTCCCCCCGCCCCGGCCAACGGCGCCACCACCGCCGGCGATCCGCCGGAGGCCATCCCCGGCGTCGTCGCCCACGATTTCGATGCCGCCATCCGCGCCGAGGACTTCAGCGCCCACGTGCAGTCGCTCGCCTCCGACCAGTTCGAGGGCCGCGGCCCGGGCACTGTCGGCGAGCGTCGCACCACCGCCTACCTCGTCCAGCAGCTCGAGCGCCTGGGCGCCCGGCCCGGCAACGGCGACAGCTGGTTCCAGGCGGTGCCCATGGTCGAGATCACCGGCAGCCCGGAGACCACCCTGGACATCCGCTTCGCCGATGGCGGCAGCCAGACCCTGGCCTACGGCGAGGACATGGTGGTGGGCAGCCGGCAGACCGTGCCCGAGGCGCGCATCGACGCCAGCGAACTGGTCTTCGTCGGCTACGGCATCAATGCCCCCGAGCAGGGCTGGAACGACTACGAAGGCCTCGACGTCAAGGGCAAGACCGTGGTCGTCCTGATCAACGACCCCGGCTTCGCCACCCAGGACCCGGCCCTGTTCCGCGGCAATGCGATGACCTACTACGGCCGCTGGACCTACAAGTACGAGGAGGCCGCCCGGCAGGGCGCCGCCGCCGCCCTGATCATCCACGAGACCGCCGCCGCCTCGTACGGCTGGGACGTGGTGTTCAACAGCTGGTCGGGCCCGCAGTACGACCTGCCGTCCTCGGTCGACCCCTCGGCCAAGCTGCAGGTGCAGGGCTGGATCAGCGGTCCGGCTGCCGAGCGCCTCTTCAGTGCCGCCGGCCAGGACCTGCCGGCGCTGGTCGAGGCCGCCAAGCAGCGCGGCTTCAAGTCCGTGCCGCTGGCCGGTGCGACCGCTTCCACGACGATCAAGAACCAGATCCGCGAATCCAGCTCCAACAACGTGATCGGCCTGATCGAGGGCAGCGAGCGTCCCGACGAGTACGTGCTGTACATGGCGCACTGGGACCACCTGGGGCGCAGCTTCTCCTCGCCCGGCGGCGATGGCGACGGCATCTACAACGGTGCGGTCGACAACGCCACCGGCGTGGCCGGCGTGCTGGAGATCGGCGGCGCCTTCGCGGCCATGCAGCCGCGGCCGAAGCGCTCGGTGATCCTGCTGCTGGTGACGCTGGAGGAATCCGGCCTGCTCGGCTCGCGCTACTACACCGAGAACCCGGTGTTCCCCCTGGAACGCACCGCGGCGGCGATCAACCTCGACGCGATGAGCGTGATCGGCCCCAGCCGCGACATGACCGTGGTCGGCTACGGCAATTCCAGCCTGGACGACGTGCTGCGCGAGGCGCTGCTCCCGCAGCAGCGCGAGCCGCGCCCGGAGCCGACCCCGGAGAACGGCTTCTACTTCCGCTCCGACCACTTCAACTTCGCCAAGAAGGGCGTGCCGGCGCTGTATGCCAAGGGCGGTCCGGACCATGTCGAGAAGGGCATCGAGCACGGCCAGGCGATGGCGGCCGAGTACAACCGGCTGCGCTACCACAAGCCGGCCGACGAGTTCGATCCGTCCTGGGACCTGCGCGGCGTGGTCCAGGACCTCGAGGCGCTGTTCGAGGTGGGCCGTCGCATCGCCGATGGCGCGGACTGGCCGGCTTGGTCGACCGAGAGCGAGTTCCGTGCCGCAGGCGAGGTCCTCGCCGGCCGGCGCCAGTGACCCTGCGTCCTCGTCGTGGCGGGACCTGATCCCGCCCTGGCGGCCTCCGGAGGCGCGCGCGGGCGTGCGCCCTCCGTCTCGCTCGTGCTGGGCTCGGGCGGTGCCCGCGGCTATGCCCACATCGGCGCCATCGAGGCGATCGAGGCCGCCGGCCTGCGCATCGCGGCGATCACCGGCAGCTCGATGGGCGCCCTGGTCGGCGGCATCCATGCCGCCGGCCGCCTCGACGCCTGGCGCGACTGGGCGCTGGCCCTGACCCGCTTCGACGTGCTGCGTCTGGTCGATCTCGGCCTGTCCGGTGGCGGCTTCATCAAGGGCGAACGGATCATGTCGGTGCTGCGCGATCTTGTCGGCGACCTCGACATCGAGGACCTGCCGGTGCCGTTCACCGCCGTCGCCGCCGACCTCGATGCCGGCCGCGAGATCTGGTTCCGGCGCGGCCCGCTGTTCGATGCGATCCGCGCATCGATCGCCATCCCCACCGTGTTCCGGCCGGTGACCTGGCACGGCCGCACCCTGGTCGATGGCGGCCTGCTCAACCCGGTGCCGGTATCGGCGACGCTGGGCGACCAGACCGAGTTCACCATCGCGGTCGACGTCAACGCGGCGCCAGGGCCGCGCGGCCCCGAGCGCATCGCCAGCCCTGCGAGCCCCGGCACACCCGCCAGCGCGGACGCCACCGACGCCGACAACGGACACCTGGCGTCGCTGCGCCAGCGCATCTCGCGTTTCGTGGACGAGCTGCTGCCGGGCGGTGACGGCTCGCCGGCGGTACCGGCGGCGGAGCCGGGCAAGCTGGAACTGACCGCGCGTTCCCTGGACGTCGTCCAGGCGACACTGACCCGCTACAAGCTGGCCGCCCAGCCCCCGGACCTGCTGATCCGGGTGCCCCGCGACGCCTGCACCTTCTACGAGTTCGACTGCGCGCGCAAACTCATCGAGCTTGGTCGCGAACGGGCCGAGGCGGCACTGGCGGAGTGGTTCGCGGGCGGCTGATTGGCGGCACGGGACCGGGGACCGGGGACCGGGGACAAGCTAACCGGCGACCCGCTGGGAAGGTACGCCGCGGGGCCGTTGGACGGGTGCGGTGAGCACGGTTGCAGCGGCCCGCCGATGCCCTCGAACGCCTTTCAGTCCTCGGCGGGCGCGGCGCCCAGCACTTCCTCGACCGAGGCGGTGGTGATCGGGTGGTAGCCGGGGCGGGCGCGGGCGAATGCCTCGCGCGCGAAGGCACGGTCCTCCGGACGCGCCATCAGCGACCGGTACAGCGGCACCACGAACTTGCGCCGGCCGACCTCGACCAGGAAACGTTCCAGCGCCGGGCGGATCGCCGGGTAGCCGTTGCGGATGCCGACCTGGAACCAGGCGAAGGCGATCTCGCTGTTGCGGCTGCCGGTGATGTCGAAGGCGTTGTCCAGCGCCCCCAGTTGCGCCGGATCCAGTGCTTGCGGCAAACCGTTGAGGAAGTACAGACGCTCCTGCGTGCCCCAGCGCGACCAGGACAACCCATCGGCGGCGCGGCGCCCGGAGACGAAGGCCTCGCGCTCGGCATCGATCACGGCGAACGCTGCCGCCTCGACTTCCGGAGCGAACGCCGGAATCCCCGGCTCGTGCAGCCAGATGTCGAGTTCGGCGGCGGTCACCGCGTCCGGATGCCGGTCCAGCAGGTGCGTCTGCAGGTCCTCGCGGAACACGGCGGTGGTCGCGCTGGTGAAGGCGTGGCGATCGAACCAGCCGCGCAGCCAGCCGTCCAGCGCCTCGCGGCCGACCCGGATCTCCAGGAACTTCAGGAACCAGGCGCCCTTGGTATAGGCCGTCGTGGTGTACACGGCATCGGGGTCGCGCCCGGCCAGGCGCGGCGTCAGTCGCTGCAGGTCGGTCTCCACCGGGCGCTCACGGAAGTCCTGGCGCAGCGAACGGATGTCCAGCACGAACTCCATGTCGGCGCGGGCGCTGCCGTACAGCGCCTCGACGATGCGGTTCTCGACGTAGCTGGTGAAGCCCTCGTTGAGCCAGAACTCGTCCCAGTTGGCGTTGGTGACCAGGTTGCCGGACCACGAATGCGCCAGCTCGTGGGCGATCAGGGCGACCAGGGAGCGGTCGCCGGCGATCACCGTCGGCGTGATGAAGGACAGCAGGGGGTTCTCCATGCCGCCGTAGGGGAACGAGGGCGGCAGGATCAGCAGGTCGTAGCGGTCCCAGCGGTACGGCCCGTACAGCGACTCGGTGACCTCGATCATGCGCGGGGTGTCGGCGAACTCGGCCACGGCATCGGCGAGCCGTTCGGGTTCGGCATAGACGCCCGAGCGCTCGTCGAGCGCCTGGAAGGCCAGCCGGCCGGCGGCGATCGCCATCAGGTAGCTGGGAATGGGCTGCTCCATCTCGAAGCGATAGCGGCCGTCGCGGCTGACCTCCTGCGGGTTGCGCGCGCTCATCAGGGCCAGCAGGCCGCGCGGCACGCGCAACTGCGCGGTGTAGGTGAAGCGCACCGCCGGCGTGTCCTGCAGCGGCACCCAGGAGCGCGCATGGATCGCCTGCGACTGCGAGAACATGAACGGCGCCTCGCGGCCCAGGGTCTGCTCCGGGCCCAGCCACTGCAAGCCCGATGCGCTCGGCGCCGTGCTGTAGCGGATGCGCACGGCGGACGGCTGCGGCAGGCCGGTGGCGATCGCAAGCCGGCTGCCCAGCACGGGATCGGCCGCGGCCAGCGTATGGCCGACGCGCCGCCAGCGGCCGCGGCCATCGCGCGCCTCGACCCGGGCGATCGCCAGCTCGCGGCTGTCCAGGACCAGCTCGGCGGCCTCGCGATCCTGCCAGTCGAGGGTCAGTTCGGCGGTTCCCGACAGGGTGCGGCGTCGGAAGTCGGCATCCAGGTCCAGGGCGATCGCGGTGACCCGGACGCGCTCCGGCTCGGCGTAGGAATGGGCGTCGGCGGCCAGTGCCGGTGCGGTGCCGGCGGCGGCGGCGGCCAGCGCGAGCAGGACGAGGGCCTGCGCGAACACGGCGCGACGCAATGCGTGGACGGTCATGGGATCTCCGGAAGAGCTATGCGCAGGACGGCCAAGCATAGCCGCAGGGGGCGGGCTACCCGACCGCTTCGGCGGACGCCGGCCGCGATCCGCCGCAAGCCCGACGCGTCGCTGTTGCTGACCGGGGGCCGACGACGGCGCGGAGACGCCCAGGTGCACTTGCAAGGAAGCCGGGGCCGATCGATGGCCGGCGACAGCGGACCTACAACCGCACCCCGGTGTGGATGGCGACGATGCCGGCGGAAAGATTTCGCCAGGCGACGCGCTCCAGGCCGGCGTCGCGCATCATCGTCGCGAGGTCCTCCTGACCCGGATGGCGGCGGATCGACTCGGCCAGGTAGCGGTAGCTTTCGGCGTCGCCGGCGACGCGTGCGCCCAGCCAGGGCAGGACCCGGAACGAGTACAGGTCGTACAGCGGCTTCAGCGGCGGCGCCTGGACCTGCGAGAACTCCAGCACGCGCACGCTGCCGCCGGGGCGCAGCACGCGGTGCATCTCGCGCAGGGCCAGGGCCTTGTCGGTGACGTTGCGCAGGCCGAAGGCGATGGTCACCAGGTCGAAGCTGGCGTCGGGAAACGGCAGCGCCTGGGCATCCATGCGCGCGAAGCGGACATTGCCGCTGATGCCGCGATCGAGCAGGCGGTCGCGGCCGACCGCCAGCATGCGGTCGTTGATGTCGCCCAGCACGACCAGGCCGGCCTCGCCGACCCGGCGCGCCAGCAGGGCGGCGATGTCGCCGGTGCCGCCGGCGAGGTCGAGCACCCGGTGGCCGGGACGGGCGCCGCTGGTGGCCACGAAGTGGCGCTTCCACAGCCGGTGCACGCCCATCGACATCAGGTCGTTCATGCGGTCGTAGTCGCCCGCCACCGAACTGAACACCTCGCCGACCAGGCGCTGCTTGTCGGCGACCGGCACCTCGCGATAGCCGAAATGGGTGGTGTGCGGGTCGTGTTCGCTCATGGTGCCGGATTATCGCACCGCCCCTGTCGCGGTGTCCGTTGCATGGCGGCGAGGAAGTCCGGCGCCAGCGGCAGCCGGCCGAACCAGCCGCGACGGGTGCCGGTGAGCACACGCAGCATCTGGCCACGCCCCCCAGGCAGGCGCGACAGCGGATGCATCAGGCAGTCGCGCACGGCGGCGAGGCGGTCGCGCTCGGACTGGAACAGCGGCGTCAGCCAGCGGCTCCAGACGTGGTAGATGCCCAGGTGGCTGCGGCGATGCCGGGCATAGCGGGCGAGACACGCCGACAGCGGGACGTCGACGGGCGCGCGCAGGTGGTCGCGCAGGGCCAGGGCATTCAGCAGGGCCATGTTCACGCCCTGGCCGAGCTGGGGACTCATTGCGTGGGCGGCATCGCCGATCAGCACCGCGCGGCCCCGATGCCAGTCGCGCAGCACGGTGTCGCGGTAGCGGGCGATGGCCAGGCCGGCCGGCACCGCCACCGGCGCCAGGCAGTCCGCGGCCTCGGGCCAGACGGCGGCCAGGTCGCGACGCCACGCGACGTCGTCGCAGTCGTCGGCATCCAGTGCCGAAACCGGCTCGCTCCAGAAGAAGCTCATCAGCGGCCGGGCGTCGCCGGGTCGGGTGCCGACCGGCAGCATGCCGGCCATGCGGCGCGCCGCGACATAGCGTTGCTGCAGTTCGCCCGGCCAGGCCCAGCCGCCCTGTTCGACCAGGCACCAGCGCGCGCCCCACGGAAACGGCCGGTCCAGGCGCGCGCGACCCAGCCGGCCGCGCAGGGTCGATGCGGCGCCATCGGCGACCACGACCAGGTCGTAGGGGCCATGGCGCCGGCCAGCCTGGTCGGTCAGCAGGCCGCGCTCGCAGTCGATCGCCTCGATGGCGCAGCCGGCATGCAGGGCGCGCGCGCCCTGCCAGGCCGAGTCCAGGATCGAGAACAGCGCGCCGCGCTGCAGGCCCAGGCCGAACAGGCGCGGATCCAGCTCGCGGTAGCGCATGTCCATGACCGCGCGGCCGGCCGCGGTCCGGCCGTAGAGGCGGCCGATGCGATGGCCGTGGCCGAGCACGGTGTCCAGCAGGCCCATCCGCCACAACACGGCCAGCCCGGTCGGCTGCAACAGGAAACCGGCTCCGACCGGACCGGGTCGAGGCACGCGCTCGAACACGTCCAGGCTGTGGCCGTCGGCGGCCAGCAGCACGGCCGCCGCCTGGCCGGCGGTGCCGTAGCCGATGATCGCGATGTGCAGCGCGCCAGCCCGTGTCATGGCTGCGCAGGCGGCAGGTTCAGCGCGACCGGCCGGCCACGGCCAGTTGGTCCAGGTAGGCCTGCCACCTGCCCGGGCGGTCGCGACCGAGTTCGTACAGCGTGGTCCAGGAATACAGCCCGGTGTCGTGACCGTCGTCGAACACCAGCTGCACCGCGTACTGGCCGACCGGCCGGATCGCGGTGATGTTGACCTCCGCCTTGCCGGCCACCAGCACCGCCTGGCCCGGGCCATGGCCCTGGACCTCGGCGCTGGGGCTGTTCACGCGCAGGTATTCGCAGGGCAGTTCGAACACCGCGCCGTCGTCGAAGGCGACCACCACCAGGCGCTCGGCGCGCTTCAGGCGGATCTCGGTGGGACGGGCGCCCATGCGCGGCGGCCAGGTCGGCGCGACGTGCCGATCAGCCGCCCAGGGCGGCCTTGACCTTGCCCGACAGCACCTGCATGTCGGCGCGGCCGGCGGCACGCTCCTTCAGGGCGGCCATCACACGGCCCATGTCGCGCGGGCCGCTGGCGCCGGTGTCGGCAATCACCTGGGCGAGCAGGGCGTCCAGCTCGGCCTCGCCGAGCGGCGCCGGCAGGTAGCCCTGGACGATGCCGATCTCTAAGCGCTCCTGCGCTGCCAGATCCTCGCGACCGGCCGCCTCGAACTGCGCAACCGAGTCGCGCCGCTGCTTGACCATCTTCTCCAGCACGGCCAGCACCTGGGCGTCGTCCAGTTCGATGCGCTCGTCGACCTCGCGCTGCTTGACCGCCGCCTGCGCCAGTCGGATCACGCCCAGGCGCTCCTTGTCGCCGGCCTTCATGGCGTCCTTCATGTCCTGCATCAGGCGCTGCTTGAGATTCATGGATGGCTCCGAAACGGATGGCGGACACGCGGAAACGGCAGCCGGTGGGACCGGACGCCGTGGCAGGCTTGCGAGAGCATCGGGCCGCAGCGGCGGCCCGGGGCGCGGCCCGGAGGCCGCAGCCTCAGTACATGCGCTGGCGCTTGGTGACGTCGCGGCCCATGCGGCGCAGGTTGCGCTTCACGGCAGCAGCCATCTTGCGCTTGCGCTCGGTGGTCGGCTTTTCGTAGTACTCGCGCTTGCGGGTCTCGGCCAGGACGCCGGCCTTTTCACAGGTGCGCTTGAAGCGGCGCAGCGCGTACTCGAACGGCTCGTTCTCGCGAACTTTTACGGAAGGCATGCAAACTCCGGTTTCTGATCTACTCGGGGCGCGGATTCCACCGCTGGGCCCGGCTGGCCGGGCGCGGATCGTCTAAAGTGGCGACCCTTGGCTCCCCGATGGACCGGGGGCGCAGAATGATACAGACCCAGGTGACCGAACGCAAAACCCTGCGCGTGCTGGGGGTCGAGACCTCCTGCGACGAGACCGGCGTGGCCGTGGTCGATGCCGAGCGCGGCCTGCTGGCGCACGCCCTGCACAGCCAGGTGGCGCTGCACGCCGACTATGGCGGCGTGGTGCCGGAGCTGGCCAGCCGCGACCATGTCCGCAAGCTGCTGCCCCTGGTCCGCCAGGTGCTGGACGAGGCCGGCCTGGCCCTGGCCGACCTCGACGCGGTCGCCTACACGGCCGGCCCGGGGTTGATCGGCGCCCTGCTGGTCGGCGCCGGCACCGCCCGGGCCCTGGCCTACGGCCTGGGCGTGCCGGCCGTGGGCGTGCACCACATGGAGGGCCACCTGCTGGCCCCGGCGCTGGAAGTCGAGCACCCTGAACCACCCTACGTCGCCCTGCTGGTCTCCGGCGGCCACACGATGCTGGTCGAGGTGCGCGGCCTGGGTGCCTACCGGGTGCTGGGCGAGACCCTGGACGACGCCGCCGGCGAGGCCTTCGACAAGACCGCCAAGCTGCTCGGCCTGCCCTACCCTGGCGGCCCGGCGCTGGCGGCGCTGGCGCAGACCGGGCGGCCCGGCGTGTTCCGCTTCGCCCGGCCGATGACCGACCGGCCCGGCCTGGACTTCAGCTTCTCGGGCCTGAAGACCCAGGTGCTGCTGGCCTGGCGGCGCCAGGATCCCGACGACGGCCAGGCCCGCGCCGATGTCGCGCGCGGCTTCGAGGATGCCGTGGTCGAGACCCTGGCGATCAAGTGCGTGCGGGCCCTGGACGCCACCGGCCTGAAGGACCTGGTGGTCGCCGGCGGCGTCGGCGCCAACACCCGCCTGCGCGCCCTGCTGGCCGCGCAGCTCGCGACGCGCGGTGCCCGTGCCTGGTTCCCCCGGCCCGAGTTCTGCACCGACAATGGCGCGATGATCGCCCTGGCCGGCCTGCTGCGCATCCAGGCCGGCGAGCGCGCCGGGCTGGCCATCGAGGTGCGGCCGCGCTGGCCGCTGTCGGAACTCACGCCGCCTTGTCCCGCCGCCGGACAGGATGCCGCGGCATCCGCCGCCGGCTGACCGCCGCGCGCACACTAGACCCGGGAACGCCATGGACACCGTCTTCATCGAAGGGTTGGAGGTCGACACCGTCATCGGCATCTACGACTGGGAGCGCCGGATCCGCCAGCCGCTGCGCTTCGACATCGAGATGGCCTTCGACAACACCGTCCCGGCCGGCACCGACGACATCGCCGACACCCTGGACTACAAGGCGGTCAGCAAGCGCCTGGTCGGCTTCGTCGAGGCCAGCGACTTCGGCCTGGTCGAGACCCTGGCCGAGCGCTGCGCGGAGATCATCCAGCGCGAGTTCGGCGTGTCCTGGCTGCGCCTGCGACTGCGCAAGCCCGGCGCGGTGCGCGGCGCGGTGGCGGTGGGTGTGTGCATCGAGCGCGGACGGCGACCGGGTTGAACGCGAGCCTCGCGCCTTCCGGCGGGTGCCTGGGCGGGCGGCGACCTCGCGCCCGTTCCGGTGCGCACCTCGCGCAAAGCCCGCGCAGGGCCGGGTCCCGCTGATGGCGCGTGCCTGGCTCAGCCTGGGCAGCAACCAGGCGCCCGAGCGGCACCTGGCCGCGGCGCTGGACGAGCTGGCAAACGCGTTCGGACCGCTGCAGGTGTCGCCCGCCTACCGCAGCGCCGCGGTAGGCTTCGAAGGGCCGGCCTTCGTCAACCTGGCCGTGGGCCTGGACACGACGCTGGACCCGGTCGCCCTGGACGCCTGGCTGCATGCCCTGGAGGACCGCCACGGCCGTCGCCGCGACGTGCCGCGGTTCTCCTCGCGCACCCTGGATGTCGACCTGGTGCTGTACGACGACGTGGTGATGCGTGGCCCGGGCAACCTGGAGCTGCCGCGCGCCGATCTGGTCGAGCAGGCCTTCGTATTGCGTCCGATGGCCGATCTTGTGCCCGATCTGGTGCATCCGGTGCTGGGTCGGCGCTTGATTGATCTATGGCGCGATTACCAGGGGCCCTGCGACCTGCAGCCGATCGACCTGGGCGCGTTGGCCAAGTCCTAGCGTCCTGCCTCACGCTGCCTGCGCCACGGACACGCAACGGGCTCCGTCCACTTCGTGCCTTGGTCCTGCGTCGGTCTGCAACGGGAACCGAACAGACCTGTCTGCGCTCGCCCGTCCTGCCGCCTATCGCGGCGGCCGCCTCCGGCGCGGCGGCATCCTGGCCATGTCGATGCGCATCCGCGTGGGCCATCGGAGCCTGAACGCGTCGACCCGCATCACTGAAGCGTGTCCGGGGTGTCGCTAAGCTGGCTCGATCCTGTTGCCTGCCGGAGACCCCATGATGCCGACCCGCGCCGTCCTGCTTTCGCTCGTCCTCTTGCCGCTCGCCACCCAGGCGCAGATTCCCGCCTACGGCGACTACGAGCTGCAGGCGCGCAGCAACCTGCTGGTCAACGACAACGGCTGGAACCTGCCGCCGGGCTCCTCGTTCAACAGCATCAGCGCGGCGATCAACGACGCGGGCTGGGTCGCCTTTCCGGTGCAGGTGGTGCCGGTGGCCGGCCAGCCCGGCAGCAGCGCCGGCGTCTGGAAGGGCCGCCACGGCGAAGGCGCGATCGCCGTGCGCCACGATCCAGTCGGCGGCGGCGAGGTCTCGGTGTCGGACAAGGTCTCGATCAACGCCGCAGGCCAGGTCGCCTGGATCATGAACCGCGATTTCTCCAGCTACGCGATCTGGCGCCTGGAGCCGGACGGCAGCGCGGCGCAGGTCAACCTGTTCCCGCTGACCCCGGCCTGGCTCAGCAACGTCGACATCGACATCGCCGGCGCGGTCGGTTTCCAGGGCCGCTTCGGCAGCAACGGCCGCGCCCTGGCCTCGACCGTGCCCGGCGCCAACCCGCCCGACTCGGTGATGCACGTCGCCGACAACACCCTCAACCCCGGCAGCCCCTACGTGTTCATCTACTCGCCGGCGATGAACGGCCAGCGCGTGATCGCCGCTAAGGTGAACGTCCAGACCACCAGCCAGGCCGAGATCCGCCTGTTCGCGGCCGACGGCGCCAGCACCCTGATCGCCCGCGACCGTGCCAGCGACCCGGCCTCGCCCTTCCAGGGCTTCGACAACGGGCTGGACGTCAACGATGCCGGCCAGGTGGCCGTGGCGCTGGCCCTCGCCGACGGCGGCGGCCGCGCGGTCTACCGCCTGCAGGCCGGCGCCGAGCCGGTGCGCATCGCCCGGGTCGGCGACGACGGCCTGCTGGCCATCGACTTCTTCGCCCCGGCCCTCAACAACCACGGCCTGGTCGCCTTCCGCGGCCGCGACGCCAACGGCCAGGCCGTGTTCGTCGGCGACGGCACCAGCCTGGTGCGCGTCATCGCCAGGGGCGACCTGGTCGCCACCGACCTCGGCCCCGGCCAGCTCGGCCAGCACATCGACAACCCGAGCTCCTGGCCGGTGTTCAGCGGCGCGCCCGGCATCAACGACCACGGCGACGTGGTCGTGGTCGCCGGCCTGCATCCGGAAGGCAACACCCAGGTCGAGTGGGGGACCGGGGTGATCGTCGCCTGGGCGGCGCAGGCGGACGGGATCTTCGCGGATGGCTTCGAGGAAGGCCGCTGAAGAGTCTCGGCGGAGAGTCGACGGAGGATCGGTCCCGGACGGCATTGGAACCCGCCCTGGCCAGCCGGGCGCTGAGGAGGGGGAGGGCGGGCGCCTCCCCGAGAGCATAGCATTACATTCGGTACCGCTTTCTGGTACCATCGGCGCCCATGAAGCGCAGCCACCGGCGCACGCTGGAACGCCTGTTCGCCCATCCGGCCAGCGGCAATCTCCAGTGGCGCGACATCGAGGCCCTGCTGCGCGACCTGGGCGCGGACGTATCCGAACGGGCCGGCAGCCGGGTGGCCGTGGTGCTCTTTGCCGAGGTGCGCGTCTTCCACCGCCCGCACCCGTCGCCAAACGTCGACAAGGGGGCACTGACCAGTATCCGCAAATGGTTGGAACAGCACGGAGTGAAGCCATGAACCTGATGACCGTCGACGGCTATACCGCGAGAATCGAATACGACGCGGATCTCGACGCCTTCCGGGGCGAGATCATGGGTCTGAACGGCGGCGCGGACTTCTACGGAAAAAATCCCCGCGAGCTGCGCGCGGAGTTCCGCAAATCGCTCCAGGTCTACCTCGATGTCTGCCGGGAGCAGGGCATCGAGCCCCGCCGAAGCTACTCCGGAAAGTTCAACGTGCGGATTCCGCCCGATCTCCACGAGCGGCTCGCGATCGCCGCACAGGCGCAAGGCAAGAGCCTCAATGCGCTGACGCAGGAGGCCCTGCAGGAGCGCCTGGCCACGGCCTGAAGATCGCCAATCCCGGGTTGCGGCGCGACTACCTGGCGTCGCCGTGATGCGACAGCGGGAGTTGCGCACGGCTGGTCCACCGCCGGGCATTTGCTTTTCTTGTCCAATGCGTGGCCAAACGGGGTGATCCAGGTCCCGCCGTCACGGGTACCAAGCGTGGCTCGCGCGGTAGGGCCCACGGCGACTGGGAGGGCTGGCTGCGGTTCTTCCTGCAAGGCGCCGCGCCGGAAGTTGCAGTCACGGACCAGTACATGCCGAAAGTGAACCTGACCCCGTTAGGTCAGGTTCTCCGCCTGAGGCCGGTCAGCGCGCCAAGGTGGCAACCGATCCGGCCGACTCGAAGCCCTCGACGAACAGCACCTCCTGCGCCAGCGAAGTGGTGACCGTCAGGCCGGTCGACGCGCGGTTGTCGGCGCCCGCCGCGGGCGGCGCCGACAGGTCCAGGCGCAGGCGCTGAACGACCGTGCCGGGCGCGGCATCCAGGACCAGGTCCAGGTAGAACTCGGCGCCCGCGGCCATGGCGGTGGTCCAGGCCGGCAGTCCGTTGCCGGTGTCCGCCGGGCAGGGCTCGCTCGAAAATGCGCCGGCCTCGCATGTCCAGGTGACGGCCAGCGGCTGCGGCCAGGCACTGGCCACCAGGGTTGCAGGCAGGGCCGCGGCCCCGCCCCGGTTGCCCAGGCGCAGGCGGTAGGCGATGCGATGCGCACCTTCGTCTGGCGCCGCAACCGGCGCACGGATATGCATGTCGATGCCGTCGACCACGTCCGGCAACAGGCGGGCGACGTGGGCGCTGCGCTGGCCGTCGATGGACCGGAAGTGGCCGCCAACCATCAGCTCACCCTCGTGCGCCGCCAAGGCATTCACGATCCGGAAACTGCTGCTGGGGCCCGAGCCCAACGTACCGGGTACGGCATGCAGTGCCGTGCCATCCCAGCGCGCCAGCGCGACAGCGGCCAAGCCATTCAGCGACTGGAAGTCGCCCCCGATCCAGAGCGCATCGCCCAGACCGACCAGTGACCCGATGCCCCAGTCGGTCCCCCCGGGGGCCAGGGACTGCCACTGGTTGCCCTGCAGGCGCTCCAGACGCCGGTCGCCGCCGGCGTACAGATCTCCCTGCCAGACCGCGAGTGCGCTGACCGGCAGGGGTTGCGCTCCGGTGACCAGTCCGGTCCAGGCAGAACCATCCCATGCGGCCAACCCGGAAGCCGGCACCGTGCCCACCTGCTGGAAGTCGCCACCGGCCACCAGACGGCCAGCATGGGTGGTCAGGGCCAGCACTGACCCCGGCCCGCGGTTGCCGGAGCCGTCTTCGAGCAGTGCCCAGCGCGTGCCGTTCCAACGCGCCACCCCGACCGGGCCTGCGCCACCACTCAAGGCGTAGTCGCCGCCGACGACGAGTTCGCCCTCATGCACATGCAATGCCGCGACCATCCCGGCGTCGATCGCGATCGCGCCCTCGCCGACGACCGGCTCCCAATCGTCACCGCGCCACCGCGCGATGCCCGTGGCCACCTGCGTCCCGGTCGGGTCGAAGAAGTCGCCGGCCGCATACACCGCGTTCTGGAAGAAGGCGACCGCACGGACACCGGTCAGACTCGCCGGGCCAGCGTTCCCCAGGCGCTGCCATTCGTTGCCCTGCCACATCGCCACCCCGGGCACTGCGACCTCCCCGGCCCGCCGGAACAGACCGGCCGCAGCCAGCCGCGCACCGTCGCTGGCAAGGTGCCAGATCGGACCATCGAAGCCCAACTGTCCCGAGGGCGCACCCAGGCGGTTCCAACTCCCTTGCAGACGTGCGATCCAGTGCAGGCCGCGCCCCTGCCCGGACTCGAACGGCGCGGCCACGTACAGGGACTCGCCATCGGCCAGCAGCGCGGGGACATCCTCGGCGCTGATCGCCGTGGTGCCGGGATGAGCGGCCCAACCGGACCCGTTCCAGTGGGCCACCGCCCGGACTTCATCCGAGCCGAACGTGGTGAAGCTGCCACCAGCCACCAGGCCCCCGTCATGCAAGGCCAGGGCTTCGACCGGCGCATCGAAGCCCGTCTGGTCGTCAGGGGCCAGCGCCGCCCACTGGCTGCCGGTCCAGCGCTTGACCTGGTGGACGGGCGCACCGGCCGCGAGCAGCGTGCCCGCGGCGATCAGGCTGCCCTCGGCATCCACCAGCAGCGAGGAGATGCGCCCCCCAGGCTGGCCCAAGGGTTGCCAGGAATCACCCGTCCATCGCGCGACGCTTTGGAACCCCGCTGTTGCCCCGCTATGCGAAAAGTTGCCACCGGCAATGAGTTGCCCTTCGTGCACGGCCAGTGCAGCCACGTACTGGGTGGGAATCGCGATTCCCAGCCCAGTACCCAGGGGCGACCAGGCACTACCGTTCCAACGTGCGACCTTCATCGCAGACTGTCCGCCAATACTGGAGAACACGCCCCCTGCGACCAGTTGTCCTTCATGGACGACCAGGGCACGCACGTAGGGCAGATCGAACGCGCCTGCCGCGCCGGCGCCCAGCGGCGCCCATCCGGACCCGTTCCAGCGCAGCACCCCGCCGCCCACTCCACCCTGTGCCAGCAGGTAGTGCCCGGCGACCACCAGCTCGCCCTGGTACCAGGCCAGGTCAAGCACGGTGCCGCTCTGCAGCGCCGGTTCGACGGCGATGAAGCTGTCGGTGCTCGGACGGTAGCGGATCAGGCGCGGCGAGAAGGTGCCGTTGCAGCTTTCGAAGTGGCCGGCCAGGTAGATGTCGCCGTCAGGCGCCCGCCGGATCACCCGGACAGCGCCGTCGCAGCCACCGTCGAGGTCGCCGAAGGCCTGCCAAGCGGTGGCAGTACTCCCGGCCGGTTGCGGCGGCGCCTCGACCGCGCTCGTGGCCTGGCCCGCGGCCAGCGCAAAGACAGACGTGGTGAACAGCACCAAGGAGAGGTCTGGACGCGCCATGTCCGAGTTCCATGAGTTTCCGGAAGCAAAGGGTAGCAAAGGGCACACCCTGGAAGCGCCGCAACAGCGTGACGCCCCTCACACCCACCCCTGATCCACCAGCTCCCGCTTCACGTACGCGTAATACACCGGCGCGGCGACAAGGCCGGGGATGCCGAACACGGCTTCCATGACCAGCATGGCCAACAGCAGCTCCCAGGCGCGGGCCTGGATCTCGCCGCCGACGATGCGGGCGTTGAGGAAGTACTCGACCTTGTGGATCAGCACCAGGTAGCCGAGCGCGACCACGGCCACCCACATCGACACCGACAGCGCGACGATGGTGATCACGGTGTTGGAGATCAGGTTGCCGACCACCGGCAGCAGGCCGGCGACGAAGGTGATCAGGATCAGGGTCTTGGTCAGCGGCAGCTTGACGCCGAAGGCGGGCAGCACGACGGCCAGGAACAGGCCGGTGAAGAAGGTGTTGAGCAGGGAGATCTTGAGCTGCGCGAAGACGATGCGCCGGAACGCCGCGGCCAGGCGGCCGGCGCGTTCGAGCAGCTCGCGGCCGAGCGGGCCCAGGCGCGGCGCCGGCAGCTCGTCGTAAAGCGCGACCATGGCGCCCAGGACCATGCCGACCAGCAGGCGGGCGGTGGTCTGGATGGCCTCGGCGCCGGCCAGCGAGAGTTCGGCGCGGTGGCTGGCGACCCATTCGGTCACCGCCAGGCGCATCGCACCGGAGTCCTCCGGCAGCCAGCCGGCCAGCCAGGCGGGCAGGTCGCCGCGCGATTCCTCGATGATGGTCATCAGCTTGTCGAGCAGGGCCTGGCTGCTGCCGGCCTCGCTGCGGAAGAAGGCGACGATGCCGACGATGGCAAGGGTCAGCAGGCCGATGATCAACACCGAGACCACGGTCACCGCCAGCAGGCGGGCGCCCTGGCCGCTGACCCGGCGCTCGATCAGCGGCGCCAGCGCGTGGGTCAGGTTGAACACCAGCAGGCCGGCCAGCAGGGCGACCAGCAGGTCGAAGTGGATGGCCATCCACAGCCCGGCAAGGGCGAGCAGCCAGGCGGCGATGCGTGAAGGGGGAAGCTGTGCCGGCAGGGCGATCATGGGGGGATCCGGTGGGGCAGGCGCCATCGTAACGGCGCCGGGAGTCATGGCAGGGTTTGCCGACGCGGTTGTCCGGCATTGCGGCATCAATGCGTCGACGTGGCCCTTCGACGTCAGGCCGGCGGATCAGCCAACGTCGCTTCGAAGGGGCCTGCGGTTCCACTGCCCTGGCGGCGAGACGGGAGTGTCGCGGTGCTCCTGGGCCGGCCCTCTCCCCCGCCCCTCCCCCGCCGGGCGGGGGAGGGGAGAAGTGGGGTGCCGTCGCGTAGCCGTTGCCGAGGCTTTCGCGTCGACCTCTACGCCTGCTCTCTACGCTGGCTCTCTACGCTGGCTCTCTACGCCGACCCTCTACGCCGACCCTCTACGCCGACCCTCTAATCCGACTCCGACTCCGACTCCGACTTCGGCTCCGACTTCGGCTCCGACTTCGGCTTTGGCTCCGGCTTCGGCTCCGACTTCGGCTCCGACATCAGCGCCGGCTTCCTCTTCAGCTTCGGACATGGACCGGACCATGGCGGATCCTGCGGATTCGGTCTCGACGTCTGCCTGGGTCTTGGCTACCGTCTCGGTTCGGGCTCGGGTGAGGATGTCGATGTGGCCCTGAGCGAAGCCGCGTGTGGTGGGCGCGCGAAACCGCGGGTTTCGGGCGCTCGCGCCGGGTCCGGCGGCTCAGATCGCCAGCCAGCGGCCGCCGTCGACGCGCAGGATCTCGCCGGTCACGTAGGGGGCGTCGAGCAGCAGGAAGGCGACCGCGCCGGCGACATCGTCGGGGCGGCCCATGCGCTTCAGGGCGGTGCCGGCCAGCAGGGCCTGCTGGTCGGCGTAGGCCTTGCCGTCCTCCGGCCACATCACCGCGCCGGGCGCCACGCCATTCACGCGCACCGCCGGGCCCAGCTCGCGCGCCAGCGACAGGGTCATCGCCGCCAGCGCCGCCTTGGCCATCACGTACACGGTGTGCCGGGCCAGCGGCCGCTCGGCGTAGATGTCGACCAGGTTGACGATGGCGCCTTCAACCGCGGCCAGGTGCGGCGCCGCGGCCTGCGACAGGAACAGCGGTGCGCGGGCGTTGCTGGCGAACAGCTCGTCCCAGTCGTCCTGGCCGATCTCGCCGACCGGCGTGGGGCGGAAGGCGCTGGCGTTGTTGACCAGGCCGTCGAGGCGGCCGAAGCGATCCAGCGCGGCCCGCACGAGGGCGGCGGGCGCCGCCGGGTCGGCAAGGTCGGCCTGCACCAGCGCTGTGCTGCCTGGCCGCGCCTGCTCCAGTTGAGCTGCCAGGGCCTGCGCGTCGGCCGCGGAACCGCGGCAGTGCAGGACCACGCGGCAGCCGCGGTCGTGCAGGACGCGGGCGATCACGGCGCCGACCCGGCGGGCGGCGCCGGTGACCAGGACGACAGGTTCGGATGGGCTAGGCATCGGCGGGTCCGGCGGCGAAGCGCCTAAACTAGCCGCTGCACCGTCACGGGTCGATGATGTCGCGCCTGCCCGCCCCCGATGTCGACGCCGCCGAACACTCGGCGCGCCTGGCTGCGCTGATCGCCGGCGAGATCGCCGCGCACGGCCCGCTGCCGTTCGCGCAGTTCATGGCGCTGGCGCTGTATGCGCCGGGCCTGGGCTACTACAGCGCCGGCAGCCGCAAGTTCGGCGCCGGCGGCGACTTCGTCACCGCACCGGAGCTGGGGCCGGCGTTCGCCTACGCGGTCGCCCGGCACCTGTCCGTGGCGATGGCGTCGTTCGACGACTGGCACCTGGTCGAACCGGGCGGCGGCAGCGGCGCCCTGGCCGCCGACCTGCTGCTGGCCCTGGAGGCGCTGGGCCGGCTGCCGGCCCGCTACCGCCTGCTGGAGATCAGCGCCGACCTGCGCCAGCGCCAGCGCGACACGCTCAAGGCGCGCTGCCCGCATCTGCTGGCGCGCGTCCAGTGGCTGGACGGCCCGCCGGATACGGCCTGGCAGGGCGCCCTGGTCGCCAACGAAGTGCTGGACGCGCTGCCGGCGACGCGCTTCGCGGTCCACGAGGACGGCCTGCACGAGCAGTACGTCGATGGCGAGGCCGGCGCCTTCGCCTGGCGCGAGTTGCCGGCGCCGCCAGTGCTCGATGCCCTGCTGCGCGAACGCCTGGCCGATGTCCTGCCCCTGCTGCCGCGGCCCTACCGCTCCGAGCTGCACCTGACGCTGGCGCCCTGGCTGGCGGCGATGACGCAGGCCCTGACGCGCGGCGAGCTGCTGTTCGTCGACTACGGCTATCCGCGCCAGGAGTACTACCTGCCCGAGCGCCGCGACGGCACCCTGGTCTGCCACTACCGCCACCACGCCCACGACGACCCATTGATCCTGCCCGGCCTGCAGGACATCACCGCTTTCGTCGATTTCACGGCCCTGGCCGAGGCCGCCGCGGCCTGCGCGCTGGACGTCGCCGGCTACACCAGCCAGGCGCAGTTCCTGATCGGCAACGGCATCGAGGACTGGTTCGCGCACAGCCAGGACCTGCCGTTGCCGGAACGGATGGCAGCAGCCAACGCGGTCAAGCGCCTGATGCTGCCCGGCCAGATGGGCGAGCGCTTCCAGGTGATGGCGCTCGGCCGCGGCCTGGATGCCGATGCCCTGCCCGGCTTCCAGGCCGACCTGCGCCACCGCCTGCTGGCGCGGCCATGAACTCACCGGTGCGGCTGTGGCTGCGCCGCCTGGCGCCGGTGCCGGCCGGTGCCGACGCCATGCAGCGCGCGCGCTGGCGCAAGCAGGCGGCGCGCGCCGCCCTGCTGGAGCGCCTGGCCACCGAGCTGCCCGGCTTCTCACCAAGCCAGTTGCTGCGCGACCCCCTGGGCAAGCCGTCCCTTGCGCCACCTTTCGCTCACCTGACCGTCAACGCCAGCGACTCCGGCGACTGGCATCTGGTCGGCCTGGCCGAGGGTCCCGCGCTGGGCGTCGATATCGAGTGCGTGCTGCCACGGCCGACCTGGCGTGCCCTGGCACAACGCTGGTTCGATCCCGCCGAGCTGGAATGGCTGGACTCCCTGGACGATCCGGAGCACGGCTTCCTGCGCCTGTGGTCGCTCAAGGAGGCGCTGTTCAAGGCGCACGGCCGGGGTCTCGCCTACGGACTGCACCGGGCACGCTTCGGACCGTCTGCGCAAGGTCGCCTGGTCCTGCAGCGGCTGGAGGGACCGGCGGCACCGGCGCGGCAGTGGCAGTGCCGCGAGCTCGCCTGCGGCAGCGACATGGTGATGGCGGTGGCCTGGCAGGGCGTCGAACGCGAGGTCTCGCTGCAGGTGGCGCAGGCAGACATGCATCCGCACTGCGACGGCTGATCCATCGTCAGGTTGCGTTCCGATCACGAACGAACGCCCAGGCCAATGACGTTCTCCCCTGCCTTTTTGCGTATCGACCAGCAAGCATCGCGTCCGTTCTTCGATACCCTGGTTGGCGGTGGCCTTCCCAGCGAGCGCTTTGCGGCCGCCGGCATCGCGCAGCATCCTGTCCAAGTGCAGCTCCTCGCCCCAGAACACGGTCCCGCCATGATCCGAAACATCCGCCTCGCCCTCCGCATCGTCTTCATCGTCCTGCTGACTAGCGCCACGACGGCCGTCGCCGGTCCGGGTCTGTGGACCTCGGCCGGCCCTCAGGGTGGCAGCCTGAGCGAACTCGTGGTCGATCCGGCCAACCCGGCGCGCGTGATCGTCAACGGCGGCGACGCAGTGCACCGCAGCACGGATGCCGGGCTGAACTGGAGCCGTGTCGAGATCGCCCCCTACACCGGCTTCCTGACCCGCCTGCAGGCCGACGCCGCCAACGCCGACCATCTGCTGGCGCTGGGTGGCGGCCGCCGCATCTACCGCAGCCTCGATCATGGCCTGACCTGGACCCAGCTGGCCGGCACCGGCCTGCCTGCCGACGAAGCCCTGGCCGAACTGATCATGGACCGGCATGTCGCCGGACGGGTCTGGGCGAGCAGCCAGTCGGGCTTGTGGCGCAGCACGGACGGCGGCGAGACCTGGTCAGCCTTTGCAACCAGCGGACTGGCGGGGCGGGCGATCGAGGCACTGGCGTTCGATCCGCATGTCCCCGGCCGGCTGTTCGCCCAGACCTTCGACCTGGTCGGTGGCAGTCGTGCGCTGATGCGCAGCACCGACGGCGGCGCCAGCTGGGGCGAACCGGCCGTTGCCGGCTTGAGCAATCCGCAGTACTGCAGGCGCACCTGCACCGCCTTCACGACGGTGCCCGGCGACATCCTGCTGGCCGGCAATGGCGACGAGGTGTTCCGCAGCAACGACGGGGGCGCCAGCTTCCTCTCCACCGGTGTCGTCAGCCTGGCCAACAGCCGCCCGATCCGGCGCATCGTGCCGCACCCGAGCCTGGCATCGACCTGGTACGTGCTGATGGAGAGCGGCCTGGCGCGTACCGGCGATGGCGGCGCCAGCTACACGGCGGTCGGCCAGGGAATCCGGCCTACCGCTGGACCGTGGAACAACGGCGTCGCCGACCTGCACGTGGTGGCGACGGCCCCGGCGACCCTGTACGCCGCCGCCGACTACACCGGCTTCTTCGCGAGCAGCGATGCCGGCGTCAGCTGGTCCCGTCGCATCAACGGCCTGCGCCAGGCGCAGGTTCGTGCCGTGGCCGTGCACCCGACGCAGCCGCTGTGGCTGTATGCCGGGTACGGCGATGCCTTCTCGACGCCCAGTGACGGCCTGTTCCAGTCGCTCGATCGCGGCGCCTCGTGGTTCTCGGCCTCGGGCAGCCTGGAGGCCAGCGGCCTGCGCGCGATCGCCATCGATCCGAACACGGCGGCCAGCCCGTTCAGCACGGTGATCTATGCGGCCGGTTACGGGTCGCCGGTGTTCGCCCTGGGCGGCGGCATCCGCGACGGCAACGCCGGCATCTACAAGAGCACCAACGGCGGCGCCACCTGGAGCACGATCGACGCGGGCATTCCCACCCTGCCCGCCGCCGGCTACCAGATCAGCGCCTTCAGTACCGCGCGCAGCATCGTGCTGGATCCGTCCAGCGGCGGCCCACCGGGCGGCACGGGGCCCTTGCAGGTCGCCTACCTGGGTGGCAGCGGCCGGATCAGCTACCACTCGGGTACCGGCGTCCCGACCGTGCTGGCCGCGCGGATCTGGAAGAGCACCGATGCCGGCGCCTCCTGGACCGCCAGCGACACCGGGCTGCCGGTGCCCGACTACGACACCTCCCTCAACTTCGCAGCCACCGTGCAGGTGGTGCAGCTCGCCATCGATCCGGTCGATCCGGCAACGCTTTACGCCAGCACCTTCACGGGTTTCCCCGAGCCCGGGGGGCCCGCCTTCCCGGAGCCGCTGGAAAGCCAGGGCGTGCTCAATGGCGTGTTCAAGAGCACCGACGCAGGCGCCACCTGGGTGCACAGCAGCAACGGCCTGCCGCGCGGCCTGCCGGCCAACCCCGACAGCGCGGTGCGCAGCGTGCTGGCGCTTGCGCTGGCGCCCTCCTCGCCGAATGTCCTGTACGCGGCGGTCAACCGCAACACCTTCGATGCGCGCATCTACAAGTCGGTGGACGGCGGCGCATCCTGGACGGAAGCAAACACCGGCATCGCCCCGGATGCCGACATCCGTGCCCTGCTGGTCGACCCGCTCGACGCCAACGTCGCCTACGCCGGTTCGGCAGGCACCGACGGCAACCCGGGCGGCGTCTATCGCACGCTCGACGGCGGGCTGACCTGGACCTCGTACAGCGTGGGCCTGCCGGGCAGTTCCGCCCTGGCGCTGGCGCTGGATCGCAGCGCGGCGATTCCGCGCCTGTACGCAGGTACTCGCGAGGGCGTGTTCAGCATCGACCAGGTCCCGGACGAGGACCTCGATGGCGCGCCCTCGGCGGTCGAGGCGGGCGCGCCCAACGGCGGCGATGGCAACGGCGACGGCGTGCCCGATACCCTGCAGCCGCGGGTCGCGTCGATGCCGGGCGCCGGCACCGGCCGCGGTGGCGATGCCTACCTGACCGTGCAACTGGAACCTCTGGCCGGCGCCTGCGTGCGGCTGGAGAACGCTCATGCCCTGCCGGCGACGGCATTTCCCGCCGACCCGGGTCACAGCTATCCGTGGGGTCTGGTTCGGATGGACCTGTCCGGCTGCACCCAGGCCCGCCTGCACGTCACCTGGCACGGTGGCACCGATGGGCCGGGCTGGCAGTTGCGGACCTTCGCGCCCGAGGACCCGGCCGACCCCTATGGCTACGCCTGGCGCGCCCTGCCGGCCAGCCGCGAGGGCTCCGTCTGGGTGGTGGAGCTCACCGACAACACCACCGGCGACCTGCGTCCCACGGCCGGTGCGATGCTCGTGCAGTTCGGCGCCGGCTATTCGGAGGCCATCTTCGCGAACGGCTTCGAGTAGCCGCGCGCGGCGCGCGACCCGCGCGCCTGCGTATCGCTGCGGCGCCCGGGCGCGTTCGGGGAACGCCGCGGGGGTGCTGGCGTGCACCATGGTCCAAGCATCGGGCCGGGCCGCCAGGCGAGCTGTTCCAGCGCCCCCCCCTGCATTGCGCGCGTGCATCCGTCGGACAGCAGGCCGTCGGATACAACCTGCTGGTCGCCGGCGTGCAGGGCCGCTCGGCGAGACGAGCGTGCGCGCAGGTGAACTGGCCGACCGCCACGTCGGAAAGACGGCAATCGGGCGGTTCGAGAGCGCTCGGGATGATCGCCCTTCGGCAGATGCCAGGCAGGCTCAGCCCGGCTTGGGATACATCGTGTCGCTGACGTCGGAGGGCACCAGGTCCCAGCGCAGCCGATCGCGGTCGTAGTCGGCGATCTTGCGGGCGATGATGGCGATGCCCTGGTTTAGGGGGAACTTGTACAGGTCTTGCCCCACCGGGTCGCCCGCAAGGGTGAACATGCGGGCAGGCAAGCCTTCGGTGACCGCCACCAGTTCGAACCCCGTCACTTTGTTGAACAGCGGAATCGCGCTGTGATGCAGGAAACGCCAGAAATCCCAGGGCAGCTCATGGGGCGGCCAAATCGGATGGGTGGCCATGAAAACATGCCCGCCCGGCTTCAGGACGGAATTGATCTCAAGCACCGCTTTCCAGGGAAACATCAGGTGCTCGAAGACGGAAATGGAGTAGACGAAGTCGAAGCGCTTCTCGGGAAAGGCCGAAGAAAGGCTGTGAACGTCCGCGACCACGTCCACGAACTCTCCGGCATGGATGTCGACGCCCGTGTAGTCCTGCACTCCTGGAAAATTCTTTCGGCCGTCGACGCCCGAAACGTTCCTCGAGCCGATCTCCAGGAGCGACGAATGGGGCGCATTCAGGACCATCTGCCGGAAATGCGCGAAAACCCGGTGATACGGGTCGTCACCGGCCTTCTGACGGCGCAGCCGCCCAACGAAAACATTGGCAAGGCGGAGGGCCAGCAGATCGAGTGCATTTCGCAAGCGTGTGGACATGGTCGTCTTCCCGGGACAATCCAGCAGTGTAGGGCCAGCGGCCGCCCACTTGCCTGCGGCATGCGCGCGTGTCTAGGGTATCCGCGGCGCGCTGCGTGGCGTGCCCTTGCGGCAGGCGTCCGAGCAGTACTTCACCTGGTCCCAGCAGCGTGCCCAGCGGCGCCGCCAGGCCATCGGCCGGCCGCACACCGCGCAGGGCTTCTCCGGCAGACCGCGGCCGTCGCCCTGGCCGCGCCGGCGCGGGCGCTCAGCCGGGGTCATCGCCGGCGCTGGACCAGGGCGGCGAGGCGCCGGTCGTGCCGGGGCCGTCGTGGCCGGGTGGCGGCGCCAGGGGCAGGCCGGCCTGGTGCAGGAGGTGGCGGAACGCGGCCAGCTCGCCGCGGGCACGCAGCAGCGACCAGAACGCCGCGACATCGACCTCGCCCTGCAGCAGCGCGACCGACTGGCGCCCCTGCCAGTCGATCGCCGCGCGCTCGGCCTGCCAGTGCCGCTGGCCACCGTCGTCGCCCGCGGCCAGGGCGAGTTCGGCCAGGCGCCCGGCGGCATGACCGGCCTCGAGCAGCGACTGGCCCTGGCTGGCGATGCGCCGCCACAGCGGTGCGCACGCGGCGGCGCCGTCGCGATGGCTGCGGCAGGCAGCCACCGGCGCGGCCAGGCCGGGGAGATCGTGCAGGTCGGCGGCCTGGGCCATGGCCAGCTTGTGCGCCGGCGTCAGGCGGTCGCCGCTGACCGGTCCGGCCTGCGCGTCCTCGCCGAGCAGACGTTCGATCGCCGCGGCGGTGGCCGGCGCCAGGTCGATCGCCTGCCAGGCGTCCAGCACGGCGGCGCGCAGCACGGTCGCGGCCGGCCGCCAGTCCGGCGCCGCCAGGGCGCGTTCCAGCAGCGCAACCCGCGGCGCCGCGGCGTCTGCGTGTTCGAGGTGGGCGACCCAGACCGCGGCATTGCCCGGCTGCAGGCGCGCCAGCAAGTCCAGCCAGGACTGCCGGTCGCAGGCCGGATCGCCGCCGCACGCGCGCAGGCCGGCCCAGGCCAGGATGGCGTCGGCGGGATGCCGGCGCAGCGCCTCGTCGAGCCAGCCCAGGGCGGTCCGGCGGTCGTCGGCGGCGGCGCCGCGCGGCGCCAGCAGCAGCGCGGCGGCGGCCACCGAGGCGGCATCGCCGCGCGCCTGCGCGATGCGGGCATGGGCCTGGCCGTGGGCGCGTACGGCGGCATCGACGCGCTGGACGTCGGCTGCCACGGATTCCGCCTCGACGGTCGCGGCGACGCCCGCTGCGGTCGGGGCGCAGCCGCGCACGAGCGCGAATGCAAGTGCGAGTGCGAGGCAGAGCAGACCCGGCGATCGGCGCGACGGAATGAGGGACATGGCTGACACTCCTTGCAACTGTCCAGACGTTGGTTGCCCCGTCCGGCCGGACCCGATGGCGTGCGTTGCGCATGCGGGCCGGCCTGCGCCGTTCCGCAACCCGCTCGCGCCCGGCGGGCGGCAGGGGGCAGCATGCCACGATGCGCGCAAGTGGAACCGTGCCGGATGTCGCTTCCAGTCCCGGCGACTACGCCAGGCTTCACGCTCCGGCGCTTCCGGCTGCCGGCAGGCGCCGCCGCGGCAAGCCTCAGTAACCGGCCGCGTGGCCGTCCTTGCGACTCTCGCTGGCGCCGATCCACACGCCCTGTTCGTGGTCGCGGGCGATCGCCTGATAGCCGCCGAACGGGCCGTCGGCGGCGCGCACGACATGGCCCTTGCGCATCAGCGCGCGCACCGTCTCCTGCGCGAAGCCCGACTCCAGCTCGACCACGCCGCCGTCGCTCATCACCAGCGCCTGGCCGGCCGGCTCGGTGGAGCCGTCGTGGTGGATGCGCGGCGCGTCGCCGGCCTCCTGCAGGTTCATGCCGAAGTCGACCAGGTTGATGATGATCTGCGCGTGGCCCTGCGGCTGCATGGCGCCGCCCATCACGCCGAAGCTCAGCCACGGCTTGCCGTCGCGGGTCGCGAAGGCCGGGATGATGGTGTGGAACGGCCGCTTGCCGGGCGCGTAGCTGTTCGGGTGGCCCTCGGCGAGCACGAACTGCTCGCCGCGGTCCTGCAGGATGAAGCCCAGACCGGGCGGCGTCATGCCCGAGCCCATGCCGCGGTAGTTGGACTGGATCAGCGAGACCATCATGCCGTCGCCGTCGGCGGTGGTCAGGTAGATGGTGTCGCCGCGCTGCAGGGCCGGGTTGCCGGCCTCGACGCTGCGTGCGGCGCGCGCCATGTCGATCAGGGCGCCGCGCTCGCGCGCGTAGTCCTTGCCGATCAGGCGCTCGACCGGCGCCGGCTGGAAGGTCGGGTCGGCGTACCAGCGCGCGCGGTCCTCGAAGGCCAGCTTCTTGGCCTCGACGAACAGGTGGATGTGCTCGGGGCTGCCGAAGCCGTAGCCGGCCAGGTCGTACGGTTCGAGCAGGTTGAGGATCTGCAGGGCGGCGATGCCCTGGCCGTTCGGCGGCAGCTCCCAGACCTCGACGCCGCGGTAGGTGGTCGACACCGGCTCGACCCATTCGCCTTCGTGCGCGGCGAAGTCGCCGGCGTCCAGGAATCCGCCCTGGGCGGCGATGTACTCACCGACCACCCGGGCGATGTCGCCCTTGTAGAAGGCGTCGCGGCCGCCGCGGGCGATCGCCTCCAGGGTGTCGGCAAGGAACGGGTTGCGCCACATCTCGCCCTTGCGCGGCGCCCGCCCGTCGACGGTGAACTGTTCGGTGAAGCCCGGGAACTGCGACAGCCGCGGCACGCTGCGCGCCCAGTAGTAGGCGATGGTCTCGGCGACCGGATGGCCGTTGCGTGCGTAGTCGATGGTCGGCGCCAGCACGCGCGGCATCGGCAGCCGTCCGAAGCGCCCGTGCAGTGCGAACCAGGCGTCGACGGTGCCCGGCACGGTCACCGGCAGCGGACCGTGCGAGGGCACGTCGCGATAGCCGTTCTCGATGAACCAGTCCAGGGTCAGCCGGCGCGGCGAGCGGCCCGAGCCGTTGTAGCCGTGCAGGCGCTGCGTCTTCGGGTCCCAGACGATGGCGAACAGGTCGCCGCCGATGCCGTTGCCGGTGGGTTCCATCAGGCCGAGCGCGGCGTTGGCGGCGATCGCGGCATCCAGGGCGCTGCCGCCGGCCTTCATGATGTCGAGCGCCACCTGGGTGGCCAGCGGGTGCGAGGTCGCCGCCATCGCGGTCGGCGCGATGACCTCGGATCGGGTGGCGAACGCGGCACCGGTGATGCGGTCGGCGGCCATGGCGGGAACGGCGAGCAGCGCGGCGGGCAGCAGCCCGGCGAGGATACGGGACATCGGCAGGCTCCGGTTCGCGGGAATCGCCGGCCGAGCATACGCCGCGCCCCGGCGCGACGCCGTCAACGGCGCGCCGGCCGGGGCCGCAGCGGCGCCAGCACGAAGGCCAGGCCGACCTGGGTGTCGCGACCGGGCGCGCGCGGCTGGCCGAGCAGTTCGCACAGGCGCGCCAGCAGGGCATTGGCTTCGGCCAGGCCGTCGCCGTCCAGCCAGCCGGTGTTGCGTGCCGCCCACAGGGTGCGCCGCGGCCCCTCGACGCAGGCGTCGCCGGCCGCCAGCGCGGCGTCGAAGTCGCGCCGGGCGATCGCCAGCAGGCCATGAGCGATGCGCGCCAGGGCGCGGCGCGCGGCGGCATCGTCGGGGCGGTAGCGCAGGGTCGGCTGGCCGCGCCGCACCAGGGCGAAGCGGCGTCCGCCGGCCGGACCCGGCGGGGTCTCGGCGACCAGGCCGGCACGGGACAGCACGCGCAGGTGGTAGTACAGGCCGTCGGCCGGGCGGCCGAGCTGCCCGGCCAGCGCCGCGACCGGCGCGTCGCCGCCCAGCATGGCCAGCGTGTCGACGATCTCCTGGCGCACCGGCGAAGCCAGGGCATCCAGGGCGGCCGGTGAGGAGATGCGGGGATCGCGGGTTCCGGACATGGATCGGGCTCGCGCATAGGCCATCGGTTGGCTTGCCATTATTGAAATGCGGACGTATTTTTCAAGCCCCGAAGCCTCGCCGGAGTGCGCCATGTCCCGCCCGAACCGCCCTGTCCCGCCCTGGATGGGCCTGCTGTTGCTCGGCCTGCTGGCGCTGCCGGCCGCCGCACGCGACCCGGCCACCGTGCCGGTCTGGCCCGACCGTGCCCGCGCGGCGCCAGGCATGTCGCCGCCACCGGACCTGCGCGTGCTGGCCAGCGAGGGCCGTCTGCTGGCCGGTGGCCTGGAGGGACGCTGGCAGGGCTGGGTGGACCTGGTCGACGGGCGCTCGCGTTCCGGCTACGTCCTGGGCCCGATCGAAGGGGGTGAGGGCTTCGACGGCGAAGTGCGCTGGTCGCGCAGCGGCGAGCAGGTGACCGCGGTCGACAGCGCCGAGGCGCGCGCCCGCGCCCGCAGCGACGCCTGGCTGGCGCGGCGCGGTTGGCTGACTGCCGATGGCGCCCGCTACGGCAGCGCGACGACGGTGGCCGAGGACGGCCAGGCCTGGACCCGCGTCGAGGCGGTTCCCGAGGAGGGCCAGCCCGTCGTGCTGTGGTTCGACGCCGACGGTCGCCCGGGCCGCATCGACCAGGGCGAGGGCCGCGACGCGCGACGCACGCAGTGGCTGGACTGGCGCGAGGTCGCCGGCCTGCAGGTGCCGTTCCACGTGGTCAGCACCGGCGACGATCCGCGCAGCCGCGCCGAACTGATCGTCGAGCGCGCGGCCCCGGCGCCGGCCGATACCGACCTGGACATGCCCGGGCAGCGCCCGGGGGACTTCCGCTTCGAAGGCGCCGAGGGCTGCAGCGAACTGGCTTTCGAGCTTCTCAACAACCACATCTACGTCGAGGCGGCGATCGACGACCGGCCAGTGCGCCTGCTGTTCGACACCGGTGGCGTCAACCTGCTGACGCCGCAGGCCGCCCGGCGCCTGGGTCTGGGCGTACAGGGGCAACTGGCCGGCCGCGGCGTCGGCGAGCAGACCGTCGATGTCGGCCTGGCGCGCGCCGGGAAACTTGCCCTGGGCGGTTTCGTGCTGGATGCGCCGATGTTCTACGTGATGGACCTGGGCGACCTGCCGGCCGTGGAGGGTCTGGAATTCGACGGCCTGGTCGGCTACGAGGTGTTCCACCGGGTCGGCGTGCGCATCGACTACGGCGCGCGTCGCCTGCTGCTGGTGGATTCCGCCCGGCAGGCGCCGCTGCCTGATGCGGTGGCGGTGCCGTTCGCGCTGGAAGAGCGCATCCCCGTCGTCCAGGGCAGCATCGACGGCCGGCCGGCGACGCTGTCGATCGACACCGGCTCGCGTTCTGCGCTTAGCGTCCACGCGCCGTTCGTGCGCGAGCATGGACTGATCGAAGCTTATGGCGCGCGCTTCGAGACGGTCACCGGCTGGGGTGTCGGCGGGCCCTCGCAGGGCTGGCCGGTACGGGTCGGCGAGGTGCGTCTGGGCACGGTCGCGGTGCCCGACCTGGCCGCCGACCTGATCACCCGCGAGACCGGCGCCCTGGCCAACGCGGCGATCTCGGCCAACGTCGGCAGCGGCCTGCTGCGCCGCTTCGTGGTCGAGTTCGACTACCCGAACCGGCGCATGTACCTGTCGCCCGGCAGCGAGCACGGCCTGCGCGAGCGCCACGACCGCGCCGGCGCCTGGCTGATGCGCGACGGCGACGCGCTGCGGATCGCCGCGCTGGCGCCGGACGGCCCGATGCAGCGGGCCGGCCTGGCGGTCGACGACCGGCTGCTGGCGATCGCCGGCGAGCCGGTGGCGGCGCGCAGCCTGGACGGCTGGCGGCGCTTGCTGCGCGAAACCGGACCCGGCACCGTGCTGGCCGTGCGCTTCTTTCGCGACGGTGGCGAGCGGGACGCCGAGGTAACCCTGGCCGACCTGGTGCCGCAGCGGTCCGCGCCGGACATGGACGCGGACTGAGCGACGAACGCCGTCGGACCGCGCAGGGCGATCCGACGGTGCCGCGATGGACTCAGCGCACCCGGATCGGCTGGCTGGCGATCACCTGGTCGCCGGTCTCGCCGGCCAGCACGAAGCGCAGCTCGTACTCGCCGGCCTGTTCGGGCAGGGCCAGACGGTAGGACCGGGTACCGGGCTCGTAGTAGGCGAATTCCCGGTACGTTCCCGGCTCGCTGCCGGCCGGCGCGACGCTGAGCCAGTGACCCACACCGTCCGGCCCCTCGGCCTCGACCTCGACCTGCCCGCCGGCGCTGCCCTCGGCGGGGCCGGCGATGCGCGCCTGCGCCGCGGTCACCCGCACCGGCTGGCGTGCGGCGATCTGCGTGGCGTCGCCGGCCAGCACCACGCGCAGCTCGTAGTCGCCCGGCACGGCCGGGGCGCGCAGCCGGTAGGCGGCCTCGTCGGCTTCGATCCAGGCGTAGGCCAGGTGGACGTCGGCGCCTGCTCCCGCTTGCGCGAAGCCGATCCAGTGCCCGGCGTTGCCCGGACCGCGCGCGCGGAAGTCCACCATGCTGCCGGCCATGGCCTGCGTCGGCGCCTCGATGGCGGCGACCGCCTCGACCAGGGTGATCGGCTGCCGGGCCAGCACCGGGTTGGAACGGCGCGGGCTGACGTAGCGCAGCTCGAAGGGGCCGGTGGTCGTGGCGGTGCGCAGGCGGACCGTCTGCATACCCGTCTCGAGCCAGGCATAGCTGGCCTCGCGATCGCCCTGGTACAGCGCGATGTAGTCGCCCTCGTCGCCCGGCCCCTGCCAGGCCACCTCGATCCAGCTCGCCACGGTCGCCTGCGCGGGCGCCGACAGGCTGGCGCTGGCCGGCGGCAGGGCCGGTTGCGTGGTGGCCGCGGCCAGGCTGCCCAGGGCGCCGGCCAGTTCCCTTGCATCGGTCGCGTTGAAGTAGCGGCCGCCGGTGTTCTCGGCCAGGCAGCGCAATTGCGCCTGGTGCGCCGGGTCGGCGACGTCGAAGCCGATCACGTGGGCGGTGAAGTCGACGCCGCGCTGCCCGAGCTCGCGGCCGACCTCGCAGGGGTCGAGATTGCAGGTCTCCTCGCCGTCGGAAACGAGGATGACCGTGGCCTTCTGCTCGGAACTGCGCAACAGGTCGGCGGCGTGCACGACCGCCGCGGACAGCGGCGTCATGCCGGTGGGGTTGAGTGCGTTGACCCGCCCGAGGAAGGCGCCGGCATCGAGCGGCGCGGGCTCGATCAGGGTCTCGATGTCGGCGCAGTCGCCCTTGCGCCGGTGCCCGTAGGCGACCAGCCCGAGGCGATCGCCGGCCGGCCAGTCGGCGACCAGGCCGGCGACCGCGTCGCGGGCGATCTCGATCTTCGTGCGGCCGTCGATCTGCCCCCACATGGATCCGGAGGCGTCCAGCACCAGCACCACGTTGGCGTCGGCGCGGGCGCTGGCGGGCAGCGCGAGGGCGGTACCGGCGGCGAACGCCGCCAGCGCGAGAATCTGCGTCTTCATGCGTTTCATCCTGGTGGCGGATGGCCCTTTGCGCAGGGCCTTCCGCGATTCATCGAGGGCTGGATCGCGGCCTGTCCCAGGCGGGGCCTGCCGGACGCACGCGGTCCGGCAGGTCCGGGGAGGATCCGACCGACTGGCGATTCCGCTCAGCGCCGGCCCATGCGCGGCATTTCGATCTTCTGCTCGCGGTAACCTGAGGGCACCTGGAACAGGTCGGCCGGCAGGCGGGCGTTGTCGATGCCCGCGAATTCCGAGGTGGCCCGGCGACCGCCGTCCAGGTCGGTGACCCGCAGGGGGATCTGCCCCTGCTTGAACGGCGTCATGTCGGCGAACTGCGCAAGCGGGCCGCTGGCCATGGACTCGACCATGTCCCGGGTCATGGCCATGACGCCATCCAGGGTCGCGCGGTCGGCGGCAGACAGGCCCGACAGGACCGATGCATCGCCCATGCAGGACTCGTTGACGGTGCGTCCTTGCACCTGAGTGCGGTAGATGGTGCACGAATGGCCGGCGACCCGGTCGCGCTGGCCGGTGTCGACCACCCTGACCATGGCCTCGCCCCCTGCGCCCGGCAGGGCGCCGCCGACCATGCCCTGCATCTGGGCACGGACCTCCGGCGGCATGTTGGCCATGGCCGACTCGAGCTGCGCCATGGCGTCGTTCAGCGCGCCGCTCATCTGCTCCATCTCGGTACGGCCGAGGCGGGTGAACTCACGCTTGCCATGGTCGAGCATGGTCATGCTGCCATCGGCGGGATTCATGATCACGCTGACGTTGCCGTCGGTGTCGCTGCGCACCTTGCCATGGCCGATCAGCAGGCCCTGGATGGCGGCGCCACCGCCTTCGGTGGCCTGGAAACTGATACGGGCATCGGCCAGCGCGGTGGCGGCCGGCAGGGCCAGCGCGAGCATGGCGGCGAGCGGTCGAAGGGTCATGGCGGGTCTCCTTGGGCGTGGCAGAGGCGCCCCGGTGCCGCAGGCACCGGGGGAACCCGAGGATAGACGGGAAAAAGGCCGTGCGACTGCCAGACCGCCGATCGGCGCTGCCGGACGGGCCCGCCCCGGCGGCAAGCGGCCCGCTCAGGCGGGCTTGATCACCCAGGCCTTGCACCAGGCGCGGGCTGGCACCGCCTTGCCCGGGAACAGCGCGCAGGGCGCCACGGGGTCGGTCTCGGCGCCCTTGTAGTGCAGGCAGTTGGCGCAGATGGCGTCCGGCTTCAGCAGCGGTTCGCTCGCCGGCACCTTGGCGACGTCATCGACGTAGCCCAGCGCCCTGGCGGTCGGTTCGTCCTCGCCGAGCAGGGGAAGCGCATCCTGCGCGCCGGCCGGGACGGGGCGGGCGACGGCGACCACGGCAAGGGCGAGGGCGCCCGAGCCGGCGGTCTTGATGAACTGGCGGCGGTTGCACGACATGGGACTCTCCTGCGTTGACGGTGGCTGGGCATGGCTGCGGCCGCTGGCGGACAGCGGGCGAGCCGGCGCGCCTGCGCGGGCGACCAGGAACGGGCGCACGCTTGCACGCATGCATGGGCGCCGAGTATGGCAACCCTCGCCGCCGCGATGACGTGATGGAACGTGGAACCATTCGCGTTCCCGTTCCGATCCGATGCCGGGATTCCCGGCCGAGCGTCGCCGGCGTCGAGACCAAACGCCCCCGAAGCACGCCGCTATCACCCGCCACCCTTCCCACGTTGCGCCGGAGGGATCAGATAGCGCTCCGAGTCCGAGTCCCGAGTCCCGAGTCCCGACTTCCGTACAGCGGCTGGCCGTTCCCCCTGCGCGCTTCCCGCTTCCCAGGCACCCGAAACCAGAAACCCGAGCCGCGCCGCCGCACTTCTCCCCTCCCCCGCCGCGCGGGGGAGGGGCGGGGGAGAGGGCTGCCGCGGCCAGCGCGCGCGCCTGGATCGGCAACGGCGCCAATCAGGCCAAGGGAACTGGCCGCCAACGCAATGGGCTGCCGAGGGCGCTTGCCCCAGAACCGCGGCGATGGAAAAGAAACCAGGAAACAGACGCCCCGCTCAGTCCTCCACCTGGAAGCGCCGGCTCACCGACAGCGCATCGTCGAGCAGGATGTCGACCTGGTAGTCGCCTGGGGGAAAGCCGTCGGCCTTGGCGATCCGGAAGGCATGTACGCCCGCCTCCTCGATGCGGTGCGCCTCTTCGTGGAACACCGGGCCGTCGTGGCCGAAGCGCCAGCGCGCCGCGATCGTGCCGCCGCCCTTGCCCTCGGTCAGGATCACCGCCTCGATCAGGTCGTCGGGTGCGAAGCGGGTGGCCGGTTCGCTGACCGGTCCACCACCGCTGTCGAACGTGCGGGCCATCTGCACCTCGGCGACGTTGAAGCCGCCGGGTTCGGCCCGGCCGGCGCCGAC
Organism: Lysobacterales bacterium; assembly: GCA_019634735.1. Lineage (NCBI taxonomy): Bacteria > Pseudomonadati > Pseudomonadota > Gammaproteobacteria > Lysobacterales > Lysobacterales bacterium. Next base: position 26,825 of record JAHCAT010000011.1, on the reverse strand, counting down.
GGCAGCCTCGCCGGACCGATCACCGGGACCTGGCGCGGTGCCGCCATCGCCTCCGGAACAGGCGGTCAGCAGGGCGGCAAGGCCGAGGATGACGGGAAGGCGATGCGCTGGCATGGGTGGAAGGTCTCCAGGAATCGGGTGCTCAGGCCTCGGCCAGGCCGGGCAGGCGGTCGGGGAACGGCCGCGGCTGCGAGTAGAGGAATCCCTGCAGTTCGTCGCAACCGCGACGGACCAGCCAGTCCCGCTGGGCCGTGGTCTCCACGCCTTCGGCGACCACGCGCAAGGACAGGCTGTGCGCCAGGGAGATGATGGATTCGCAGATCGCCTCGTTCTGGCGCTCGGTGAACAGGTCGCGCACGAAGCCGCGATCGATCTTCAGCTTGGTGACCGGCAGGCGGCTGAGGTACCCCAGGTTGGAGTAGCCGCTGCCGAAATCGTCGATCGACACCTCGACGCCCAGCTTGCGCAGCGCCTCGATGGTGCGCACCACGCCGCCCGGGTCGGCCAGGATCACGCTCTCGGTGATCTCCAGTTCGAGCAGGCGGCCGTCCGCGCCGGTCCGTTCGAGCGCCTGGCCGACCTCGCGCACCAGGTCGTCGTGCATGAACTGGTGCGCCGACACGTTGACCGCGATCCGGCAGGGCCGCCCGGCAAGACGGGCGGCGTCCGCCTGCCGCAGGCAGGCCTGCCGGATGACCCAGCGGCCGATCGGCACCATCAATCCGGTCTCCTCGCAGATCGGGATGAAGCGAGCCGGCTGGCGCAGGCTGACCGGCCCGTTCGGCCAGCGCAGCAGCAGTTCGATGCCGGAGACCGCGCCGGTGACCGCGTCATGCTGCGTCTGGTAGTGGAGATCAAGCTCCTTCTCCAGGTCGGGACCGCGCAGCCGCGAGACCAGCTCCAGACGGTTGCTGGCGGTCCGGTGCAGCACGTCGGAGAACATCACCGCCCGGTTGCGGCCCTGGCGCTTGGCCTCGTACATCGCGGCATCGGCGCTGCGGATCAGGGTGTCCGGATCGGTGCCGTCGCGCGGACCGATGGCGATGCCGATGCTGGCGCTCAGGAACTGCGTGGTGCCGGCCACCTCGACCGGCTCGGCGACCGCGCGGTGCACGGAAGCGACGACCCGGTCCACCGCGTCCGCATCCGCCAGCAGCATGAACTCGTCGCCGCCGAAGCGGCCGAGCGTCACGCCCGGTCCGACGGCGTCGGCCAGGCGCTCGGCGATCGTCCGGATGACGTTGTCGCCGACCGCATGACCGAGGGCGTCGTTGATGACCTTGAACTGGTCGAGGTCGACGAACACCACGGCAAGCTCGCCGCCGCGCTCGCCCGCCAGCGCCAGCCAGCCGCGCAGGCGCTCCTTGACCGCGCGCCGGTTGGGCAGGCCTGTGAGGTCGTCGTGCTGGGCCTGGTGGGTGAGGATCTGCTCGAACCGAAGCTGCTCGGTGAGGTCGCGCAGCACCAGCTGCAGGCCCTCGCCGTTGCCGTCCCGATAGGCCGACACGGCCATCTCGGCCAGGAATTCGCCGCCGTCGGTCCGGCGCACCCGGACCTGCCTTCCGTTGGTGCTCCAGCGGGGGTCGCGCAGGGCGTTGGCGATCGCCGGCTCGAACAGGCGGTCGACGCCGCAGCCGGCGAGCTCGCGGCCGTCGTCGCCGCGCAGCACCTTCGCCGCCGAGGGGTTGCAGAACACCACGACGCCCTCGCGCAGCACCAGCAGGGGCAGGGGCAGACGCTCGACCAGGCTGCGGTAACTGTTCTCGCGCTCGACCAGCGCGCGTTGCGCCTCCAGCTCCGGCGACCGGTCGAGCATGCCGCCGACCATTCGCAGGGCCTTCCCGGTGTCGTCGCGAAGGATGAAGCCGCGGTCGCTGACGTGCGCCCAGCCGCCGTCCATGCGCAGATAGCGGTAGTTCTCCTCCCAGCTGTCGCCCTCCCCGCCCAGGGCGGCGTCGAAGCTGGCGGCCACCCGTTCCCGGTCATCCGGATGGAGCCGACTGCGCCAGCTCTCGATATTGCTGTCCGGCATGTCCGGATCGGTGCCGAAGTGGCTGTAGTAGCTGTCGCTCCACCACAGGTGGTCGAGGCCGGCGTCGTAGTCGTAGATCGCGTCGTTGCTGACCCGCGCGACCAGCCGGAAGCGCGCCTCGCTGTCCGCGAGCTCCTGCTCGGCGCGGACCTTGTCGGTCAGGTCCAGGCTGGCGACGAGTCGGGCCGGCCGGCCCTCGAAATTGACCGTGGTGGCGAACACGCGGGCATACAGCAGCCGGCCGTCGCTGGTGCGGTGCCGCCAGACCTGGCCATCGTCGGGCTGCTCCCGGCGCAGTGCCGAACGGAACCGCTCGAGCTCGTCGTGCGGCAACAGGTCCTGCAACGACATCGCCGAGAAGTCGGCCAGGCTCCAACCGTACAGGTGGACGGTTGCCTCGTTGACCGCGAGGAAGCGCAGGCTGTCCTGGTCGAACACCCACAGCGGCACCGGGCTTAGCTCGAACAGGTAGCGGTACTGCGCCTCGGCGAGGGCGATGCGTTCCTGTGCCAGGGTCGCCTCGGTGATGTCGAGCAGGGTGCCGGTGACCACCGGCACGCCCAGCACGTTGATGCGCGGCTGCGCCCGCAAGCGCAGGTAGCGGATGCGCCCGTCCGGCTGAAGGGTGCGCACCTGCTGGTCGATGGGCAGGCGCATGGCGCCGGCCTCCCGCACGCGCGCGTCCAGCGCGTCGCGGTCGTCGGGATGGATGCGTTCGCGCAGGGTCGCGTAGCCGCCCCGGCTGCGCGGTGGCAGGTCGAGCAGGCGGGACACCTCGTCCGACCACATGAGCCGGTCGCTGTGCGATTCGTACTCCCACAGCCCCAGTTCGCCGATGCGTTGCACTTCGGCCAGGCGCTCCTCCTTGATCCGGAGCTGGGTGACCGCCGCATTGCCGGTGCGCCAGGCACGCAGTGCCTGGCCGATCGCGAGCAGGGTGAGCAGCGTGATCGCGGCAAGGCCGAACGCCGTCGCAATGACAGTCTGCCGCCAGACGAACAGGATCTCGGACTCGGTCCGGCCGACCGCAACCAGGATGTCGTAGCGCTCCGAACGCTCGAAAGCCATCATCCGCACTTCGCCGTCGAGCAGCGCCGGTTGCAGCAGGGCGCCGCGCGCCTCGTCCCGGAACTGCGTGAGCATCTGCGCGGCGGACAGGTCCAGTTCGCGATAGCGCGCGGAGTCCCGGTGGCGGGCGATCAGGCGGCCGCTCTCGTGGACCACCGACACCGAACCACCCGGACCCAGGTCGAGGTCGCGAAGCAGGGCGTCCAGGGCATCCATGTCCAGGGTGCCGACGATCCAGCGGATGGTGTGATGGTCGACCGGGTGCAGCATGCGGACCACCCAGCGTCCGGCGGCATCGCGAGTCGGCGCCGTGAGCACGGTACGCTCGGCGGCCAGCGCCTGCGCATGGCTGCCCTGGGCCCAGTCCGGCAACAGTTCCTCCGCCTGGTCCTCGACGTCCGGACGGGTGATCGCCCGGCGCCCCGTACCGACCAGCTGCACCGTCAGCAGCGCCGGCGCCTGTGAGCGCAGTCGGGCCAGGTGCACGGTCATCGCGCCATGTTCCTGGGTGAGGTCGGGCAGCAGTCGGGCGAGCTCGGCGAGCACCACCGCGTGCACGTCCAGATAGCGGCCGACCGTGGCGGAGACCGCGCTGGCCAGCGAGGACACCTCGCGCTGCGCGTCGTCGAGCTCGGCGCGGCGCAGGAAGCCCAGCAGCAGGGCCGCCAGCAGCACCAGGGCGGCGAGCGTGATCAGGCTGCCCAGCCACAGGCGCAGCGGCAGGCGAACCGGCGCGGCCACGATCGCGGCGTGCTCGGCTCGTTCTGGCATCGGGCGCTGCTCCACGGACTTCATGGCGGCGATCCGGGACAGTCCCCCTGCCCCTCCCGGCCGCACGCGGCCGCGGCCTCACCCTAACGCGGCGCCGTTACCGCGACAAGCCGGCGATGCCGCAACTGCGTCGAGGGCGGCCGGCCCCGGCGGGCTGCGGCCGCCCGGTACCGTCATCCCTCGCCGTCCGCGCCCAGGTAATCCAGCGCCAGTTGCAGCATGGCGCGGGTGCCGACGGTGAGCGCCGACTCGTCCATCAGGAACTGCGGCGAGTGGTTGGACGGCGCCTCCCGGGGGTCGATGCCCTCGCCGGTGGCGCCGACGAAGAAGAAGAATCCCGGCACCCGCAGGGCGTACTCGGAGAAGTCCTCGGCGCCGGTGATCAGCGGCATCGCCACCACCTGGCCGTCGCCGGCGACCTTGCGCAACGAGGGCAGCACCCGATCGGTGAGCGCCGGATCGTTGCGGGTGACCGGGTTGCCGCGCTCGGCGGGCACTTCCAGCTCGACCGTGGCGCCATGCGCGGCGGCGACCTGGGTGGCGGTCTGCCGCAGGTGCTCGAACACCGCCTCGCGCATGTCCGGCTCGAAGGTGCGGATGGTGCCGATCAGCTCGACCTCGTCGGGGATGATGTTGAAGCGGATGCCGCCCTTGATCGCCCCGAAGCTCAGCACCACCGGCTGCCGGGTGATGTCCATGCGCCGGCTGACGATCGCCTGGCTGGTGGACACGATGTCGGCGGCGGCGACGATCGGATCGACGCCGCCCCAGGGACGCGATCCGTGCGTCTGGCGACCCTTGACGACGATCCGGAAGCGGTCCGAGGCGGCCATCAGCGGCCCGGACCGGTAACCGATCTGCCCGGCACGCAGGGTGGAGAACACGTGCAGTCCGAACACCGCCTCCGGCTGGAAGTCCTCGAACAGGCCCTGCTCGAGCATCATCAGGGCACCGCCCTCCTCGCCCTCGGGCGGACCTTCCTCGGCGGGCTGGAAGATGAACATCACCTCCCCGGGCAGGCTCTCCCTGATCGAGACCAGGGCCTGGGCCACGCCCATCAGGATCGCGACATGGGCGTCGTGGCCGCAGGCATGCATCACGCCGACCGTCTCGCCGCGGTATTGCGCGGTGGCAGTGGAGGCGAACGGCAGGCCGGTGGCCTCGGTGACCGGCAGCGCGTCCATGTCGGCGCGCAATGCGATGCGCGGGCCGGGGCGAGCGCCCTTCAGCACCGCGACGACGCCGGTGTGGGCGATGCCGGTGCGCGGCTCCAGGCCCAGGCCATGCAGGTGCTCGGCAACCAGGGCGGCGGTGCGGAACTCGCGATTGCCGAGCTCTGGGTTGCGATGGATGTCGCGACGCCACTCGCGGACCGCATCGTCGACGGCGGTTGCCAGGGTCTCGACCTGGTCGGCGCGCGCGACCGGCGCGGCGGCCAGTACGCACGCGAACAGCATGGCGGTGTACGGGTGGCGCAGGTTCATCGTCGCTCTCCGATGGATGGCACGGCCGGTGCCGAGGGTGCCAGGTCGGGTCCGGGCGGGCCTGGCCGGGGAGTATCTCATCCTGCCGGGGCGGGGATGGCCGCGCGCGGGCCGGTTGCCGGCAGCACGGCCACGACCAGGCAGGCGAGCACCGGCCACAGCAGGTACCGGAACTCGGCGCTGGGCGCCGCCAGCAGCAGTGGCGCGCAGAACAGCCCTGCCGACGCGAGCAGCGGCCAGGCCAGCGGATGCCGGCGGCGACGGGCAAGCGTCGCCAGCAGCGCGACCAGCGCGTAGGGCCACAGCGCGAACACCGGTGTCGCCGCCAGTCTGGCCAGGCCACGCACGATGCGATCGCGCAGCCGGTTGTCCGGCAGGTGGGCCGGCGGCCCGTGGCCGGGCTGCACCATGCCCGGCGACAGCACCAGGCCCACCGGGCGCGCCGCAGGCGCCAGTCCGAACAGCAGGCGCGCAAGGCGCAGTCGATGACCGGCCATGGCTGCTGGATGGTCCAGCCAGGTGGCCAGCCAGGCGCTTCGCAGGCTCGCCAGGCGCGCCGGATCGGGCGGTTGATAGAGGCTGATCAGCAACTGGCCGGTGTCGAAGATCGGGGTGTTGCTCCAGGGCGTGAACGCGGCCGCCAGGGTCGCCACCTGGAGATCGGGGTGGCGCCAGTCGGCGGGAATCCGCATCTCGTCCTCGGCAATCGACACCGCGGCCAGGTCCCAGACCGCGATCACCGGCCAGACCGCCCGCTGCGCCACCGCCGGGTGACGGTTGGGCAACGCCGCCGCCAGGGCCACCACCGCGGTGAGGGCCAGCGCGGCAAGTGCACGGCGAACCGGCCCGGTGACGCCTGCCAGCACGGCGACGTACCAGCCCAGCGGCGGCACCAGGGCGATCGCGTTGTGACGCCAGGCGCAGGCCAGGACCAGGGCCAGCAGGGCGAGCGCCAGCAGCCCGAGCCGGGATCGGCCGGACGGCCGGTGCCCGGCATGCACCAGCGCCGCCAGTGCCAGCACCGCGAAGGCCGCCATCGGCACGTCCTTCCACAGGTGCATGGCGGTCGCCAGCACCGGCGGCGAAAGACCCAGGACCAGCACAAAGGTGATCTGCGCCGCAGGGCGCCGGAACAGACCCGTCGACAGCCAGGCCAGCGCGCCCCACAAAAGCAGGGTGTGGACCAGGAACAGACCAGCCGGTCCGGGCAGCAGGCGGTCGGTCAGCGCCCAGCTCCAGGCCATCGCCGGCGGATGCACGCTGGTCCAGGCGCCGGTGCGGGCCTGGTCGAGCTGCTCAGCCGAATCCGGGCTCATGAAGCCCGGCCAGAACACCGCCAGGAACGCGGCGGCACCCAGCGCGGCGGCAAGCCAGGCAGCGGCGGAGGCAGGTGTCGAGCTGCGGGTCCGGGTCAAGGCGTCCGCTCCACCGGTGGTTCGCCGTCCTGGGGCGCGGTTGCGGACCTGCGCCCCCGCGGCGCGTCTGCCGTGCCCCGCCGACGGGTGCCGCCAACCACTCCTGACGGCAAACCGGCGCTGCTCATGGCCGGGCCCGTCCCGTGCGCGTCGTGGCGGGTGCCAGCGCCACCATGCCGGCCAGGGCGACCAGGGCCAGGCTGGGACCCAGGTAACGCAGCTCGGCGCTCGCCGCCAAAGCCGCGAGCGGCAGGGCATAGGCCCAGGCCGAGCCGACCAGGGCCAGGCCCAGCCAGGCCCGCGGGTCCCGGGCACGGCGCCGCCAGAAGACCACCGCCAGCACCATCGCCGCCAGCAGCCAGGGCCAGGGCGCCACCAGCGGATGGCCGGCGGCCGCAGCCAGGATCCGCGCCAGGCCCTGGCGCACCGGGTCTTCGGGAATCGCCAACGGCGGGTTGTCGGCGAGCGCGACATGACCGGGCGAGAACGCCTGCGGGGGACCCAGCCCGGCCGGTGGCAGGCCGAGCTGGATGCGCGCCAGGCGCCAGCGATGGCCCCAGTACGCCCCCGGCGCGCGCCAGGGCAGCGCCAGCCAGGCCTGGCGCAAGGCCTGCCGCTCGGCCTCGTCGTAGGGCTCCAGCAGGGACAGCTTGAACAGCCCGGGCGCGAACAGTGGCACGTTGTTGTCGGGCCGGAAGTGCGGGCGCAGGTCCTCGACCGCCACCTCGCCCTTGCGCAGCGTCACCGGCACCTGCATCGCGCCGGTCGCCAGCGAGACCGCGGCCAGGTCCCACAGCGCCAGGGTCGGCCAGAACTCGACGCGCTGCACGGCCGGATGCCGCGCCGGCAACTGCGCGAGCACCGCCAGCACCAGGGTCGCCGCCAGCGTCGGCACCAGCAGGCCCAGGCCGCGCAGGCGACCGGCGCTTCCCCGCCAGATCAGCCAGGGCAGCAGCGGCAGGGCGGCAGCCAGGCCGTTGTGGCGCAGCGCGGCCACCGCCAGCAGGCAGCCGGCGGCAGCCAACAGCGGGCCGCGCCGAGCCCTGGTCCGACCGGCATCCGCCAGCATCAGGGCGGCCGCCAGCGCCAGCACCGCCATCAGCAGGACGTCCTTCCAGACGTGGCCGAGCAGGCCGAACAACGGCGGCGCCGCACCGGCCAGCAGCACCGCGGCGACCTGGCTGCGCGCGCGCCCAAAAACGCTGGCGGCGGCCAGGGCGATCGCCGTCCACCACAGCGCGAGCTGGACCAGCAGGGGACCGGCCGGCCCGGGCAGCAGCGGTTCGGTGCCCCGCCAGAGCAGCGCCATCAGCGGCGGGTGGTGGTCGCTGAACTGGCCGTGCCGCACCTGGTACCACTGGTGCGCGGTGTCGAAGCTCACGTAGCCGGGCCAGAACAGCCAGGCGCAGCAGGCGAAGGCGGCCAGCGCCGTCCAGGCCGCCGGCGGCGGGCGCCAGGTCACGGCTGGTGCTCCAGCGCCAGATAGGCGACATCCTGCATCTCGATCAGGCGGCTGGCGGTGCGCTGGAACTGGCCGGCGAGTCGGCCGTCCGGGTACAGCGCCTCGGCCGGTGCGGCGGCCGCCACCAGCAGCTTGACCTTGTGGTCGTAGAAGGCGTCGACCAGGTGGATCATGCGCTTCGCGGCGTCGTCGAGGTGCGCAGGGCCCAGCGCCGGGACGCCGCCGATCAGCACCGTGTTGAAGCTGCGCGCCAGCTCCAGGTAGTCGGCGACCGCGCGCGGCCCCTGGCAGAGCACCGCGAAGTCGAACCAGGCGACGCCATCGGCCAGTGCCCGTGCCGGGATCGCGCGGCCCTCGACCTCGAGCGCGCCATCGTGCTGCACCGGGCCCGGCGCGAGCGACTGGAAGCGCGCCGCCAGGGCGGCATCGGCGCGCGCGCTGTCTGGCTCGACCAGGTAGACCGGTGCCTGGCGCAGGCTGCGCAGGCGGTGGTCGGTGTCGGAGACCAGTTCGACCACCTCGCACTGCGTCTCCAGGTGGGCGATCGCCGGCAGGAAGCGGTTGCGCTGCAGGCCGTCGCGGTACAGGTCCGCCGGCGCCGTGTTCGAGGTGGTCGCAAGCACCACGCCGGCGCCGTGCAGGCCGCGCAGCAGGCCGGCCATCAGCATGGCGTCGCCGATGTCGTGCACCAGGAACTCGTCCAGGCACAGCAGCCGGCACTGGCGGCGCAGCGACTGCGCGAACCTGGGTAGCGGGTCGGCGACCCCGGACAGGCGCAGCTCGCGCAGGGCCTGGTGGACTTCGCCCATGAAGCGGTGGAAGTGGCGGCGTTGCACCGTACCCGTGGGCAGTTGACCCGCCAGCAGGTCGACCAGGAAGGTCTTGCCGCGGCCGACCCCGCCCCACAGGTAGAGGCCGCGTGGCGCCGGCACGGTGGCGCCGGGACGCAGACGCGCCAGCAGGCCGGTGCGCGCTGGCGCGAGCAGTTGCCCATGCAGGCGGTCCAGGTAAGGCAGCACCCGGCGCTGCGCCGGGTCGTCCTGCCAGCGGCCGGCCTCGACGCCGGCCTGCCAGGCGGCCGAGGGCGCCGCCGTGGGCGCTTCAGGCATCGCGCAGCGGCGGCAGGTTGCCCTTGACGGCGTTCTTCAGGGCGCCGCGCAGGTCCATCAGACGGCGGTGGAAGAAGTGGCCGGTTTCCGGCATGCGGATCAGCTGCACCGGCGGTTTCACGGTCGCCGCCCAGTCGAACACCGCCTGCGGCGAGACCACCTCGTCCTCCTCGCCCTGGATCACCAGCCACGGGCAGTCGGGGCGGCGCAGTCCGGCCATGTCGAAGTTCTCGACCGCCGGACCGATGCTGATCAGCTGCCGCACCGGCAGGTCCTGGGCGGCGCGGGCGGCCACGTAGGCGCCGAACGAGAAGCCGGCCAGCCACAGCTGGTCGCCGGGCCGGACTTCTTCCAGCCAGGCGGCGATCGTACGCACGTCGTCGGCCTCGCCGGCACCGTCGTCGTAGCCGCCGGCGGACGCGCCGACACCGCGGAAATTGAAGCGCAGCACTGCCAGGCCCAGCTCGCGCAGACTGCGCGCGGTCATGGTCACCACCTTGTTGTGCATGGTCCCTTCGTGCAGGGGATGCGGGTGGCAGACGATCGCGGTGCCGGCACGGGTCTTGTCGGGCTCGGGCAGCTCGATCATGGCCTCGATGGCGCCCGCCGGGCCGGCCAGCGTCAGTTCCCCGGACTGCGCCGGGAAGCGGTCGGCGATGGTCATGGCTTCAGCCGCTCCGTACCCGCAGCGCAGCCAGCCGCCACCGCCCGGGGCACGGGCGGGTGCCGGGCAGGTCGCGGGCGACGGTCAGGGAGCCGACCGGCGGAAACGGGGCGAGGGCGCTGTTCACGTGCCGATGACTATAGCGCAGGGGCCTGGCCGCCCGGCACCACGCCAACCGCGGCTGAACGTCGTGCCGGCGCCCGCGGAAGGCACTTGCGGTCGCCGTGAATCGGATTCACAATCGCGCCCCTTTCCTGAACCCACTGGTATGGCAATCCACCCAGACCGCCAGCAAGCCATGGCGCGGCGCGAACAGCTGATCCTGGACACCGCCCGGGAGCTGCTCCAGCGCGAGGGCCTGCTGACCCTGCAGATGTCCCGGCTGGCGCGCGCCTGCGGGCTGGCCGTGGGCACCTTGTACCTGCACTTCGACACCAAGGAAGACCTGCTGCTGGCGCTGGCCACGGGCAATGCCGAAAGCCGGCTCGGCCTGTTCGCGCGCGCCGCTGCATGGAACGGGCCCAGCCGCGAGCGCCTGCTGGCGGTCGCCGTGGCCGACACCCTGGCCCAGGAACAGGCGCCGGAGCTGTTCCGCCTGCAACAGTACGTGCTGACCGAAGTGGTCTGGAACGCCGCCTCGCCCCGGCAGCGGCAGCGCATGCTCGATGCCACCGCGCCGATCCAGTCCCTGCTCGACGGCATCGTCGCGCGGGCGATCGCCGATGGCGACCTGCCCGACACCCACGGCATGGCCGCGCGCGAGCTGGTGCTCGGCGCCTGGTGCCAGTGCCTGGGCATGCACACCCTCGCCCATGCCGAAGGCCTGCTCGACAGCCACGAGGTCAGCCAGCCCTACCGGCTGCTTTTCAAGCAGCTCAACCTGTTGCTCAACGGCTACGGCTGGCTGCCCCTGATGGCGCCGGTCGACGATGCCGCGGTGGCCGCCCAGGTCGAGCGCCTGTGCCGGCACGTATTCGACCTGCCCCTTCCCGTCTGCGCGGCGCACGCGCGCCGCCTCGCCCCCGATTCCAGCCCTGCCACGGAAGCTTCCCGATGAACCGACGCGACCGCACCGTCCAGCCGCACCGTTCCACCGCCCTGCGCATGCTCCTGATGCTGATCGTCGTCGGCGCGGTGTTCGGCGCGATCTTCGGCCTGAAGTGGTACGGGTCGAAGATGATGAACCAGGCGATGGACAACATGCCGATGCCGCCGGCCTCGATCAGCGCCGCCGTGGTTCGCCAGGAACAGTGGGGCGACAGCCTGGGCGCGGTCGGCAGCCTGGCCGCGGTCAACGGCACCCGGGTCACTACCGAGGCCGCGGGCGTGGTCAGTGCGATCCGCTTCGAGTCCGGCCAGCAGGTCGCGCGCGGCGAGGTGCTGCTGCAACTCGAAGCCAGCACCGAGCTGGCCAGCCTGCGCGCACTGGAGGCCGGCCTGCGCCTGGCGGTCACCCAGCGCGACCGCTTCCGCGAGCTGTACGAGGAGCGCAAGCTGGTCGCCCGCGCCGACCTCGACCAGCGCGAGAGCGAGGTCGAGCAGTTGCAGGCGCAGGTCGAGGCGCAGCGCGCCCTGATCGCCCGCAAGACCATCCGCGCGCCGTTCGCCGGCCGGCTCGGCATCCGCCGGGTCAACCTGGGCCAGTACCTCAACCCCGGCGACGCGATCGTCAGCCTGCAGTCGCTCGATCCCATCCACCTGGACTTCAGCGTGCCCGAGCAGCGCCTGGCCGATATCCGTACCGGCCTGCCGGTCAGCGCCCAGGTCGACGCCGCGCCGGGGCGCAGCTTCGAGGGCACGGTCACCGCCATCGAACCCGAGGTCGACGTCGCCACCCGCAACGTGCGCGTGCAGGCGACCCTGGCCAACCCGGACGGCCTGCTGCGCCCGGGCACCTCGGCACGGGTCGCCGCCGGCCTGGGCGAACCACGCACGGTGGTGGTGATCCCGCAGACGGCGGTCAGCTTCAACCCCTACGGCAACTCCGTGTACGTGATCGGCAGCAGCCAGGTGGCTTCCGCGGGCGGCGACAGCGATGTCGCAGGTCCCGGCCAGGCGTCGCCCCCGGTGCAGGTCGAGGGCGACACCCTGACCGTCAGCCAGCGCTTCATCCGCACCGGCGCCAGCCGCGGCGACCTGGTCGCGGTGCTCGAGGGCCTGCGGCCGGGCGAACGGGTCGCCACCAGCGGCCTGCTCAAGCTGCGCAACGGCGCCACCGTGGTGATCAACGACCGCGTCGAACCGACCGCCGAGGCCGATCCGGCCCCGGACAACCGCTGAGCCCGCGCCACCGCATCGCCAGGAGGCGCCCCCGCCCATGAAGTTCACCGACATCTTCGTCAACAAGCCGGTGCTGGCCAGCGTGGTCAGCCTGTTCATCCTGCTGCTCGGCCTGCGCGCCGGCAGCGAGCTGAACGTGCGCCAGTACCCGGAACTGCAGAACGCGGTGATCAACGTCACCACCGCCTACTTCGGTGCCGACGCCGACCTGATCCAGGGTTTCATCACCACGCCGCTGGAGCGCGAGGTCGCCAGCGCCGAGGGCATCGACTACCTGGTCAGCAGCTCCACCGCCGGGATCAGCCAGATCCAGGCCTACCTGCGCCTGGACTACGACCCCAACGAGGCGCTCACCCAGATCGCCGCCAAGGTCAACAAGCTGCGCGGCGAGCTGCCGGCGGCCTCCGAGGACCCGGTGATCGAGCTGCAGCAGGGCGAGCAGATCGCCGCCATGTACCTGTCGTTCTCCAGCGAGATCCTCAGCAACAACCAGATCACCGACTACCTGGTGCGCGTGGTCGAGCCGAAGCTGGCCACCCTGCCCGGCGTGCAGCGCGCGCAGATCCTGGGCAGCGGCAGCTTCGCCATGCGGGTGTGGCTGCGCCCGGACCGGATGGCGGCGCTGGGGGTCACCGCCAGCGACGTCTGGGCGGCCCTGCAGAACAACTCGGTGCTGTCGGCGGTCGGCGCCACCAAGGGCCAGATGGTGTCGATCGACCTGACCGCGCGCACCGACCTGCGCAACGAGGAGGAATTCCGGCAGCTGGTGGTGCGCGAGCAGGACGGCGCGATCGTCCGCCTGGGCGACCTGGCCGACGTCGAGCTGGGATCGGAGAGCTACGGCAGCTCGGTGCAGTTCAACGGCGACAAGGCCACCTTCATCGGCGTGTTCGTGTCGCCGGACGCCAATTCCCTGGATGTGATCCGCGCCGTGCGCGAGGTCTGGGACGGCGAGATCATCCCGCAGCTGCCCGAGGGCATGCACGGCGCCATCCCCTACGACAGCACCCGCTACATCGAGGACGCCATCGGCGAGGTGGTGCGCACCATCGTCGAGGCGGTGCTGATCGTCATCGTGGTGATCTTCCTGTTCCTGGGCTCGCTGCGCAGCGTGCTGATCCCGGCGATCGCGGTGCCGCTGTCCCTGGTCGGCGCGTTGTTCCTGATGCTGCTGATGGGCTTCACCATCAACCTGCTGACCCTGCTGGCGATGGTGCTGGCGATCGGCATCGTCGTCGACGACGCGATCATCGTGCTGGAGAACATCCACCGGCACATCGAGGAGGGCATGCGACCCAAGGACGCTGCCCTCCGCGGCGCCCGCGAGCTGGCCTGGCCGGTGGTGGCGATGACCACCACCCTGATCGCCGTGTACCTGCCGATCGGCTTCCTGGGCGGCCTGTCCGGCGCGCTGTTCATCGAATTCGCGTTCACCCTGGCCGGCGCCGTGCTGCTGTCCGGCGTGATCGCCCTGACCCTGTCGCCGATGATGTGCGCCTTCCTGCTCAAGCCGCACGACGCCGGCCAGGGCCGGCTGGCGGCCTGGCTGGATGCCCGGTTCGAGTCGCTGCGGCGCGCCTACCTGCGGCGTCTGCACGGCGCCCTGGAGACCAAATCGGTGATCGCCGTGTTCGGCGCCCTGATCCTGGTGTCCACCTACTTCCTGTTCGTCACCTCGCCCAGCGAGCTGGCCCCCGAGGAGGACCAGGGCTTCGTGTTCTTCGTCGGCGAGAGCGACCCGTACAGCACCCTGGACTACCTGCAGCGCTACACCGACGAGGTGGTGGTCATCGCCGAGGAAGTGCCCGAGGTCGAGAACATTTTCCAGATCAACGGTTTCGGCGGCGGCGGCGGCGGCTCGACCAATTCGGCGATCGGCGGCTTCGTGCTCAAACCCTGGAGCGAGCGCGAGCGCAGCACCAAGCAGGTGCTGGAACAGGACATTCAGCCGCGGATCGGCGAGATCGCCGCGCTGAACAGCTTCGCGGTGATCCCGCCGGCCCTGCCCACCGCCGGCGGCGGCGGCACGCCCGTGGAGTTCATCGTCGGCGGCACCGGCAGCCTGGAGGTGATCCAGGAACTGGCCGGCGAGATCCTTGGCCGCGCCTACGGCAGCGGCAAGTTCATCTTCCTCAACACCGACCTGAAGATCGACAAGCCGCGCGTGGAGATCCTGGTCGACCGCGACAAGGCGGCCCTGCTCGGCATCGACATGCGCACGCTCAGCACCGACATGGCGGCGATGCTGTCGGGCGGCTACGCCAACCGCTTCGCGCTGGAGAACCGTTCGTACCGGGTGATCCCGCAGGTGCAGCGCAGCGATCGCCTGAACCCGGACCAGCTCGGCAGCTTCTACACCCGCGCCCGCAGCGGCGACCTGGTGCCGCTGTCGACCCTGGTGACGCTGCAGGAAAGCGTGCAGCCGCAGCAGCTCAAGCGCTTCCAGCAGCTCAACGCGGTGACCATCTCGGCGGTGCCGCGGCCGGGCGTCACCTTGGGCGAGGCGCTGGGCATCCTCGAGCAGGCCGCCGCCGAGGTGCTGCCGCCGGGCTACTCGGTGGACTACGCCGGGCAGTCGCGCCAGTTCAAGACCGAGGGGTCGGCGCTGATGATGACCTTCTTCTTCGCGATCGTGGTGATCTACCTGGTGCTGGCCGCGCAGTTCGAGAGCTGGCGCGACCCGCTGATCATGCTGATCACGGTGCCGATGGCGATCTGCGGCGCGATGATCTTCGTGTCGCTGGGACTGACCACGCTCAACATCTACACCCAGGTGGGACTGCTGACCCTGGTCGGCGTGATCTCCAAGCACGGCATCCTGATCGTCGAGTTCGCCAACAAGCTGCAGGTCGAGTCGGGACTGGCCAAGCGGGCGGCGATCGAGGAAGCGGCGTCGATCCGCCTGCGGCCGGTGCTGATGACCACCGCCGCGCTGGTGTTCGCGATGGTGCCCCTGCTGATCGCCACCGGCCCGGGCGCCGCCTCGCGCTTCGCCATGGGCCTGGTGATCGCCAGCGGCATGACCCTGGGCACCGCGTTCACCCTGTTCGTGCTGCCGGCCATGTACCTGTATCTGGCACGCGACCACGGCGGCACGCTGGAGACGCTGCCGCCGCAGGGCCACGGGGAGCCGGTCGGGGTCTGAGTTGTCGGGACTCGGGACCCGGGACCCGGGACTCGGGACTCGGGGCTCGAGACTCGGGGACCGGGGACCGGGGACCGGGGACCGAGCATCGGGGATCCGGGCTCATTGAGCGGAGCGCGCTCTGCTCCCCTCTCCCTCCGGGAGAGGGGCCGGGGGAGAGGGTCGGGGCTGGCCATGATCTTCACCGTCGTCGCTCCCGGCGCGTGCGCTGGCCGGGGCGGCCCTCTCCCCGGCCCCACCCCCCGCAAGCGGGGGCGGGGGGAAGTGCGGTGCCGCGGCGCTGGCGGCGCGCGGCGTGGAGCGGATGACGGACCTGGCTCCGAACCGGGGCCGGGGTACGACGCGGGTCAGGATGGCAGCAGGCGGGGGCGGGCAGGTGCCGGGACCGCGACCCGCGATCCGGGGATTGGCGCGGGGCGCGGCTGGCGTATCAGGGCTGCTCGATAGACTCGAGCCGCAACGGCAGGCCGGTCAGGCGTTCCAGCGGCAGCGGCCACAGGCCGAGCGGTTCGAGGTCGCGCATCGCCTCGTCCGGCGAGCGGCCCAGGTACTTCACCGCGTAGGCCGCGTACAGCAGGCCGGCGCGCGCGCCGGTGCCGCAGTGCAGGAGCACCGGTCCGTCGCCCGCCGCCACGGCAGCGGCGAATGCATCCAGGATTTCGGGACGGTAGCCCTGGCTGCCGGCGATGCCGTGCTCGGCGTAGGCATACCCCAGTTCGGCGGCCAGTGCGGCCTCGTCGAAGGGCACCACCTTGCGATCGGCCATCTCCGCCGGCGTGCGCACGTTGAATACCGAGCGCACGCCGTCGGCGCGCCAGGCGGCCAGGTCTTCGGCGGTGGGCTGGGCGACGATGATGATGTCGTCGCGCACGAGTGCCTTGGGCCGGGCCGATTCCGGCGCCGGTGCCGGTGCCGTGGTGGCCACCCGTGCCGTGCCGGCACAGGCCGTCAGAAGGAGGAGGAAGGGCAGGACGAGGGCGGGGCGGAGGGTCATTGTTCTGTCTTGGGACTCGGGGCTCGGGACTCGGGACTCGGGACTCGGGACCGGGGACCGGGGACCGGGGACCGGGTACCGGTATCGGACGCTGAGGACGACAGGGGCCTCGCTCGTGCGGCGGGGAAGCCGGCTGGGGGCAGACAGGGGGTATCGGGACGCGGTCGGCGCCCGCGTGCGGATGGCGGTCAGAGACGACGGCGCTGACGGGGGCCGGGACGGATCGAGTCGCCGCACTGTCGACTCGGGCTCCGACAGGGTGAGCGCGAAGCGTGGCGCTGCGACCGCTCGACGGCGGACGCCCGCTTCGGCTCAGGGCGTCAGGTCGACCCAGACCGGATCGTGGTCGGAACTGCGCCAGGGATCGGCGGCGTACAGGCGCCGGCCGCCGGTCTCGGCGGCGTACTCGAAGCCGGGCAGTTCGTCGGCGTTGGCCGCCCAGGTGCCGGCGGCGCGCACCCTGGCCGCCAGGTCGCCACCGGCCAGGGCGTGGTCGAGGCGGCCGGACTGGCCGCGGAACACGTAGGTCCAGGCCGGCGGATCGCGGCCTGTGAGCAGGTCGGTCCAACCGGCCGAGGTAAGCACCCGCAGCGGCGCCTCGCGGCCATGGGCGTTGAGATCGCCGATCACCAGCACCTGGCCGGCACCGGTCCCTGCCGGATCGGTGGCCAGCCAGTCCGCCAGACGACGCGCGCTGGCGACGCGCAACGCATTGAAGCAGGCCTGGCCATCGCCCTGGTCCACGTCGGCATCCTCGGCGCGGTCGCAGCCACCCTTGGACTTGAAGTGGTTGACCACCACGGTGAACGGCACCCCGTCGTCGCCGGCCACGAAGGCCTGGGCCAGGGGCACCCGGCTGCCGCGGTCGAACGGGGGTTCCTCGAGGGCATGGGCGTCGCCCAGCGGACGCACGCGGTCGGCCCGGTACAGCAGGCCCACCGCGATCTCGTCGCTGCCCAGCCGCGGCCGGCCGTGGTCCAGTCCTTGCCAGTCGCCGCTGCCGCGTCCCTGGGCGAGCGCGCCGGCCAGCTCGACCAGGGCGCTGTCGGCACCGCCGCCGTCGTTCTCGACCTCCATCACCGCGACGATGTCGGCGTCCAGGGCGCGCAGGGCCGCGACCAGCTTGTCGCGCTGCTGGCGCTGCTGGCCTGGGGTGGCGGCGCCGCGCGCGGTCGGATAGCCGGCCCCGCGGCCGTCGCCGTTGAAGAAGTTGAGCACGTTGAAGCCGGCGACGCGCACCGCCCCGTCGCTGCGTGCCGGCGCTTGCGGGCGGGGCGCCTGGTTCACCCGCGCCACCGGACCGGTGGGCTGCAGTCGCCAGGCGCGGTGCCGGCGCTCGATCACGCCTTCGATGCCCTCGACGGTGCTGCCGACCCGGTAGGGGCTGCGCGCCGAGGGCGGCGCCGGCAGGTGCGCGAGGGCGCGTGGCCAGGGGTCCAGGCGGGCATCGTCGAGCACCAGGCTGCGCCGGCGGTTGCGCTGTTCCTGCCGGCGCGCGGCGCGGCCCGGCGCGGCCAGCTCGGTCGGTGCGTACAGACGGCCCTCGAAGGCCAGCAGCAGCTCGCCGAAACGCAGCAGGCCGTCGTTGCCGGAGATCACCAGCGGCCCGGGCAGGCGCACGCGCATCCCCGACAGCGCCGCCCAGTCGGCCGGCGGCTCGGCGAGCTCGAGCGCGGCCGGCAGCTCGCCGGGGCCGCAGTCGAGCAGGTCGGTGACGTCGCGCAGCGCCCATTCGGACTCGGCCGGATCGTCGCTGCGCGCCCACAGGCCGCGCACGCGCAGGCGCTGGCCGATGCGCACCGGGCCGCGGCCGGGATCGTGGGCGACGAACACGCCTTCAGGCGTGGTGGCATCGCCATCGTCGTCGCCGGCCGCGCTCTGCAACACGAAGCCGCCCAGGCCGTCGCGGAAATCGGCGACCACCACCGCTTCCAGTTCGACCCGGCCGAGCTGGGCGATGCCCTGGCCACGTGTGCGCGGCAGGCCGGCGATGGCGGTGGCGGGCTCGCCGCAGGCGAACCGTACCTCGCGTGGCGGGGCCGGCAGGGGCGCGGTATCGCGGTCCCGCGAGCAACCGGCCAGCGCGGCCAGGACCAGCAGGGCCACAGACGACAACGCCGCCCTGCGGCGGCGTCGGTGCCGGGCTGGCGGCCAGGCGCGCATCAGTTGACCGCGTCGATCATCCAGTCGACCGAGGCGGCGACCTGCTCGTCGGTCAGCGAGGGATTGCCGCCGCGCGGCGGCATGATGCCGTCCGGACCCTCGTAGCCCTCGATCGCGTGGCGGACCAAAGTTTCCCGGCCTTGCGCAAGGCGCGCGGTCCAGGCGGCGGCTTCCATCTTCGGGGCGCCGCCGGCGCCGGTGTCGTGGCAGGTCCGGCACAGGCGCTCGTAGATCAGGCCACCGTCCAGGGTGCCGCCGTAGGCGACCTGCTGCTGGGCGGCGGCCGCGGCCGCCGCGGCGGCGGCGGCGCGCGCCATCTGGCCGGACTCGCCGGCATAGACCGCGCCGACCGGCGCGATCCGGGCCTCGACGGCGGCGACCTGCTCGGGCGCCGGATCGCCGGACTTCGCGCCGCCGTGCACGATCAGCGCGACCACGATCAGGACCACGGTCAACACCACGAACCCGGCGATCAGGGAGGCGAATTTCTTCAGGAAGACGATGTCGTAGCTGTTCACGTCGAAGGGTCTCGGCTGCTCGGGCCTGAAAGCGCCGCGCAGTATACCAGCGGCGGGGCGCAGGCCCGGGGCGGGCCGGGGAAGCCTCCGTCCGCTCAGGTCCGGGCGGCGGGGCTCGGACTGGGCCAGACGCTGGCCAGGGGGTCGAACTCGAGCTGGTCCATGGCGGCGGCGCGGTGACCGAAGCCGGTCACCGCCAGCACGCCCTCGGCCATGGGATCGAGGCCGAAGGCATCCTCGATCTCGCCTTCGTTGATCGCGGCGGTGATGAAGGCGGCCAGGCCCAGCTCGGTGGCGACCAGGTACTGCAGCTGCGACAGGTGGCCGGCATCCAGGTTGATCGCCCGCCAGGCCTTGGCGTGGTTGCGGTACTTCCAGAAGGTGCGGGCGAAGCGGGCGACCAGCACCACCTGCACCGGCGCCTCGATGAACCAGGCCTGGTGGGCGACGAAACGCTCGGCCAGACCGGCTGTCTGCGCCAGGTCCAGCGCCTGGAGCGGTTCCAGGGCATGCTCGACGGCGTGGTAGTGGTACAGACCGGGCGCCAGGCCCTCGACCCGCCGGACCAGCAGGTAGGCCTCGACCGGATGCAGGCCGCCCGCCGAGGGCACGTTCTTCTTGAGAACCGGCACGCCGGTGACCTCGCTGTGCGCACGCGCGCCGTACACGCGCGACAGCACGCTGGCCAGGGTCGCCAGCGGCAGCGGCCGGGCCGGGTCGAAGTTCCGGCAGGTGACCCGGCGTGCCAGCAGCGCGTCCAGGGCGCCGGCCTGCGCCGGTGGCAAGGCCTGGCGATGTTCGGGCGGGCAACGCGGCTGCACGACCGGTGGCGGCGGGCCCATGCGCGCCAGGCGCTTGGCGGCCAGGGCGCCATCGGCGTCGACGCCGTCGTCGGCATGGGCGGAGCGGGTGTCGATGCCGCGCCAGCGCAGGTGCCGGTGCGCCACCGCCGACAGGCCGCGCCAGTGGCCGTCGCGGACCGACTGGTCGGCACGCGCCACGGCATCGTCCTGGTCCTGCGCCAGCAGCAGGCCGGCCGCGTGCAGGGCGTCGAGGGTGGCAGGGTCGTGGCCGGCGGCCAGCAGTTCGTCGCGGTCGCTCCAGTCCTGCGGGGAGACCGCGCCCAGCAGGGCCAGGGCCGCGGCATCGACTTCGGTCTCCGCGTCCAGGTGCGCGGCCAGGGCCAGCCAGCGGCGCCGGGCCAGCAGCCGCGGCTGGCCGGCGACCAGGGCGTGGAGGTCGATTTCACGCGTTTCGCGCGGCTCGATCAGCAGGGCGTGGCAGCGACGCAGGCGCATAGTCTACGGGTTCACGTTATTTGATCGTGGGAACGGCAATACTCTGCCCCTATTCGCCAACCGAGGAGTTTCCACCGTCATGGACGCAACCGCCTTCACCGACCTGCCTGCCGCCTGGGCCGCCGATGGTGCCACATCCGATCCGCTCGCCCCGACCACTGCGGCCGGCGCCATCTCCCCGGCTCAGGGACTGGTGCTGATGGCGCGACTGGCCGACGACGACGCCTTCCGTGCCCGCTACGAGGTCGATCCGCGCGCCTGCCTGCGCGAGATCGGCGTTTCCGAGACGACGCTGCACAGCCTCCGGATGATCTGCTTCTGGCCACGCGCGCTGGCACCGAAGGCGGCGTTCCAGGCGCTGCTGGACGATGTCGAGGGCCAGGCTTTCGCGCAGGCGCTGGAGTTCCGGGTACCCAAGGTCGGCTGACCCGCCGCCTGCGTGGCGCCGGCATCAAGGCTTTGCCGGCCTGATGCCGGCCCGTCTCCAACTCCGGGGCCGACCCCCTTCCTGCGCGCCAACCGCAACGGCGCCAGCCGCGCACGTCTGCATGGTTGACGCATTCCCGGCGCCGGTTAGACTGCCGAGGACTTGCAGCCGCCGCATCGGCGGCATCCGCCACCCGGGGAGGTTCCACCATGAGTGCTTCGCTGCCGACCGAGCAGGGCGTCGCCCTGATCAAGCGCCTGGCTTCCGACGATGGTTTCCGTGATCGCTTCCAGGCCGACCCGACGTCGGCGATGGCCGAGGTCGGCATCGATCCTGGGGCCTGCAAGTCGCTGGATCAGACCTGCTGCGCGCCAAGAAAGATTGCGTCCAAGGAAGCCTTCGCGGCACTGCTTGAGGACATTGGCGGCAGCGCGTTCGCGGCGGCGATGGAGTTCAAGACGCCTCAGATCGGCTGAGGCCGGATGGGGTCGCCTCCACGGCCCTCAGACCGTCTCGGATTGCTCTTACTCGTCTTTGCAAGGCAGAACCGAGACCCGACTCCGACCACTCCGCCAAGAAGCGCTCCAGGTGCTCCTTGGCGAGCGCTTCATTGGCGGCCGCGAGTTCGTGTTCGGCCGCCATCAGGCGAACCAGACGGCTTTCCAGAACTCCGGGGAAATGGGTTATCCGGGTGCCATGCACATCGGCCCAGGCTCGATGCCGATGAGCGAGCAACCAGCCAACCTGCTCTCGCGCCTCTTCCTTGCGCCCGGCGGCATAGAACGCCTCGGCAAGGGCGTGACGCTGCAGCCAGAACTCGGTTCCATCCAGATGCGGCTGGAGCAATCCGATGGCCCGCTCGGGATCTCCCTCCAACAGTGCGAGGCGCGCACGTGCAAGATCGATGCGGGCATCGAGTTCCGGCCAACCGGCGCCGTGGAAGCCCGGCTCAATTTCGCCCAGCAGGGTCCGCGCCAGCGTGGAGTCGCCCAACCGGGTGGCCAACCAGGCCGCGGCGGACTTTCGCCGCACTGCCACCGCCCGATCCCTTGGCAAGGTCAGCGTCGGATCCGGCACGCGCCGGGCCACCGCCCTCAGACGCGCCGTCACCCTGTCCGCATCGCCGGTACGCAGCCAGTCCAGGTAGAGTTCGGCCAGCTGCAGCGCGTCATCCGGTGCGGTGCTGGCACTGACTTGGCCGCCTGCGATGCTTGCGAGTTTTACAGCCGCTCCCTCCAAATCGCCGGCATCGGCGGTCAGAAGGGCCCGACTCAGGCTGACGCCGAAGCTGGAAATGGCATCGCCTGAGGCGCGACCGGCATCCAGCGCCGCATAGGCCTCGGCGTAGTTGCCACGAGCGGCGTGTACGAAGGCGGCGTACTCGTTCTCGCTGACCAGGCCTGCCGCGTTTGCCAGGTCGAAGCGCTGCTGGGCAACCTGGAAATCCCCTTGGGCCAAGGCCAGCATCGCCCTCATGTAGTGCCCGATCCCGGCATTCGGATTCTGGCTGACCGCATTGCGCTCGACCGCGGCGACCGCCAGGTCCAGGTCGTTGGCGTCCAGCCAGGCCCGATAGGCAAGCTGACCGTGGGCCTGGAAATCGTCGGGATACAATTCGGCCATCCTTCGCCAGCGCCCGATCGCTTCTTCGGGGGGCAAAGTCAGGTTTGCCCTCACCCCCTCCAGGCGCAGCCGGTCTCGCTGCGCCAGGCGACTGTGCTCGTCCAGGCCGGCCAGCAGGGACAGGGCCTCGCTGAGTGAGTCGTTCCGGTCCTGGAGGACCACGGCCAACCAGAGCCGGGCCAGGGCGAAGCCAGGATCCATGGCGATCGCCTCGCGCATCAGCGCGACGGCATGGGCATGCTCGTTGCGCTCATAGGCCCGTCTCGCCAGCGAATAGGCCCGCAGCGCGTCCAGGTCGGCGGTCGCCGCCTTTTCCAGCGGCTCCGAGGCCTCGCTGATCGCGCCGATCGCCTCGCCCAGGCGGCCGCGCAGGCGGCGGGTGACGGCGTCCACCGAGGGGAGAACGGACGCCAGGCCGGCGCCGTCGGCGGACTCCGCCCAGACCGTCGCCTGGGTGCGCGGATCGATCACCTCGGCGGTGAAGCGGACCCGGCCGCCGACCTCGGCGACGCTGGGCAGGATCAGGGCCCGGGCGCCCTCGCGCACGGCGACCTCGGCGCCGGTGCTGCGGTCGACCAGGGAATCCGGGTCGCGCTGCATGCGCTCGAGCACGTTGCGCACCTGCAGGTTGCCCAGCACGTTGACGTGGCGCGACTGCTCCAGGCCGATCCGGAACGCCTGCTGCAGCGACTCGTCGAAGCGCACCTCGCCGGTCAGGTTGTTGAGGTCGGCCACCACCACCCAGTCGCGCGCGGTGAACGCGATCGCCGGCTGCGGCTTGAACAGGTGGTAGAGCGGCAGGGCGATCGCCAGCACCAGGGCGGCCGCCTCCAGGGCGAGCATCGCCGGGCGTCGCCACAGCGGCACCTCGCGATGCGCCTTGCCGGACCAGGCCGGCGCCTTGAGCGGCGCGATGCCGGTCTCGCCGACCTCGTGCACCGGCACCGCCTCGGGCACGCCCTTGAAGCGGAACCGGCCATGGGCCACCCACAGGACCCGCGCCAGCGCCGCACCGAGTTCGCCCTCGGCACGGCGCGCGATGCTGTAGGCGACGCCGGACAGCAGGATCTGCCCGGGCAGCGCCAGGCCCATCAGGCGGGCGGCGACCGGCTTGACCAGGCCCTCGACCTCGACCGGCTTGGCGCCACCGGCGATCTCCTCGGCGCTGTTGGGCCAGGTGACCACGTCGCCGACGTGGATGCCGGTGCGCGCCGCCATCGGCACCTGCTCGTCGGCGGCGAAGCGGCGCAGCGCGCGCTGGTAGTCGAGGGCGAAGCCGACCGCCTGGATCGGCCGGTCGAACATCAGCAGGAAACCGTCGGTCTTGTCGATCTCCTGGCCGCCGTGCTCGCGGATCAGACCGCGCACCATGCGGTCGTGGCGCCGGAACACCTGCGCCGAACGCTGGTCGCCCAGGCGCTCGACCAGGGCCGTGGAATCGACCAGGTCGAACACCACCAGCGTGCGCAGCACCGCGACCGCGTTCTGCGGGACGGTGGCGCTGGCTGTCGCGGGGGCGTTCACGGCCGGATGGGCTGCCCGTAAGGGATGGACAGCCGATTGTGGTCCCCTTTTTAGCGTTTTGCCACTGCCGGCGGCGCGGACGGCGCGGACGGGCGCCGTTTCCGCCCGCTCCGGCGCACCGCTACGGACGGGCGGGGAGGCCGCCCGGTTCGACCGGCCCCAGCCGCCGCTCGAAGAAGTCCGCGATCGCCCGGTAGACGTGCACGCGCATCCACGGCTGCGACAGGCCGTGCTTGCCGCCGGGGTAGGTCATCAGCTCGAAGGCGGTGCCGCGCTGCTGCAGGCGCGCCATCAGCTCGGTGCTGTGGGTGAACAGCACGTTGTCGTCGGCCATGCCGTGCACCAGCAGCAGGGGCGAGGTCAGGCCGTCCAGGTGCGGCCACAGGGCGCCGGCCTCGTAGCCCTCGGCGTTGCGCTGCGGGTGGTCCATGTAGCGTTCGGTGTAGTGGGTGTCGTAGAGCATCCAGTCGGTGACCGGCGCCACCGCGGCGCCGGCGGCGACCACGTCGGAATGCTTGGCCAGCATCATCAGCGCCAGGTAGCCGCCGTAGCTCCAGCCGAACACGCCGATCCGCGCCGGATCGACGTCGTCGCGGCCGCGCAGCCAGTCGATGCCGGCACGCTGGTCGCGCGCCTCGATATCGCCCATGCGCTGGAACAGGGCGTCCTCGAAGGCCTTGCCGCGGCGCGGCGTGCCGCGGTTGTCCAGGCTGAACACAACAAAGCCCCGGCGCGCCATGTACTGGTCGAACAGGTCGCCCCAGGCGCGGTTGACCAGTTGCCGTCCCGGGCCGCCGTAGAAGCGCACGAACACCGGGTGGCGGCGGTCGGCGCGGTAACCCGGTGGCTTGTACATGCGCCAGTGCAGGGCGCTGCCGTCCTCGGCGGGCAGGGTGCCGAACTCGGGCAGGACATGGCCCTCGCGCAGGGCCGCGTAGGGGTGGTCGCCCTCGACGGCATTGCCCAGCAGTACCGCGACCTCGGCACCCTCGCCGTCGCGCAGGCGCACCTGCGGCGGGTTGGCGGGGTCGCTCCAGGTGTCGATCCAGACCGCGCCGTTGCCGGCGAACACCGCCTCGTGCCAGCCCTCGCCGCTGCTGATCCGGCGCGCCTCGCCACCGGCCAGCGGCACGGCGAAGACCTGCCGGCCGAGCACGTCGTCGCGGTTGCCGGCGAACCACACCGTACCGGCCCCGGCATCGACCGCCAGCACCGCGTCGACCGCCCACTCACCGCGGGTGAGCTGGCGTTGCCGGCCGCCGTCGGCGCCGTGCACGTACAGGTGCCGCCAGCCGTCACGCTCGGAACTCCACAGGAAGCCGCCGTCGGGCAAGGGCCGCAGGTCGTTGTGCAGGTTGACCCAGGTGGTGGCGGTCTCGGTGAGCAGCACGCGCTGGCGGTTGTCGGCCAGGGTCGCCTCGATCAGCTCCAGGCGGCGCTGGTCGCGGCTCTGGCGCTGGAACCACACGGCCTGCCCGTCCGGACGCCAGTCGACACGCGCCAGGTAGATGTCGGTGCTGGGACCCAGGTCGATCCATTGCGGCCGCGGCTGCTGCGCGGCGACTTCGACCACGCCGAGCTGGATGTCGACGTTGTCCTGGCCGGTGCCGGGGTAGCGCTGCTCGACGGTGTCGACGCCGCCGGCCTGGATCTCGAAGCGCCGCTGCAGCGGCACGCGCGACTCGTCGACGCGCGCGAAGGCGATGCGGCTGCCGTCCGGCGACCACCAGTAGCCCTCGTGGCGGTCCATCTCCTCCTGGGCGATGAACTCGGCGCTGCCGTTGCTGACCGTGCCGCCGCCGTCCATGGTCAGGGCGCGGATGGCGCCGTCGGCAAGATCGACGACGTGCAGGTTCTGCTTGCGCACGAAGGCGACGCGGTCGCCGGCCGGCGAGATCGCCGGATCGGTGACGAAACCGTCGGCGGCATCGGCCAGGCGCCGGGCCGGTCCGTCGGGCAGCGGGTAGTGCCACAGGGCGCCGTCCAGCGGGAACAGCAGGGCGCTGCCGTCCGGCGCGTACAGGTAGTCGACGATGCCGGTCAGCGCGGCGATGCGCAGGCGCTCGCGGCGCGCCGCCTCCTCGGCGGAGAGCTCGGCACCGCCGCCCAGGGCGTCGGCATCGACCAGGCGCCGGGTCTGGCCGCCTTCGACCTCGTACTGCCACAGGTCCTGGCGGTTCTGGTCGTCCTCGCGGCCGCGCAGGAAGGTGACCCGGCTGCCGTCGGGCGAGACCTTCAGGCCGCGCAGGGTCGGGCCGGCCAGTGGCGGATCGCCGTAGATGCGCTCGATGGTCAGTTCGGTGGCCGGCGCGGCGCCGGCGGCAAGCAGCAGGGTCATGGCGGCAAGGACGATTCGCATGGCTGGGGTCTTCCGGTCGCGTCGCCCGCCAGCCTGCCCGCTTCGCCGCCGGCACTCAAGGGGCGCTGTTCAGGACCCGGCACCCGTCGCGCGTCGGCGGACGCAAGCGCGCGCAGGCGCGTTCCCGGCGGACGACTGCAGCCGTCAGTGCGACACCCTCTTTGCGGCGTGCATCCTCGCTGCCCGAAGCCGACCACGGCGCACGCTGGCACCCTCTCCAGGCGGCCTGATCAACGTCGTGTCTCAGCCCGGGATCGAGGCCAAGGGCCAGGACCCGGCGCTCGGTGAGCGGAGTGCGCTGTGCTCCCCTCTCCCTGTGGGAGAGGGGCCGGGGGAGAGTGCCGGGGCTTGCCATGATCTGCATCGTTGCCGGCCCAGCGGCGCGCGCTGATCAGGGCAGCCCTCTCCCCCGCCCCTCCCCCGCAGGCGGGGGAGCAGCTGTGTTCGATGTCAACCCCCAGATGCCCGGTTGTAGACGCGCGCTGGCTG